>DATFQX010000017.1:0-19525 GCA_035263865.1 Xanthobacteraceae bacterium
TTGATCGACGGGGTCGTTGATCGCCGCCATAACGATCGGAATGGAGCTTGTTGCCTGCCGGAGTGCCCGGATGACCGGCGTCGTTTGGCCGACGATTACGTCGAGCGCGAGTGCTACTAGTTCTGCTACGTGTGTCCGTATGCGGCCGGCATCGGCCCCAGCAAAGCGGGTCTCGATTTGAATGTTGTGGCCGTTTGTCCATCCTAATTCTTGAAGCCCCTGCTTAAGCGTCGTCACTCGGGCCTGTCCCTCCCGATCGTCGGTCATTCCCATCAGCAGCCCGATCCGCCGCATGCGCTCGCCGTGCTGTGCGCGCCCCGCGAGCGGCCACGCAGCCGCCGCGCCGGCAAGAAGCGATATGAACGCGCGCCGCCTCATGGTCTTGGTCCCCGAGCAGAGGACCACACCGCAGCACATCGCTGCCGAGAGGTGTTGTGCGTCACAGCAAATTTGGCCGGCCGATTGCAAAGTTGGGTCATTCGCGTCTCAGGCTGCCCGGCCCCCCGTCCATGCGCTTCCGCTTCACCCCGAAAGCGACAGTCGGCCTGGCGCTCGTGTCGCATATGGACCACAGAGGCAAAAGATTGGAATAGGATTATTCGCACTCGTCTTGTCTGAACAACGCATGATCGAAGTCTGACGAGACAGTGGCAACGAGAGCCGCGATCCCTCGTCTCAACCCGGCCAAGGGAGGACGTCCATGGAATCTATGTCAACCGATCGCCGCGACTTCATGAAGGCTGCCAGCGTGCTGGCAATGACAGCTGCTGCGAGCAGCCTCGGCATGCGTGGCGCCAGTGCGCAGCAGATACCGTACTCATCCGGGACGGAAGCCCCTAAGCTCAAGCCGCCAGCCAACGCATGTGACTGCCACATGCATATCTACGACGCCAAATATCCGACTGCTCCGTCGGCCACGCTCAAGCCGCCGGACGCCCTAGTTGCCGATTACAAGCTGCTGCAGAAGCGTGTCGGCACAATGCGAAATGTCGTCGTGACGCCCTCGACCTACGGAACCGACAATCGCGTCACGCTCGATGCCATGGCGCAAATCGGCGCGACTGCCCGCGGCGTCGCCGTCGTCGATACCAGCGTCACCGACGCCGATCTCAAGCGTATGAACGATCTCGGGATTCGCGGCATCCGCTTCAACCTAGTCCAGGCGGGCGCCACGACGGTAGAGATGATCGAGCCGCTGTCGAAGCGCGTGAACGATCTTGGCTGGCATATTCAGATCCACATGAAGGGCGAGCAGATTGCCGGCATCGAAGATTTGCTACTACGCGTTCCCTCGCCGATCGTGTTCGATCACCTCGGCCGTCTCGCACAACCCAACGCGCTCGATAATCCTGGCTTCAGGACGATCAGCAAGCTCATCGACAAAGGCAAGACCTGGGTCAAGCTGTCCGGCGCCTATCAGGACAGCAAGGTCGGCGCACCGAGCTACTCCGACACGGTGCCGGTTGCCCGAGCCTATGTTAAAGCCGCGCCGCAACGGGTGGTATGGGCTAGCGATTGGCCGCATCCGACCGAGAAAGAAAAGCCGAACGATGCGATCCTCTTTGACCTGCTGGCGGAATGGGCGTCAGACCCGGCATCGCGCACGGCCATCTTGGTCGATAACCCCGCAAGCCTTTATAGATTCCCGAAGTCCACGTGAGGGAATATTCCGAGTACAGCGCTTAGGTTCTATCGATTGGTCAAGCGCGGCGTTGGGGTCATCAGGGGAACCTCGCGCCGTCACTTAGGCCAAGTCCGCTTCGCAACTTTGCTGCCATTGGCAGCGCCGTAATTTGACTCATATCAACGCCGTGCTTGGACAATTCGCCATAGTTTTCATGAGGCGTCGTCTAGGCTGAGTGTCGGCTCATCGGATGAGCGCGTGCAGCCTGCTTCCCTTTCAGCATATGCCTTTCTCCTCTCGTTGGTCGGTTGGCAAAGCGGATTATTACTCAGGGGCTGGCGAAAATGGTCACGGAAGACCTCACTCCTTGCGCCAACCCAAAGCCGGGCATGAATCTGCGCAAGAACCCGGTTGGAGAAATCACGGCGCAGGACGGAACGAAATTCGCCGTGCCGGTCGCCAATAATTTCGCGACGGCCCCCAAGCTGCCTGACCTCTACAATGAATGCTCAGGCGTGATGGGGCCTCGGGATGGAGGTGTTCCAGGGCAACACATGGCATTCCGGGGACGGAGGGTTCGTTGCCAAGTTTTCTGACGGCACTGTGACGGATAGCACGTGGAAGGCCCAGTCGTTCTATATCGCACCGCTGCAGCATCCCGATGATGTCGTCGAGTACGGCAATATCCACGACACCTCGCATCTCGGCGGGCGCATTCATCCGTTGGCAAAGCTGCCGACCTGCCGGGACCTCTGTTTCGCAATCCACTATCCGAACCCGAATTTTGATGACTCAAAGTGGCCGCGAGCGTTCGAGTATCTCGATCAGGAGGTTGGCATCGTGGGTGTGCCCGGCTACTGGCGCTACCCCGAGGCATTCATGGGCGCGCGTTGGATCTGGACGATCAATCTCGTATTCGACAATACGGTGCTGTTGCGTAAGACCGTGCGATAGCCACGGACTCCGCTTACAGTGTAACCGTGCCGAGATCGGCTGATTTAAGCTTCACAAATTCGTCAGATCCCAGAAGCGGCATGCCATTATGTAGATCATGCTGCTTCACCCCTCAAAGCGGACATCGCGACGTTGCCTTATACCTCCGCTTCGTGCGAGCAACAGACGTTGGGCACATAAGCCCTTCCGCATAAGGTGGCGGTCGGTATAGTTCAAATTGCGGTACTAGCCGCAGGGCGCCTGCCATTTCCATGCCACCAACGACGGATACGTCCGGCCAAGCGACCGCCGTCGATTTTGCCCATCGCATTGTCCCACTTTGGCAAGCAGCGCTCCGCTCCGAACTGCTCGGAGTCTATCTCATCGGCAGCCTCGCCCATGGCGGGTTCAGCCGGCGTTACAGCGACATTGATATGGCTCTGGTCACTGAGGCGGGAATATCCCCGCAGACCCTCGATCGCGTTCGAAACCAGGCGGCAGCGATGTCAGCCGATTGGGGTGCTAAGCTTTCCGTATTCTGGACCGACCGGCTCTTCGGTGTCGGCCGATTCCCTCCCCTTGATCGCATCGATTATCTCGATCATGCGGTCGTACTGATGGAGCGAGAGTGCGTACGGCCGGTACGGCCAACGTTGGAAGAGATTCAACATTATTTGAGCGGCGCGCCATTTGCGAACTGGACAGACCAGGCACAGCGCTTCGCGACCGCTGAAAGGCTCCAGCCGAAAGATCGCAAGCCCTTTCTGCGGACGCTCCTCTATCCCGGGCGGTTCTGTTACACCTGGCTGACCGGTCGCATGGGCTCGAACGACGACGCTGTGGCGTTTCTGAGCACAGCCGGGCTCTCGCGGCTCGACCTGAGTTTGATCACCCGTGCGCTGCAATGTCGCCAGGCCGACGCCGACCCCGACTCACTATTTCCTGCACGAACGAGGCTGCCGTCTCAGGTTGATGCCTGCGCAGCACTTGTCACTGGGTAGCCTGCTAGGTTGAACACGCGAAGTCCGCTTCAGTCCCAAAAGCAGACATCGCGAGCTTACCTCGGTATGTCCGCTTCGTGCCAAAACCGGCTGTGAGCAATCGCAGCAAGGCAGCCCTTATTCGATCACCTCGTCGGCGCGCACGAGTATCGTCGGCGGAATTTCGAGGCCAAGCGCGCTGGCGCTCTTGAGGTTGATGACGAAATCCAACTTGGTTGGCTGCTGGATTGTGCCTCGACTATGGGGCGAGGCCGCCGAGCGCCTTTTGCTTAGCGCAACAATACCCCTCGCGAGCGGGATATAGCCCAGTTCGGCACCGTCGTTTTGTCCGCGCGACAGACCCCAATTAACGAATTCCCGCACCGCTTCGTCTTTTAAGGGAACATCGTATGACTTGTTGATCGCAATCCAGCTGTAACTGACGATCGGATAGGCGCCCGATCCCGTCGGGTCGATAATTGACGCGTCCAGTTCGTTCAGGGAGGGGACCTTTCCCGCCGCCGCCAACTGCCCCGAACGGGCGTCGGGCAAGACGAACGCACTGGCTTTGTTCTGCAGGGCCGCCATCGCAAGCACGAACTGTTTAGCGAAGCCATATTGGACGTAGCCGATGGCGCCTTCGCTAATCCTGAGCCGCGCGATGACGCCTTCGTTTCCGTCCGCAAGGATCGTGCCTTCCGGCCACTGGATCGATTGACCGATCCCAAAGCCCCCATTGCGCCAGGCCGGGCTGATCGTGGCCAAGTGTCGAGTGAACACGGCGGTCGCGCCGCTGACGTCCCGACGCGCGACACGCACAATGTCGAGGTGAGGTAAAGTAACGCCCGGATTGGCCTCCAAGAGGCGCGGATCGTCCCAGCGCTTGATCCTGCCGGCGAATATATCAGCGTAGGCGTCGCGCGGAAGCTTGATCGCGGCTTTTAGGCCCGGCAAATTGTAGGCGAGGACCGTCATGCCGGCAGTTGTTGGCACCATGATGACGCCATTGCAAACCTTGGCTACTTCGGCTTCGGTCACTAGCGCGTCGGTACCCGCAAATCGACGGTTTGTCCGATGAAGCGCGCGATACCTTCGTCGCTCCCGACGGCGTCATAGTTGATCGTTACATTCGGAAATGTACCCGAAAAGGCGTTGATCCATTTCGCGTAGAGCAAGGACGCAAAAGTCGAGCCCGCACCGCGTATGGCAATCGGGGTGTTGGATTTGACTGATACCGCCCACGCAGCAGCGATCAATGACCCGAGCCACAGAGTTGTGGCGAAGAAAACGAGGATCGTAGAGCGCAGCGCGTTCATGGAAACTATCTGGTCGCTTTTGCGGCCATCTGGAGGGCCAGCTACATTGCAATGCCGTCGGTCGCAATGTCTAGGCCGGCAAACGCTTTCGCCAGGACGTTGCGGTCAGGGCTGCACTGCGCGAGTCCCAGCCAAACCGAGTTCAACATCTTTGATCGATGGCGCGAATTGGCATTGTCAAGGCAGTGTTGCAACTGACGCCTGAGCAGGCAAAATATTGGCCGGCTGTCGAGGAGGCTATCCGCGCCAGGGCACAGACACGGTACCAGGTAAGGGTTGGCCATCCCCCGAGGTTCGATGCGCGCAGAGCCATTTGTTGTTGCGACAATATTTTTCCACGCGAGCAGAGCCTTCGCTGCGGAGCCCATGGCTCCAAGCGACATCCAGGCGACATTCTTCAACGGCCAGCCCTTCACTGCTGCCACACTCAGTGGCGTTAAATTCAAAATGACCTTCACGTCGGACGGAAAGATGACCCGGGAGCCTCTCGGAGAATCCGGCAGTAAGAGCGCTGGTACGTGGAGGCTTAATGCGCAGGGCTTTTGCACGAGTTGGAACCGCGCGAAGGCTAGTTGCTTCACGGTTGTTCCAATTGGCGAAAATAAATGGTCGGTTAAAAGAATTGCGACCACTATCGCAGTCGCGGTTGCTGTCTGGTCCAAATAATCCGTCGGGCGCCCAACCAACGGTTCGCCAACGACTGACCGCAACTGATCGTGAACATCCCTTGGTTGGGGTGATGAAAGACAGTAGATTTCATCGATATTTCCGACAAGATAACCGCGCTCATAACGGTCTGGTTGGAGGTTCGAGTCCTCCCGGGCCCACCATGATTTGCTTTGGCTCGTTTGATCTCAATGCCTTAGCTCCAAAATTGTCCAGCGTGAACACCATGCTGGACAAAAATCTGTTCACAATCCGCCCTCGATCAGTTTCGCCATCGCCTCGCGCGCCATGCGCTTGCGGTCGGCCGCCTTGGTGTAACGCTGCACTTCTGAAAGCGACGCATGACCGAGGATTGCCGCGATTTGGTTTGCGCTGCATCCGATCTCAGCGAGCCGCCGCCCCGCCGCCTTACGCAAGCCATGCGCCGATACGTCCAAACAGTTGGCTGCGTCGCAGAGATCGCGGAACCAGTTGCTGAATCCTGGGGCGCTATAGGGCTTGCCGAAATGCGTCACAAGGAACGTCTTGACGCCTACCGTCGGCGTCGCGTCGATGATCTCTTGCAGCTTCGGATGCACTGGAATTTCGAGGTGCGCTTCCTCGCCGCCAAATGGCGCCCGACCGCTTCAAAGACTTTTGGCGTTGACCGCTGTCGGCGCCGGCAAGATCGGCTCCGCAACCCCCTCGACAACCTTGGCATTTGCCCCAGCTTCCCGCTTGGCGAGCTGCTCTCTGATGTACTCGATCGAGCGCTCAATCTGGTCGGTGGTCATCGCCTTGACGCCGCCCGAGTGTTCGATTTGCATCTCGCGCGGCACTAGCACTGCGCAGACTTTCAGATAGCTGGCGGGACTTTCCCGGCGCACCCGCCTGAACACCTCTCGCCCATGCTGCTGCCAGTCCTCCGCCAGATCGAGCAGAAAGCGCTTGCTGAACGCCCTGCGCGTAGCCTCCGGTGACCCACCAGGGTTTCCAATGTCCCGATCACGCCGGTGAGATTGCCGCCGGGCCGGGCGAGGCTTGGCACAACGCCTTCGGCAACGGGATCAGCATCGAATAGGAGGACCGTCGGGATAGTTTTTGTCGCCTGCTGTGCGGTTTCGCGCAGCCACCGCGATCCGCCCATTGCGATCACATCGACGCCGCGAGTGGTGAGTTCGGCAAAAATGGCGGGTGCACGTTGCGGGTCTCCCTCCGCCGACCGCCGCTCGATCACGACAGTCTGACCCTCGATCCAACCGAGATCGTGCAGACCGTGCACAAAAGCGCGCGCAAGCGGGGAAATGGGATTTGATCCTGCCATCTCGGCGGGAGGAATAACGGCATGGACGAACGCGACGACCGGTCGCCTACGCGCCGGTTGGGCGTGGGCGACGAGTGGCCATGCCGCCGCGCCGCCAATGAGCGTGATGAATTCGCGCCGTTTCAGCCGATCAAGCTGCATGTGGTCACCGCGGGACCTGGGCAGGATCGGAGGATAGCGTTTTCGCGGCGGTCGGTCAGCGGGTACATCAGCCGTTCTGCAACCGGATAATCGGTTGCGCTGCACACCCGAGGTCTGCAAGAGGTCATAGCGCCAGAGATCATCGGGACAAGCCACCACCTTTGTCCGGATCGCTCCAAAAGCGGACGCAAATTCGCGCTCATGGTTTCGGTCGCGAAGTGCCACCAGCAGACATTCGCAATTGCACAAAAGAAAGGCCGCCATCACGGCGGCCTTTCTATATGGTAGCGGCGTCGAACAGCACGTCGCGCCCAACCTCTTGGCGCAAGAGTTCTAATCTTGCTGGGACGGCGATTGCTCGGCCGGTGATTGTTGTGGCGGCGACTGATTGGTGGCTGCAAGCTGCACGAGCGCGGCTGAACAGGTGCGGCTGCCGCTGCAGTCAACTCGCGGGGCAAGGAAGCTACCGCAGAGCAGCAATAGCGCGCGCCTCGCCTGTCAGCTCCAAAATGTGCATACCGGTGTTCGCGCGATCGACGATATAGATGTAGCCGCGGTCGTCGGTTTCCACATTATTGCTCTGGATCGCGATCTTGCAGCGGTCCATCCCATCGACCTTGATACAGCGCTTGTTGGTTGCGTCCGTGATCGCGGGGATGAAGTAGCCGATTTCCTTCGGCTGATACGGATTTCGCACGTCGAGCGCGCGAACGCCAGCATTGAAATAGGCGATGAACGCGATCTTCTTGTAAAAGACCGGCGCCATGCTCTCGTTCGAGGAATGCGCGCCGAAGCGCCCGCCCCGCTGGCAGAAATGTCCGTCCGCCTCGGGCACATAGAAATTCGAAACCACCATCGGTTTCGATTCAACCGTCACATCGACGAAGAACACTATTTGTCGCACTTCCTGGCATTCATTGAGAATCTGCTCATCCACGATCATGACGAAGTCCCGGACCTTACCGTCCTTGTCCTTGGCAAATTCCGCAACCGGCATGTTCGGCATCGGGAAGACCGTGTGCGCGCCGTTGAATGGCAACATGTCGAGTTGAGTCACGACCGGATAGCGCAGGTTCTCCGGCGACGGTTCCTTTGCGCCGTTGAGAAGCTTTTCGCGATCAATGATCTGCAGAATGCCGCCCTTGTTGGTGCCGTAGCCAAAATAGACTCGGTTGCCCTGCGGGCCGGTCGAGATCGGCCCATGTAACTCAGTCGGCACCGCTCCGGTGGAGCCCGGCTCCTGTCCGACCAGACCAAAATCACGAACATGGACCGGCTTTGACGGATCGCTGAGATCGAAGACCTGAGTCATGCGCCGGACCCGCCAGCCTTCTACGCCCGACACCAGATAGGCGATGCCGGTGTCGCACTCCCACCAGCTCTTATGGGTATCCTTCAGACCTTGCACGATCGTCGTCACCAGAGTGGGCTTGGCCGGATCGGTGACGTCCCACATTTCATGCGCACGGCCTCCGAAGACGCGCAGCATATAGGTCTTGCTCGCATCGGCTTTGGGAAGCGCCTTGCCGTCGCAAACGCGCACCATCTGCGCGCCGCCCTGCTCCGACTCGCCTGGCAGGCCCGGAACGTGCGCAAGGTATCTTGGTTGAGCCGGATCACTCACATCAACGATCGAGGTGCCGCTGTATTCGGGCTGTCCGGTCAGTCGGTTCATCGGCTTTGGCACGTCTACCGTTCCACCGTGATGCCCGACATAGGCGATGTAGCGGTCGCCTTGATGATGGATCGTCGGTTGGTAAGCGCTACGGGCCTGCAAATCGTTGTATCCCACCAGTCGCATATTCTTGGCTTCAGGCGGATCTCCGATCTTGGGCGACTGGGCAAGCGCAGCGAGGGTGAGCGCCACTAATCCGGCAACCGTGCTCGCAATCACAGCCTGCGCGCGGCCAACCGAGCTACGTTGTTGCATCATGCTTCTCCCTTTGCCTTGCCGGATAAGTACGCGTGGTCCGACACCTGCCGCAGACGAGCGATGGTGCCGATCGGCCAGCATCAGTCAACAACCGGTCTTTTCGTCAGAGCAAGACTGCACTTCCGTATGCAGCAGCAGACCGCTGCACTGCATCGGCGATTGAAATTGCCAATGGCCTTGCTCGCGACCAATCATTTTTTCTGAGCTTTCGACTGGAGAGCCCCTTCGCGGCGCAGGGTGTGCTCGCGCAGCGAGTAATAGATGGGCGCATCGCACAGCAGGGTCGGCACAAGCATGGCGGCAAAGCACGCGACGAGCATCGGCAGCAACATCGTCGCGTTGGCGGTCATCTCAGTAACGAGCACAATGCCGGTCAGCGGGGCGCGCACCACGCCGGTGAAAAAGGTGGCCATTCCGACGACGGCAAATCCTTCTGCCTGAATATCCAGCTCAGGAAATGCTGACCGGCAGAGAAGTCCGAAGAACAAGCCGAGCTGAGCGCCAAGCGCGAGCATGGGTGCGAACAGCCCGCCCGGTGTTCCGGCAGCGTATGATACCGTGCCGAGCCCGAAGCGCAGTAGAAAAACCAAAGGAAGTACGGAAAGCGTCTCCGCCCCGACGAGCGAGCGCTGCGTGATCGCATCGCCGCCGCCGCCGGTTGTAGGCGATTGCCACCAGGCCGGCCACAGCACCTAGCACGAAGAAGAGCGGTCGCGCCTCGGCGCTGGCATAGGCAAGCGCATCGACATGGAAATCAGGCGCATCACCGAGAAACACGCGCGCCACAGCGATGGCTGCGGCCGATGCACCGAGCGCCGCGACCGCGATACGGAGCTCGAACCGACGCACAAGCTCTTCCAGCACGAAAACCGCGCCCGCCACGGGTGCGTTGAAGGCAGCGGCAAGGCCGGCACCCGCACCGGCGGCAAGCAGCACCCGACAATCTGGCCACTGACGGCGGAAGATTTTTCCGACAAAGTGGGCAACGCTCGATGCGTGGGGGGAGAATCGGCGGACCAACCAGGCCGCAATCAAGGCCGCGGCAGCACAAGTCGCCACAAAGAACAAAAATCCTGCAAGCTTTTCGCCCTGTGCCCAGGCAATCATCGCATCACGCAAACGGTCCGCTTGTTCAAGCGTAAGCCGGAAGATCGCTCCCACAAGTCCCGCCGCCGCGCCGACGATGAGCGCCAGTAGCGCAAGTACCAGCAGGCTGCCGTGGCCCTCCTCGGCGTGTGACGTGTTTTGGATCATCGGGGAACATCGTAGATCGCGGCAAGAAGGCGCGACAACCCGCCGCGAGTTCAAGTGAAGGCCGCGGAGGAAAGATGCAACGATCCCTTTCTCATTGCACTCCCGAGCGAGCGATGCCGTGCAACGGCTCAGGAGCGCCGATGCCGGGCTGTACACATTGATGGCCGCTTCTATCGATCGATCTCAAGCGAACTGATTTTGCGGCAGTGCACCACTCATCCACAAGTTGACGGTCAAAGTGTCATAATGCTTTTACCTCTTCACGTCATAAGAAACTAAAAATAAGGGAGGTCGTCATGGCGACGACGGGGATCGACAATTATTCGCCCTATGGACTGGCATGCACCGAATGCAACGACCTATTGGTAGCACCGAGATGGTCGGCGTATGTGAGCAAACATGAGGTTCGTCATTTCTGGTCTTGTGAAAAATGCGGTCACGAGATCGAGATGATGGTTAATCCGCGTATTAACCTCATCGAAACTCAGCCAGGGCGTTGACTGGTTGGTCGTCGCGTGAGCAGTCACGCTCGGCGGAGGCCCCGATTTCTGGCATTGCAGATTTTGGCGCGCGCACCGCGAGCGGCCGGGCGCGAGGCTGCTGCACTGCGGCAGTTCAACCTAAGTTTTGTCGGCTCTGGGTCAATCGCTCCCTATCGACATGACCGCGACGCGCACGCAATGTCCGCTTCACCTCCAATAGCAGTCAAACATTGGCACCGCAGCGAAACGACGCTTCGTGCCATTAGCGACTTTATGCGCCGCAGCAAACGACAGTGCAAGGAAACGGCTTGCAATGGTTTACTCGATCACCTCGTCGGCGCGGGCGAGCAGGGTCGGCGGGACTTCGATGCCGAGCGCTCTCGCGGTCGAAAGGTTGATCACGAATTCGAACTTGCTCGATTGGACGACCGGCAGATCAGCTGGCTTGGCGCCCTGGAGGATTCGGACGGTATAGATTGCGACCTGGCGAAACGCCTCCATGAGGCTCGTCCCGTAACTCATCAGGCCGCCCGCTTCCGCATACTCGCGTGCATTATAGACGGCGGGAATGCCGTGAGCTGGAGCCGCCGGTTAAAGAAGAAGGAGTCGGTGCCGGCCACGAGCGCATCGGCTCGCTTGCGAACAAGGGACGCAAACGCCGCGTCAATTTCGAGGATGTTGCTCGCGTGAACGACTTCGATCTGGAGTCCCAACGCAGCGCCCGCTGCTGTCACGTCTTTGGTCACGTCATCAGCATTCATATTGCTCGGATTGATCAGCAGTCCGATACGCGTCGCAGTAGGAACAAGCTCGCGCAACAGTCCCAGCTGCTTTGGTCCAAGTTCGGCAAACAAGAGGCTCGCACCGGTCACATGGCCCCCCGGGCGCGCCAGATTGGCAACGAGGCCCACCCTGACCGGGTCCTCAGCGCCGAGGAACACGATTGGAATCGATGCAGTCTCAGCTTTGGCGGCGACGGCCGCAGGCGTCGGGACGGCTACGATCACCGCCACATGACGGCGTGCCAACTCTGCCGCCAGCGCCGGTAGTCGATCATATTTGCCTTCGGCAAAGCGGTATTCGATCGCGACATTGCGCCCCTCGACGTAACCGGCTTCGGCCAGGACCTGGCGGAATATCGCGGTTGGCGCCGACGCACCCGCACTGAGATACCCAATCACCGGCATCGCTGATTGCTGCGCGCGTGCCGCGAGCGGCCACGCGACGGCCGTGCTGCCCAGGAGTGCGATGAAGCGGCGCCGTCTCATGTAAAATTGCCGTCGAGGGCAAAGCCTACCAAAGGGCAGTGTTGTGCGTCACAGCAAAATAGCCCCGCCGATGACCGTTTCGGGCATAAGCAGACAAGGCGTCATCATGGAGGCCCTGTCCGCTCTGCCCCCGAAAGCGGACAAATCTAATTTCTTTCCTCATTGAACGCCAAAAGAAGCAGGCGCGTTGGCGATCTTCGAGAAGGTCCGCGGTCTTCTATGAAAAATTCTGCAACGCACGCAGCCAGCCCGCCTGCCCCACGCTACGCAGTAAGGATGTACCCAAAGAGGCAGGCCAAGGCGAACACAATGACGCCAACCCAATAAGTCCAATACCAGCCATTCTCACTCATGGGGAACCTCCTGCGAATCGCGGCGTCCTCATGGCCGGGCAGAGTAAGCATGCGCCTGGAGCGCGAGTTTGACTAGATCAAATCCCAGACATGCCGCGCTGCAGAATTTCGAGCCAGCTCGATGTCCGCTTTGGGTGGTCATGTGTGGACGGCGCCTGATTGACAAGAGCTTTTTGACGTATGTGTCCGGCCTGTTGATGCGGCGCGGATGGCCGCTGGCCCTAAGACTCTGCGCGGATCAGGTCCCAATCGAAAGCACGCATTCGAAGATGCGTCGACCCAAGCGCGCTCTCCTGATCCCGCTGTCACGCAGAAGGTCGCGGGCGCGTTTGCACAACCAACCTTTCACAAACGACCGCGCCGGCCGACTGTGTTGTCAGGGCTGGACGATTTGCCGGCATGCCGCCGAACTGCCGCGCTAGCCGCCAACGCACCAGTGCATAGCTGCGCGCATTATGCCAAACGGCTTGTGCCACCTGTGCGGAACCTTCGGTCCACTGACCTTTGAACACGTCCCCCCAAGCGCGGCTTTCAATGACCACCGCGTGTTGGAGGCCGACATTTACAAACTGATCGGCTCTGACTTGGTGGAGGATTTGAAAAATCCATAAGGAAAAATCAATCAACGCGGGAGCGGTAAACACACGCTATGTCACCGTTGCAACAATGACACTGGCGGGTGGTACGGCCGGGCATATGTCGAATTTGCGCATGGATTATTCCCACTCTGTCATATGGTGCAGCCAAACACGTTCGTAGAACTGCGGTGTTTGATTAAGCCGCTAAACGTATTCAAGCAAATGCTTGTTATGTTTTGCAGCGCATCGCCGCCAAGCTTCGCCCAAAAGCATCCACAACTGATGCGCTATCTGTTGAATCGAGAATCGGTTGACTGCGATGACCTTCGAAATCTGCACTTGTTTATGTCGCTCTATGATTTGAACAACTCGAATGCGAGTCGACAAGCCGGAATTACCGGGCGCATGGAGCTAGGAAGTCCAAAGGCGCACGTCTATTCGGAAATTTCGTTTCCTCCTTTCAATCTTGTCATGTCGCTGTCCGGAACGAATCCAGAGCCGCGGCTTTTCGACATTAGCTGGTTTGCCCAATTTCGTTTGAACGAACGACGAGAGGTCAAATTGCGGTTGCATAATCTGGCGGTGAATTCGTATTTCCCCGGCGACTATCGGACATTCGACGAGTTGACAGCGACAGTGGCCGAGAACAGAAGACAGGGCACTCTTGGCCATTGTTGATCGCATCTATGAATCGATCGTCAGGCTCGGTCTTGTCGCCAGTCTCGCCCGGCCGGGCGGCAATCTGACAGGGATCAATTTTTTCAATGGTGAGTTGATAGCAAAGCGGCTGGAGCTCCTGCGTGAGCTGGTGCCGACAGCCATTCGCGTGGCCGTGCTTGTCAATCCGGCCGATGCCACGAATTCCGAGAGCGCACTGCGAGAGGTGAATGTCGCCGCTCGCGCCATGGGGCTGCAAATCCAGGTTCTCAACGCCAGAACCAGCGGCGAGATCAACGCGGCCTTCGCAACATTTGTGCGCGCGCGGCCCGACGCCCTCTTCGTTGGCGGCGACGCCTTCTTCAACAGCCGACGGGTGCAACTTGCCAACCTGGCGTCGCGCCACGCAATTCCCGCAGTATACCCAGGGCGCGATTTTGCCGAAGCCGGCGGGTTGATGAGCTACGGAAGTAACCTTACAGATGCGCTTCGTCCGTTGGGCGTCTATACCGGTCGCATCCTCAAGGGCGCGAAGCCTGCGGAATTGCCAGTCGAGCAGTCGATCAAGTTCGAGCTGGTCATCAACGTCCAGACCGCCCGGATGCTCGGCCTCGACGTGCCCGACAAGTTGCTCGTCGCGGCCGACGAGGTGATCGAATAGATGCACTTTGCTGCGGTGCACATGTCCGCTTTTGGCACAAAGCGGACATGGCGCAGTGTCACCTACTTTGTCCGCTTTTGGGGCAATGCGGACATGCCGGGACGGCGGGAATGACGTGCATGACCCCAACCGGTCATTAGCGGGTTGCGTGTCAGCTGCGTCCGCGCAGCGATATCGCGGCGCTTCCGCTGCTGCCGCCAGATATCGGCGCGAGCGAGTCGGATCGACGTGATTCTTCGGAGGCTTCGGACATTGAACGTTTCGTCGCGATTATGTTTGTAGACATCCGCAGATCAACGGCACTGGTCGAGAAGCGCCTCCCTTACGACGTGATATTCCTGCTGAACCATTTCTTCGACGCCGTGGCAGGTGCGGTAGTCGATACCGGCGGCATGCCCAACCAATTCGTCGGCGACGGCATGATGGCGATCTTTGGCATACATGCCGGCCCACGTGAGGCTTGCTCGCAAGCACTGGTCGCGGCGCAACTTATTCATAGCCGTCTCGCCGACCTAAATCGAACATTGGCTGACGACCTGCCGCAGCCAATTGCAATCGGTGTCGGGATCCACGCCGGCAACGTCATCCTAGGCGAGCTTGGCTACCGGGATCGCTTCCTCCTGACAGCAATTGGCGATTCGGTGCATGTTGCTGCTCGTCTCCAGGACCTGACCAAAGATTATGGCTGTCAACTCGTTGTGTCCGACATTGTTGCTACCACTGCCGGCGTCGAAATGAGTGGATTTCCTGTGTGCGAGGTAAACGTGCGCGGACGCACGGAACCAATGGCCGTGCGAATCGTCGGCGCTATGAATGAACTGGTCGCATGAAATTGCCCGATGGAAATCAGCTAATTTTATTGCAGCGCGAGAGTCCGCTCACGGCACTAAGCGGACATATCGAGGTAAGCGTGCGCTAGTCCGCTTTTGGGGCGAAGCGGACACGGCGCGACCGCTGGCGGCGTATCGATAGGACGCTAATGACCCGAAGCGGACAAGAGCGGGCGGCTTTTGCTGCGACGCAAGGGCCCTGACTTGCTATACTTTTAATCCGTGCTCCTTGGCCTTGGGGTAAGCCCCCTTGAGGCGGCGGGAATTCATCGCACTTCTAGGCAGCGGTGTAGCTGGATGGCCGATTGCGGCGCGAGCGCAGCGGCCGGATCGTGGCGTGCTGATGGGATTCGCCGAGAGCGATCCTCAATGGAACGCTCGCCTCGCAGCTTTCCGAGCAGCACTTCAGGAGCTCGGATGGACCGACGGCCGAAACGTGTTGATCGATACGCGGTGGACGAATGCCGATCCCGACCCCTCGGCGGCTGCGGCGGAGCTTGTCGCGCTGTCGCCAGACGCCATTTTTGCGCGTCCGCATACCGCAGCGGCAGCGCTACATCGGCAGACTCGCACCATCCCCATTGTAGCCGTGATGAGTGGCGATCCGGTCAGTGCGGGGTTCGTACAAAGCTACGCACGGCCGGGCTGCAATGTCACTGGTTTCCTGATGTTTGAAACGACGATCAATACAAAATATCCGCAACTCCTAAAGGATATTGCGCCGCACGTGACGCGGGCGGCAGTTGTGCATGCAGAAAACACGGCATAGCGTGAGGATTTTGTGGCTGTTAAAATGGCCGCGCAATCATTCAAGGTGGAGGCGGTTGAGATCTCCGCGCCCCCAACAAATTTCTTGGACGCTCACACTATTTACGCGGCATGCCAATTTCTGTTGTCCCACGTCGGGGCCGGGTGCCTTTCCGAGTTTGCAGCATCGAGCTCGCAGCAACGGACGGACCAAACTTGACACAACCGCTAAAAGCAAAGCCACAGCGTCCAAAGACCGACGCAGACCACTGTCGTGCCCATGTGGGCTCGCCAATTCTGGCTTGCCCAATCGGCGCTGCGGGTACCAAACACCCCGAGTTTACTTGCCCATTGGCAGCCTGCGATAAGTGTGACGATGACAGAAGTGGCTAGGACAAAGAGATGCACGGACAACCTTTCTAGCCCGCCGACTGTGCCCCACTCCGGGCTATTCGATGAGAAGAAATGCAGTCAAATTGAGGCACTTTCCGCGTTACACGCGAGTTGCGGCTGACGCGCTGACTGACCATTGGTAATTCGATATTCTACAATCTGGCGGACGGAAATTGAATGCAATCTGCTCAATTGAAATGTCGCGACTTCATCACGCTGCTCGGCGGTGCGGCGGTCGCGCGGCCGCTCGCGGCACGTGCGCAGCAGACGGCGATTTTGTATCCTCGGCGTTACCCTCGCCGTCGTTTGGCCTCCGATTAGGTGCCCGCGAAGAGCAACTTAGATGCCCACGAAGAGCAACTCGATCATGGACCATCTCGACTCCGAGCAGCCGATCGCGCTCTCGGACTCAGAAGAATTGATCGCAAAACTCGACAATGAGGCATTGCTTGCGAAGTTCCTGGATGTAAACGCCAACTTCATTGCGCTTGGTCCGCTGGCTCGGCAATTTCAAGAACTGAGATATTCTCAGCTTCGGGACGAGCTTTATCGGATCGATTTGGAGATCCGCCGCCGAGTTCTATGGGGGACGCCCGAACACAAAGCGGCAGTAAAAGCCGCTCACGATCGGGCATGGCAGGTCGTTCGCATAGCGCACCCCCGCGCCCCCAATTCTCCGGTCCCCGAAAGCCAGACGGGAGATCGGGAAACAGTAGATCCCGTCGTGCCGCAGGACACAACGTCCATTTCCACTAGCGCGTCAGTCGCCGAAAGCCAGACGGGAGGTCGGGAAGCAGTGGATCCCGTCGTGCCGCAGTACACCCCGCCCGCTTTCACCAGCGCGGCAGTCGCCGAAAGTCAGACGGGAGATCGGGAAGCAGTGGATCCCGTCGTGCCGCAGGACACAACGTCCGCTTCCACCAGCACGATGCCTAGCCGCACGATCCTGGCAGCATGGCGCGGCGCGATCTTCGCCCTTGGCCATCGCCGGCGCGATGCCCAGTAAAGGCGGACGCCACCGCCCAGGTGTCGAGCCATTTACCAGGACGCGATCACGCGCTTGCTGGACGGCTATAATGCCAGGCGAGGCAATCGAAGAGCCTTGCTATTTGCTGCACCGCATATGTCGGCTCATGGCACTAAGCGTCAGAGTCCGATCTTGATGCGGTTCTTACCAGTCATTGCCGGCCCGTTTTTTAGCTGATCGAGGATTAGGTGACGGTGCTTCTCAAAGGAACGCAGGTTTTGCTCCAACGCTCGTAGCATCGACACAGGAATATCTGTAGGTTGACCCTTTTTATAAGCAGTTGCGATGATCTCGCGCTGGCGCGTAATACGGCTCTCGCATTCGGAAATGAACCGATCTGCTTGGGTTAAGTGCTCGCGAGTCGTCATCGCCCCTAATCCTCCTGTTCCCTCCGGCTTGACTGCCGTGCAGGCTGGGTTCTTCACCTTCAGCCAATCAGGCGAGTGGCTGGAACAGTAAGGCGAATCGTTCCGCTTCCACGCAATGCCCTCGAGGCTGAATCCGGCGTCTTGCGCTCGAAGCCCGGAGTCGCAGGCAGGACGTCACAACCCCGAGAACAAACGAATCGCGGCCGCCGTGGTCACGTGGAGTCGTCAAGAGCGACCGCGATCAGCAATGTGATCCCAGCAATCAGTACGTGGCAGAAAACGGCCATTGTGAATAGCATTTGGCCGCTCCTGGGCATTTGCCTTGTCCCGCGACAAGGTGCACAAAGTGGCAGCGCAGCGTTAATGAATCGTTGGCGCGGACAGTTACGCCGCCTCCGCGCAACCGCCAATTCGTGTATCAATCAACAGACCGCTTGTTCCCAGGCGGCCCACGAAGAAATTTGCAGTTCATTAACTATGTCGGGCGCAGCTTCATCACCACGAGTCAGAACGCCGTCACCCTGGTCGAATAAAAAGAAGCTATATCGCCAAAGGATACCGCGATATTGCAATTCATTAACTATGTCGGGCCGAGAAAATGGATATAGATGTCGCCGAACTAGCGAACTTTTTCCAAGCCCTGCAAGGCGGCAGTGTGTTTCTATTGTCCCTTGTTCTGATCGGTTTGGCGCTGACAATAGGTGTGGTAGCGTACCAACGCATCGCAATTAAAAGATTACGGGCCGCCTCGAAGGCAACACAAGAGAACTTTGAAACTATAGCGGCAGACCTCAGAAAACGTGCACTGGAGGTCAAGAAACACGACGAAGGCCTGAGGGAACGCGAGCTCGAGATGAAAAAGCGAGATGAATTGCAGAGCTTTGCCGATGCCGAACTCACGGAGGAGGCTCTACGTCCGCAGCAACAACGGGGGCTAAAGGAATCACAACGGGCTCTGAAAGAGAGCGTTAGTCAAATCATCACGGTCGGTCTTAAAGACATTCAAAACGGTATGCCGCAAACAGATTTCAAAGAAATAATGACGTCACGCCGCTTAATGTCGAGCATGGGGGATTTCCTCCCCGATGCACTATCAGGGACGCCGACTGGAAGTCGGACATCTCGCGAGGTCCGAGAAGTGCCGATACTGTTGCAAAAGTTCACCCTTTCTCTTGAAACACGCTCGGCAGCCGCTTCTGTATTGCAAAGTCGACGATCTCGTTTCTCTGCTGCATCGTGACCGCATCCTGCAAGACGAGGAGCACATCAGGACGCTCTTCGGCGATCGCGGCAAAAAGCGGCCGCAAAGTCCTTCGGTCCTTGCACCTCGTGAGATTGAAGCGTTAGTCCCAGCGCGCGTGCCTTCCAGGAAAATACGAGTGCGGGATTGGTCGGATTCTAGAGGGTCGACGCGCGCGACAGCCCGGGCACCACTTTCTTTAGTATTTCTAGGCGTTTTGCGCTGACTTCGGCGGTCAACTGCCGCGCCTCCCGTAAGATTCCCACCGGGGTGCGCAAGGTTGGCAAATCAAACCGGTGTTTAGCGGATCAATAGCGTTCGGGTGCATGATGGGAATGGTCGTGGTCGCCTTCTTAACCGCAAGCGCTGTGTGCGTCGTCACCACGATAATTACGGCGACATTCAGTCGAACCATCTCCGCCGCAAACTCTTGGAACGATGAGGTTTCGTCCCTCCACGTAGCCGAGTTCCTGGAGGCCATCGAACAATGCGTCATAAAATTTCTCGTGCCCGAGCTCTCTAAGCTGAGCGCGAGACATGACGCGCAACTGCGCAAGGCAATACGGACGGACGCATCATAGCACGAGACGCAGCACGCCCGATCAGTTGCGGTAGGTGCTCCAATTGAAAAGGTAGTTGATCCCCACTTTCACCATCTGGATGTCCCGGTTCCTCACAAAGAAAGTATCTCCGGCGAGGCGTTGGAATCCGGCAGGAGCGATAAATGTCCGGTCGTCGAGCCCCAGAAAATTATACTCCACCTTCGCCGAC
>DATFQX010000018.1:0-2444 GCA_035263865.1 Xanthobacteraceae bacterium
TTGCGGTGTAATTCGCGCTTGACGAGTGGTTCGGCACATGACACCGTGCGCAAGTGTCTATCAGAGCACCATATAGCATAACAAAATGTCGGCGTTTCTTCGCCGCGCCGGCGACGCCGCGCCAGCGTCAATATGAGGCCCTGAGGGCCTTCTACCTCGAAGACGAGCCGTCGGCCGAGGTGGCGCGTCGTTTCGGATATTCCCCGGGCGCATTCCGCGTATTGTGTCACGCTTTTCGTCGCGGAGAGCTGCCGGAGCTCTTCGCCACCGCGCATCCGGGACCGCGCGAGCAGCCCAAGAAGAGCCGTGCCCATGAGCAGATCGTGGCTCTGCGCAAACGCAATTACTCAGTCTACGAGATCAGCCGGGCACTCAAGGAACAAGGAACGCCGCTGAGCGCCACGGCGGTTCGCGAGGTTCTCGCCGCAGAAGGCTTTGCCCCTTTGCCGCGGCGCCTCGACGAGGAGCGGCCGTTCCGTGTCGGTCCCACGGTCGAGGCGACAGCCAATGTCAAGGAGTTCACCTTGACAGAGCGCGAGTTCACCACCCGGATGGGCGGGCTGTTCCTGTTCGTCCCCGATCTGGTGCAGTTCGATGGTGATGGTGCGCTCGCCCGTGCCGGCAAGTTGCCAGGCTCGAGCATGATTCCAGCAGCCCACGCGCTGCGCGCCTCACTCGCGCTCAAGCTGTGGTCGATCGAACGCAAAAGCCACATTATGGCGCTCGTTGCCGATGAGGGCCTTGCCTTGTTCTGCGGCCTCAACGCCATGCCGAAGAAGAGCTTCCTGTCGGAATATTCCTCGCGCATCACCCCCAAACAGGTCTCACGCTTGCTTGCGGGATGGCACACACAAGTCGCCGGACAAGACATCCTGACCGGCGAGTCGCTCAATCTCGATTTCCATTCCGTGCCCTTTTTCGGCGACCATCCGCTCGTAGAATCCCATTATTTAGCAAAGAGAAGCCGCCGGCAGCCCAGCATCCTCACCTTCCTGGCGCAGGATGCAGATTCGCAGGTGTTCTGCTATTCCAATGCCGATATCGGCAAAGGCGAGGAGGCAGAAGAGATCTTCCGCTTCATCAAGTTCTGGAAGGATCAGCACGGCACGTTGCCGAAGCATCTCGTCTTCGATTCCAAGCTCACTACTTACGATCGCCTCGATCGGCTCGACGCTGACGGCATCACCTTCATGACCCTGCGGCGGCGTTCGCCAAAGCTCATCGCCGAAGTCGAGAACCTGCCGCCTTCCGCCTGGCGCACGATCGAATTGGACGTTCCCAACCGCAAATATCGCAAGCCTCGCGTTTTCGAGCAGAAGGCCACTCCGTGCGAACGCGCCTACCGTCAACTCTTCATCACCGATCTCGGCCACGAGGAGCCCACAATCCTGCTCACCAACGATATGAAGTCCACAACCAAGAACCTCATCACCCGCTACGCCAAACGTATGCTTATCGAGAACGCCCTCTCCGATGCGGTGCGATTCTTCCACATCGACGCGCTTTCCTCCTCGGTCGGCCTCAAGGTCGACTTCGATATGGCGCTCCTGGTTTTGGCTTCATCCCTCTATCGTCTGATGGCACGCCGCATGCGCGGCTATGACGATGCCCAGGCGCGCCAAATCTTCCGCGATCTCATCGACATGCCCGCAGACATCAAAATAACCAATCAGGAGATCACCATCCGATTTCACAGGCGGGCGCACCTGCCCATCGTCCTCGCTTCCGGGCTCATCAACAAACCCGTCGCCGTGCCGTGGTGGAACGACCGGCCCTTGCGAATGGTCCAGTAGCAGGAAAATGTTAGGTCAATTCCTTGCCGTGGAAATCCAGGCTAGTATACGATTGGTATCCGCTCGGTTGCACTTCCGGAGAGGACGCACGACACGAAAAGGACGCCCATGGCAATTCGCGTTGCCGCTATCGAGGTAAGCCACTGGCATGCGCTCCACGACGCCGCCTACCTCCGCCACCTTGTCGCCATGCCGGACGTGGAGTTGGTCGCGATCCAAGACTCCGACGCCGCCCTCGTCGCAAGACGAGCGGCCGAGGTAGGGAGCCCACCGACCTTCACAGACTACCTAAAGATGCTGGCGACGACCCGACCCGATTTCGTCGTGGCACTCGGGCGGCACCGGCAGATGGCCGGGATCGCCCACGACCTGCTCGATCAGAGCTATCCCTTCCTGATGGAGAAGCCGATGGGGATCAACGCGTCGGAGGTGGAGGCGGTAGCTGCCAAAGCGGCCCGGCTCGATGCGTTTGTCGCTGTCCCGCTAGCCCAGCGTTACACGCCCTTCACCACACGCGCCCGCGAGCTGCTGGCCGTGGGGCGCTTTGGCCCGCTCTCGCACATCTACGTCCGGATCCAACCGGCCGGGACCGGCGCGCTACCAAACCTGGGATTGCGCTTGGATGCTCGACTCCGCCGAGGCCGGTGGTGG
>DATFQX010000019.1:0-20640 GCA_035263865.1 Xanthobacteraceae bacterium
GGGCTCACACGCGCCGACGTGGACGGCTACTTCTGCGCGGGCGACGCGCCCGGGCTCGGTGGCCTCTCGATGGCCGACTACATGGGGCTCAAGGTCCGCCACATCGACACCACGGAGAGCGGCGGCTCGTCCTACGTGATCCACGTCGCCCACGCCGCCGAGGCGATCGTCACCGGCAAGTGCAACGTCGCGCTGGTCACGCTGGCTGGGCGGCCGCGTGCCGAGGGCATGGCGACGGGCACGGTGCCGCGCACCTACGGGCCGGCGGCGCCCGACGTCGCGTTCGAGTTTCCTTTCGGGCCGACGGTGGTGAACCAGTACGCGATGGTGGCGATGCGACACATGCATCAGTACGGCACGACGAGCGCCCAACTCGCCTGGATCAAGGTGGCGGCCTCGCAGCACGCCCAGCACAATCCCCACGCGCTCCTGCGCGAGGTTGTGACAGTAGAGGAGGTCGTGTCCTCGCCGATCATCGCCGATCCGCTGCATCGCCTCGATTGCTGTGTCATCACCGACGGCGGCGGGGCCATCGTGGTGACGAAGCCAGAGGTGGCGAAGAGCCTCAAGCGCCCGCTCGTCCGCGTGCTCGGCGCTGGCGAGGCGGTCAAGCACCAGATGGGTGGCAAAGTCGATCTGACCTACACGGGTGCGGCTTGGTCGGGGCCGGCCGCCTTCGCCGAGGCTGGCGTGACGCCCTCCGACGTGAAGTACGTGTCCATCTACGATAGCTTCACGATCACGGTGCTGATCACGCTCGAGGATCTCGGCTTCTGTCCGAAGGGGCAAGGCGGCAAGCTCGTCGCCGACGGCAACCTCATCTCCGGTGTCGGCCGGCTGCCCTTCAACACCGATGGCGGCGGCCTCTGCAACAACCACCCGGGCAACCGCGGCGGGCTCACCAAGGTGGTCGAGGCGGTGCGCCAACTGCGGGGCGAGGCGCATCCAAAGGTGCAGGTGAGGAACTGCGACGTCGCCCTCGCTCACGGTACCGGCGGCTCGCTCGCGACCCGCCACGGCAGCGCCACGCTGATCATGGGGAGAGAGTGAGATGACCGGCAGCGCGCGCACGATCTCTCCACCGCCGGTCAACCCAGAGACGAAGCCGTTCTGGGATGCCGCCGCCCAGGGAAGGCTCCTGATCAAGCGCTGCACGGCGTGCGGCGAGCCACACTGGTATCCTCGAGCGATCTGCCCGTTCTGCGGCAGCGAGCGCACCGAGTGGATGGAGGCCTCGGGCCACGGGACGATCTATTCTTATAGCGTCTTGCGTCGCGGGCCGATCCCCTACGCGATCGCCTACGTCACACTTGCCGAGGGACCCACGATGATGACCAACATCGTCGACTGCGATCTGGACGCGATCCGGATCGGCCAGGCAGTCCGCGTGGCGTTCAAGCCCACGGACGGCGGGCCGCCGGTGCCGATGTTCGCGCCGGTTTAGCCCGCGGCGCGCTTCCTCGTCCGCTTCACTCCAAGAGCGGACTCGCGAATGCCTGCCTCGATATGTCGTCTTAATGCCAGAAGCCGACATATGCAGTGCAGCAAAGCGAAAAAGCAGTGAGACTTTACCGGAGTAAGCCAGCGGACTAGGTGCGCTTATCGCTTGGAGCCTCGATGCTCCACTCGATCGTTTCCACTTCGTAGGGCCCGGCGGGACTGCGAGCGACAGGCAGGTTGGAAATAGGAATCAGCCGACCGCCCAACTTCATTCGGGGGCGGCCCGCCACGCGAAGCGCTTGTCGGGCCGCCCGGCTCAATCCGCAAACCATAGTACAGGAGCGGAGGACATATTGCATTGCGAAATTTGATCCGGCGTATGTCCGCTCAGGGTCGGTCATTCGCGACCGACGCCGTCGAGATCCTGCGTCGTTGAATGTCCGCTTTGCTCGCCAAAAGCGGACATGCCTCTCACTGCCGGCGCCAGCTCTTTGCGAATGCCGCCATCGCGGCCTCGCGCGTCGCAGCGTAGCCGCGCGTCGGGTGACGACCCTCATAGTGCCCGAATGTCAGCGCCCACAACCAGGGCATTCCTGCGGGCGCGGCGAGGGACTTGAAGAGACGACCGACAACGATGCCGTCCGCCAGCACATCAAAATCATCCTCGTTCCATTCGCCGGATTGCTGGCTTGCCGAGGCGCGTTTTAGGACGAGGTAATCCTTGTCCATTCGGCGGTTCCTCTGCGGCGCGTTTCCACTGCCGCAAGTGCGGCTCAACCTCTGGTCAACTCACTTTCCCCCGCTACACGCTCATGTGGTTCATTAACGCTCTTGATGCGGTATTCGAACTCACGGCCGTTGTGCGGAAGCTGCTTAGTCACCTCATAGAGGCCGCCTGGCACGTTGCGGCTGAGCGCGGGCCTGATGGTGACAATCTCGCCGATTTTGAACTTGTGGGAGGCCATCGGTTCCTCGACCTCGCCCGACGATGGTGTAACACACTGGACCTGCACAGCCCCTTGGGAGATTCGGAAAAATCAGGTCGCAGCGCTCGTGCAGCTTAATCCAGTTCCTTAAGCGCGGTAAGAGGCGTTCGAATTCATATAGTCGGACGGACCGTAATTGGGGATAATCGACTGGGGCGCAGTCAACGCCTATGGAAGTATTTCCGCATGTCTGTCTGGCATGACTTTATCCGCCGTCTCGAACAAGACTTGGCTGAATGTCGAAGTGACCTTGAACTCCTCGAATCGGGTCGTATGCACAATCGCGAGCGCAGGGACGGCGGTGCATGGGTCGATACAACTCAACGGGAACTCGATTGGCATAAGAAAACGATTGGCGTGTATGAGGGTCTCGTACGTAAACTTCGCGCGGAGCACGCAGGGGGAGACTTATAGAGATCAAACCCCAGCCATTCGACTACGGCGTTCCCGCCGAGCTGTTCGTTGCAAAGCGCAAGGGTGGCCCACGACAGCGGCTGCGCTATCGCCGCTTTGTGACCGCAGCGGAGGCGATCCGGTTTGCCGTCGAGGAGCTGCCGGCCGTACGCGCGTTGGGCGCCTGGATGCAGGTCGGCGACCAGCGCTTCGATGGCGACGACATTCAGCGCCTTTACGACAGCGACGATTTCCCACTGCAGCGGCGTCCGGCGGAGTGATTGAGCGGCAAAGGAGGTCAAGCACGCGCTGGCGCGAACGGCGGCGGCGCGCTCGCCCTATCAATTATCAAGGAAGCTTCTGAGGATCCTCGACCGGCTTGGGTGCTTCAGCTTCCTTAGCGCTTTCGCCTCGATCTGGCGGATGCGCTCTCGCGTCACCGAGAACTGCTGGCCCACCTCTTCCAGGGTGTGGTCCTTGTTCATGCCGATGCCGAAGCGCATGCGGATTATACGCTCCTCGCGCGGTGTGAGCGAGGCAAGCGTGCGCGTCGTGGTCTCGCGCAGGTTCGACTGGATCGCGGCGTCGATGGGCAGGATCGTGTTCTTGTCCTCGATGAAATCGCCGAGGTGGGAGTCCTCCTCGTCGCCGATCGGCGTTTCTAGCGACAGCGGCTCCCTAACGATCTTGAGCACCTTGCGCACCTTCTCGAGCGGCATCCCAAGCTTTTCGGCGAGCTCCTCGGGCGTGGGCTCGCGGCCAATCTCGTTGAGCAGCTGGCGCGAGGTGCGCATGATCTTAGAGATTGCCTCTACCATATGCACGGGAATGCGAATGGTGCGCGCCTGGTCATAGACGGAGCGCGTGATCGCCTGCCTGATCCACCACGTGGCATATGTTGAGAACTTGTAGCCGCGGCGATACTCGAACTTATCGACCGCCTTCATCAGCCCGATATTGCCTTCCTGAATCAGGTCCAGGAACTGCAGGCCGCGGTTGGTGTATTTCTTGGCGATCGAGATGACCAGGCGCAGGTTCGCCTCCACCATCTCCTTCTTGGCCTGACGCGCCTCGCGCTCGCCCTTCTGCACCATGTGCACGATCTCGCGGAACTCGCCGATCTCGAGCCCGGTTTCGCCCGCGAGCATCTGGATCTCGTGGCGGTGCTGCTTGACCTTGTCCTTGTCCCTGGCGACGAGGGTCTTCCAGCCCTTCGCGCTCAGTTTGGACACGCGGTTGAGCCAGCGCGGATCGAGCTCTGAGCCCTGGTAATTCTTGAGAAAATCCTCGCGCGCGACGCCGTGGCTTTGGGCGAGCCGCATCAGGCGGCCTTCGTAACCGACGAGGCGTTTGTTGATGTCGTAGAGCTGCTCGACCAGCGCGTCGATGCGCGCCTGATTGAGCCGCAGCGACTTCACCTCGCTGATGATCTCGTTCTTGAGCTTTTTGTAGCGGCGCTCCTGCGCGGGCGAGAGCGAATCGTTGCGCAGCTTGTTCTGGATGTCCTGGTCCTGCAGGCGGCGCAGGCGCTTGTAGGCGTCGGCGATATTATCAAACGTCTCGACCACCTTGGGCTTGAGCTCGGCTTCGATGGCGGCAAGCGACAGCGAGTTCTCCATATCGTCGTCGTCGAAATCGCTTTCGCCGGGCGCAACCTCGCTGCCCTCGCCGCCATCGCCGCGCTCGGGCGGAGTCGCCACCGAGGGCGCGGCCGGCGGGGCTGGCGTCTGGGCCAACACGGACGGGCCACCGCCAGCGCCCTGGGCCCCTGCCGCCGCAATCGGCTGGCCGTCGGAGGCGATCACTGGCGCCGGCATAGCCTTGGCGTCGGGACCGGCATAGGTCGCTTCGAGGTCGATGATGTGGCGCAGGAAGACTTTGCCCTCGCTGAGCTCGTCGCGCCAAATGATGATGGCCTGGAATGTGAGCGGGCTCTCGCACAGTCCGGCGATCATCGCCTCGCGGCCGGCCTCGATGCGCTTGGCGATCGCGATCTCGCCTTCGCGCGAGAGCAACTCCACCGAGCCCATTTCGCGCAGATACATGCGCACCGGATCATCGGTGCGCTCGGTCGGCTCTTTCGCTTCGGTCTTGGCGGGGACCTTCTGCTGCACCTCGACCAGGTCGCCGCCCTCGCTCTCCGCCTCTTCGTCGGGCTCTTCGCGCGGTTGCTCTCCCTCTTCGCTCGCTTCCTCGGTCTCGACCACTTTGACGCCCATCTCGCTTAACATGGCGAGCACGTCTTCCATCTGCTCGGAATTGACCTCTTCCGAGGACAATACCGAGTTGATCTGATCATGGGTGACGTAGCCGCGGTTCTTGGCGGTACGGATGAGCTTTTTGACTGCAGCGTCGGAGAGATCGAGCAGCGGGCCGTCCGGCGCGGTCTCGGGTGCCTCCTTCTCGGGCACGTCTTCCTTGTGAGATGCCGCCTTGGTATCGCTTGCCATAAGCCTCCACCACGGCACTGACCAGCACCGGATCGTTGTCCTGCCTCGTAGCCGATACCCTAAAGGGATGGCTACGCCTATCTAAAACTTCGGCTGTAGAAGAACCGATCAATCCGATGTTAATTCACGTCGGGGCGGTCGTATGGTCCGATCGATAGTCTTGCTGCCGGACCGGTGAATGCTTTTCACGCCAACGGCCGGAGTCCCTGACTTCTCCGCGATGATCCGGTCCTGTTCTTCGATGACGGCGCGCGCAGCTGCATCGCCATCGAGGCCCCCGAGGACATCGCTCGGCACTCTGCGATTGGAACGCAGCGAGCCGTCTTCGTAAACCACATCGAAAAGCGTGAATTCAACGCGCGTTGCCGGCTTGCGTGCCATTTTGCTTTTCCTGTGATTGTTCAACGCTGCCACGCATCGAGCGCGGCATCGCGATCATCGAGCCACGGCCGGCAAGACCAAATTGCCCAGCACGTAGCCTGGATGGGCAAATCAATGGCAAGGACGGGCAAAACTCGAACGCGTGCACATATATAGTCGCAGAGCAGCAAATCAACCCGCCGCACAAGGAGGGAGCCAATGGCATTCAAGCCGAATTACCGTCGAGACCGGGCCGAGCGACAGAGGGCAGCACGCGCACGCACCGACGAAAAGCAGAGAAAAAAGGAGGAGAAGGCTGCGCGGCGCAAAGCCGAGCGCGAGGCAAGGCAAGCCCCGCCGGATGCGAAGCAAACGAGCGGGCAGCCTTGAGGATTACCGGGGTCCGCGAAACGCCGCCATTGCTTTGCAGAGAATGCCGCAGGATCTGCAAGTGCTTTCGCCGTCGGGCGCGTCGACGAGCTGCATCCACGCCCGGCCGCACGCTCCTCGACGAAAAAATTTTGATCGCGATCTCGTTCAACGCCGGGCCCCGGTTACCCACGCAACGGCCTGCGCCGAATTGCCGAATTGATGTCTGCATCTGGGTTGACGTTGTGGCCGCGGTCACATAGATAGCAGCCCGCAACCAGTTTTCGGTCTGCCTCGCGACGCTCCCGTTTTACGGTGCCCAGCCAGCTCCCCCAAAATTGGATGACCGGCCACGCGATGCTCGCGTGATCGGACACATAAACTAATTGCAATGTAAGGAGGCCATGATGGCCACAGGTACCGTGAAGTTCTTCAATACTCAAAAAGGCTTTGGATTCATCGAGCCGAGCGACGGCAGCAAGGACGTGTTCGTGCACATCAGCGCGGTCGAGCGCGCCGGCATGCGCACCCTCGTGGAAGGGCAGAAGGTCAGCTTCGATATCGTGACCGAGCGGGGCAAGCAGGCCGCAGGCAATCTGCAAGCCGCGTAACCGACGCCCGGATTGGGTGGCGCCCTCGCGGTGGCGCTGCCAAATCAGAATGATGCCCGCCGCGCTCGGCGTCGCGACCTCGCATCGGGTGCGCAGTTCGTAGGATGGGTTGAGCGCGTGCTTTTGCGCGCGAAACCCATCGATCACACCGCGAGCTGAGAAATTGATGGGTTTCGCTTCGCTCAACCCATCCTGCATGCTGCACCTTGACCATCAATCTCCGTTCGCCCCCGCGCAAGCGGGGGTCCAGGTCCACAGGCTGCGGCTCCTGGGTTCCCGCTAGAGTTCACCCTCGCAAAAGCGGGAACGAACGGAGCGAGTCTTTAGAAATCGGGTGGCGCACCGCTGACGCGTTTGCTCGGCTCCCGCGTCCAATTTGATGGCAAGAAGCGAAGTGCGGACCGCGATGCGCCTGGAAATAAGTCGTGAGAACAAATGGAGGATGCCGATGCCGAGCCCTGCCGGCGGCAAGAATTATGGGACCGTCAGCGTCGATAGGCAGAAGGAGATGAGTGGACTGGAGTTTGTCCAAGGGCTCGTCGTCGGGACGCTGCCTCTCAACACGATGGCGCAGACCTTGGGCTACGACGTGGTCGAAGCGGCAAAGGGACGTGTCGTCGTCGCCGTCGAGCCGACTGCGGCCCACCTTAATCCTTCCGGCACCGTACATGGTGGTGTCGCCGCCACGCTGCTCGACAGCTGCATGGGGCTCGCCGTGAGGTCCACTCTCGACAAGGGCTTCGCGCAGACGACACTCGAGTTCAAGATTTCACTCATGCGGCCGATTACGCCCGAGATCGGGCGGATCACGGCCGAGGGCATTGTGATGAACTGCGGCCGCCGGGTTGGCACTGCCGAAGGGCGCCTCACGGATCGCGATGGGCGCTTGCTCGCGCATGGCACGACCACGTGCCTGATTTTCGAGAGCTGATGGCGCCGGCGTAGTCGTAGCTGTCCGAAAGGACGTACCGAGGAGATTGAGCAGCCGCGGAGTTACCGCGACGTTCCATACTGCACCTGCTGACAGGCACTGGGCTCTTGAGCCCTGCGCAGTCTCTTGGATCCTGTAGCTGGCACATGCCTTTACCAATCGTTAACCGTCTCGTGTGCACCGTCATGAAATGGGTTTCGTGGCGCATCGCGTGACCCTCTTGATCACTCCGAGGACACTAGGGGGGTCACATGACGACGCTCTCACTGGAGCAAGCAGCGCGGCTGACAGGGCGCGGCAAGACGATACTCGCTCGCGCAATCTCTGGTCGGCTCTTCGCGGGTAGTAGGGAAGATCGCAATAATAACAGTGGCGAGGCTGAGGTAGCGCATGTCTACCCGTTTCCTGCTCCTAGCGAGACGACGGCAGAGTTGCGCACCCGTCTGACCCTCGCGGAGGAGCGGCTGTCTGAGTTGAAAGCGATGCTTGAGGACATGCGTCGTGACCGCGACGCGTGGCGCGAACAAGCGCAGACGCGCCTGCTACCTGCACCTGCGGCGCCGGTGTCATGGTGGGGCTGGCTGCGTTCGACCGGATGAAAGCGCACTGTTGCAGACGAAGTGCACCGAGTTGGTGCGGCTACCAATTTTCCGGATCGGACGTAAGGCCCTTGCGCAAATTCGCAGGCGAAAGTTCATTTTTCGAGCACCGCGAATACGGAAGGCCCCGGAAGCGCGCATAGGGAGCGCGCACGCCACCGCCGGGGCCTCGCCTTGGCGCTCTCAGGCTCCCAGGGGCTGACGTCGGGGGCTTGCACGGCGCCTGAAAACCAATCGCACGAAGCGCAGCAGTAAGCCATCGGGAACGCGATCACTTTACTGGGATCGCCACGAAGATACCGACGAGAGTAAGGAAGTACCCTTGGAGGCGCGAAGAAGCTTTCCGCAGTGACTGAAGGTTCCGCCTCCCCCGCTTCCGCATTCTCCGCATCGCAACATTCCGCTCAGCACGTCTCAATACGAATACGACGACAGCACGCGGCTTTTCCGAGCGGCAATGCCAAACTTACGCTTGCGCGCGTGTGTGGTTGCGCGAGTATCCCAGCCCTCCTCTTCACAGCGCATAGGCTGCTCAGAACCACAATGCAGAGCGCGAGTGAATTGGACACAGGGATTCGCGGTGCGCCGCCGCGCCGGCGCGCAGCGTAATGAACTCGCGATACTGATGCATGTCCGGCAGCGCATGGCGCGCCAAGCGTCTAGATCGGCGCTTGCCCAAGGGCGCAGAAGATCACTGAGGCAGACTGCGCGCGAATCGGCCGTAATAGGCTACTCCAACAAGCGCGGCGGGCGGCCGTAGCCGGCGTCACGCGTCCAAGGATGCAGCTATCATTCTACTCTTATTGTGATGACATAGCGTTGTCCGCTCTCGAGCTGGACCCTGATACGGAAATGGTTCAAGTAGTCCTTGCGGACGTAGAGGTCCGCCAGCGGGCGGTTCCTCACGATGTTGAGTGCAGTTGCGATGATCGCTTCTAGAGTCTCGAGATGTTTAGAGTGGATCGCCATCAGCGTGCCTCTTCCGGGACTTTTCTAGGCGAGAATGATCGCGGGAATGCGGCGACACACCCGAGTGCAGCACGCTCCGGCTCCCAGGCGGTGGTGGAACCCGGTGCTGTTGCGGCGCTGGTCGAATTCGACAGCGCTGTTCAGTACTACGTCGTGCTTGATGAAGTGACACCGTCGTAGTCAGAGGTGCTGACGTCGTCGGTAGTCCGCAACCGCTTTGCCGTTCGACGGGGTGTTTTGGTGCCTTCCTCAATACGTCCGTTCAGCGTGCCGCGCGCAAAGCTCCATTTACCCGCCAAGCCGGCCCGGCAATGACTCTGGGCCGTCGATAACGGCTTCGGGTCGTAAGCAAGGGCCGCGGGCGATGCTGCTTTCTCCTCAAAGCGAAGATTCTAATCGGGAGCATCGTGCCAGAAATCGGCGGGACGACGCCGCATCGGGATGCTGGCCCTAAGCGCAAGAGCAAAAATAGGAGGAAAATCCCGTTCGCGCGCTGCGCGATGAGGTGTCGAAGTTACATCCCCGCGGATCGACCGGCAACGAGCCGACTGCGCACGCCTGGTCGAGGCAATGGGTCAGGTGCATCGACGAGGTTCGCGATTGCGACGTGTCGTTGTTCGTTAATGGGGAGGACGAACAGGCGTGTGGCGCTCTCATCGAGGCCGGTGCTGCATTGGCGGCAGGGCGACAGGTGTTCGTCGTCCCGCCTGACACGGCGCTCCCTTACCACCCCGATTGCTGAAACTTCTCGGCGCTTGCGGGCGCCATCGCGGTCATTGTGGCGATGCAGGCGGGTGAGGCTGCGCCCGGCTACGCGGCCAGCATTTCCGGCACTAAGAGCCCGTGATCCCCGTCTTGGCGTGGCAACCCACCAAAGCGCGTAGAGCCCGAGCGGTAGCAGGGCCAACGGCCAGGCCGGCGGCGGGGCGGGCTCCTCCAGTTCGGGCCAGCAGCAGGTGAACGCGAGCAACTGGTCGTGGGCGGTTGGGCGCCATTTCTCCGGCATTGCCTCGGTGGTCTCCGCTTTCTCCGGTGGCGCTGCGAGGTGAGAGGGCGGCTCCGATGGCTCGGTCTCGGCTTGAGGTTGGTCCACCGTTTGGTGCGCGGAAAGGGTGACCCCGCGACCCCACAACAGCTCGTTCTTCGGCTTCCCGGGCCGTCCCGGGTACCAGCACTCGCGACCATCGACGATACGGTAGGCCCAGTGGCGGCCGTCGCCAGTCACGCGCTGCGGCTCGCACTCGACGAGGTCGCCACCGCGCGCGAGGTCACTCAGCGCGCTCAAAATCAGCACCGCGATGAAAGCCCCGGCGGCTCGACTCCACCCCATGGCGTCCAAGTCGCAGGTGAGCGCGGCCTAATTGAGGCGGCCACAAACTGCCCTAGCGCGCCGCGCTGGTGCGGTGACACCGCCGTTGCGGCCTGCTTCCCGCAAGAGTGATCGATAGTCAGTTGGCGGCCGCACTCTTCCAATCTCATGAATCGGATTTCAGTCGCAAAAAAATTTCTACTGCAAATCAATCGCTGGGACAAAGTTACCCAAGTGATTTCGATTGCGCGTATCTTTCCGCACCCTTCGGTTCGGACGCTGGACATCTGAATCACCGGGAAGATTTTGTCGTCAACCTCGAGCGGTTCAAAGCTGAGCCGTGACTAGCCGCGGTTTCTTGTTTGCTCGGATTTTTCAGAGACCAGTTGCGGCTCTTAACCTGCCGTAAACCATGCTTCGACCATGCTATGCGTATGCCAATCAAGACGCGGCGGTCGGGGCACGACCGGGCGAGGCGTTCGCGCCCGTCCAACACTCATCCCCCGGGGATCACATTTCCTGCGCCTCAGCCGTGGGACGCACCCGATCCGCTACCGGTAATGCGACGGGAAATGAAGCTGTTGCTTATCGAAACAAGCAGGTTGCGCGACGAGGTCGAACGACTGCGTGCAGTAGAACAGGAAGCGCGCTACCTCTCTGCGTCCGTCGATCAGATTATGAAGAGCCGAGATCAGTGGCGCCGAGAAGCAGAACGCGTTCGCGCGTTGATCGCTCAAGTCACGCCATGGTCACTATTATGGTGGCGTTGTCTGGACACCTTCAGGGCGTGGCGTGGCACCGCGCCCCAGCAGGGTCAAATTTGACGCCACGCCCCATTCAGGCGCGGTGGCGGTCTTGAGATTGATGATCAACTCGACAATCGCGAACGACTGCTCCGGCAGGTGGTCGGCTCCACGACCTGCATGTCGGGAGGCTTCGTGTCCTTAAGATAATGTGGCCGGGGCAGCATTAACGCCTCGGAAGTACGGCTAGCTGGCGGAGCCACCAAACTCACGGGAGGAGGGTCATTGGCCATCGGACGGCGAAGGTTCATCTGGCGAAGACTGGCGACGCGGGATGAGGTTAGCTCACTTCCGACGAAACTCCTCCGTCATTGATTTGATATTCGCGACTGCTGCTGTCGCTGCTCTCTCGGCTGCAAAGGTCGCGTCTCGCGATCGGATTTTTTCGAAGGCTTCCATCGGCGTCCTCGGTTTTAGAACGCGCTCGTTCTTACGCCTGCCGCTCGGCGAAACGGGTTGCGTGTTCCCGCGGGTGAACACCAATCGGCGCTCTATGTCACCGCACTCCGAACACTCCAGCGTGTGGTGCTCGAAGCCGGGCACCGGCATCGTGTCGTCTTGCACTACCTGCGTCACCCACATTTCTGCCACGCATACTAGGCATCGCATCGCAACTGCTCCCTTCTCAACCGCGCCCAGTTCGCCGTACTGGTGGAACGAGTTGGGCGCTCAAGACCAAGCGCCCTGTCTTATTTCACGGGTTGCATGTTGCATGCGCCGACCTGCTGCTCGGCGCGCGAACATGGATGTCATTCTAGAAAAGAGCCACACCGCCGATGCCAAAGCGAGAGCGGCGCCCAAGAGCACCCACAGATAAGTGATTGAAGACGACTCGACCGTTACGGTGGCGGCAGCAGCACGATCGAGCTCATTGACTTCGTTAGGGTCGACCATTTGCACCGCATTTGCCGTGGCAGCTTCCGTGGCGTCTACGCTCGTCGTCCCTGGTGCGCTCGCCCCCTCGGTGAAGAACCGGCCACGCCGTTCCCGCAGTCGCCACCGGACTTTCGGCCCCGACTTTCGTCATTGACGGGTTGATCCGCACGCGACGATGGCGTCATCACCGCGGGAGCGGCCTCTGCCGCTTTTTGCGAGATGGAATCTGCCACCTGCCCCTGCACAATTGGTTTGCTCACCTTCGCCCGGGCAGTGGCGCGTGGCGCCTCTCGTTCGCGCTTTGCGTTTGCCTTCTCATTCGACAGCGCAGGCCGGTTAACTTTTTTTGCGGCTGAGCCGCCGGCGCGGGCTGAGCCGGCTCATCGGCCTTGCGTCAACACCTGCGAGCGCACGGGGCAGGGGTACCGATCGTCGTCGCACGCCTGCGCTTTCGTCAACGGCAGACCCGCGAACAGCCCAGCCCCAGTTATCACTATTGCCAAAGTCCGCAGCGTCAGCATGCATCCTCCTGTCGCCTAGAGGTGGATGGACGTACATACCGAGCCGCGGCGATGGCGTTACATTGACGCAAATGGGGCGTTGTTCGCTCAATCCGGGGGCGGAAATGCTGAAAGTTCCAATTAGGTCTATTGCCTCTGCTTTGCCCCGGAAGCAGACAAATGGCAGACGTTTCGATTTGTCCGCTCTGGGCCAACAGCGACAAACGGCGCGATCACCTTGGTCGACACGGGCAGGGAGTGTGGTCGGAATGTCGATGCCGAGCATCTTTGCGGTCTTTGGTTGATGACGTCCGGTCCGCGCATCGACGAGTACACGCCCTAGTCTAAGGCAGCATCCTGGATGTCGAAGCGAGCCACCTTGCCCTCTCGAAAACGGAAAACGTGTCCGACCGTCTTGTCTTTAAGCCCGTGCGTCTGCCCCTGGAGCGGTTTGCCGTCGAGATCGCAGACGGACTGCCGGACTTCTGCGATGATCGCGCCATCCGCAGCTCGACGAAAGCTCACAGGCTCGACGTGCGGACTGACCAGGGTCCACTGGCGCGTCCAGTATTCGCGTACTGCTTCGCGCCCATGAACGTGGCCACCATCCATACCGTTGGCCCAGGCGACATCATCGGCGAGCACGGCCAGCACACCGTCAATGTCCCGCGCGTTAAAGCGATCGTAGATGCGCTTGAGGAGTTCGACATCGCCATCCATTGGTTCTCTCCTTGGCATGGCGTCCGCACTGCGTCAGAAGCCATATATCTATCTTTACATATGCACGCGCGCCCCTGACCCGGCCGATGGGCGCAGCAGCCACATCACACTGACGGAGATCGCAGAAGCGCGCCTGCCGGACGCGGTTGCTGCCTTACTCCGGGGTAATCGTGAGGCTTCATGGATGGACGAGGAGGCCGGACTGCTTATTGCCCTGCTCACGCGCCTGATCGCAAACCTCGATCGGATCGCGAGCGTCGAAGCGTCGCCCGGCACGCCAATTTCTGAGAAGGGGGACTGACCGGACCGTCCGTTGGAGGCTGATTGAGTCCGAAGCCTAGTCCGAAGGATTTTCCTGAGTCGTCACTGGGGGAGACAACGATACGCTGTCGTCGAATACAGTTTTGATGAGCGAGTTGTCCGATAGGTATTTGTGGTATTGGGTTACAACGGATTTTGCCTCCCTCAGCGTAGCAAGCCGCCATTGAATCTCCAGATTTTCATTTCCAGCGATGCTTTCCACAATTCTACGTTCTTCTACGAGAAGCTTAAATTCAGTTGGTTGATCGTTGTCCGCGGGGCTGGTGGTAAATGAGGCTGCAAAATCGATGCGCCCAGTGGCGACCCAATCTCGTTTTATAACAGCTTGGTTGGGTGCATGCGGATGACGCCAGAAAGCGAGAAAGGCAGCTGGAAAAGCAGTTGGAAAAAAGCGGTAAATCAAGAACGCTGAGGCGCTTAACATGATCAGCAGCAGGACGAACGTAATAAGCACGTCAACCATCTCTTTCCCTCCCTCAGTTTGCGATTCGCTGCTGGATTGAAAGTTGACCCGGTTTCGTGGACACCCGAACGTTTGCGTTCAAGGAGTCCATATGATGGCGTCGCGCGATGCACCGTGAACACAGCCGGCCGTAGGAACCATGTCCCAAATGATGGGAAAAATGTCTAGGTTGAGTTTTTCATAATGCGCAGATGGCGGAGCGCAAGTATTGACGCCCGCACGCATCCAAATTGTCCGCATTAGAACCTGGTCTGCAACATTCCGCTCAGCACGTCTCGATAGGCTGAGCCCTGCCGGTGGCGTGAACGTCGGGATGGGAACTCGTGCTTCCGACCCAGGCGACGCGCCTTGCCGTGGCAAAAGGGGCACACCGCCAGACAATCTCGGCCGCTCCCCAAAAAGTCCCAGTCGCGACGCAATAACGACGTTGGATGTGGGTGAGGGGTCTGTTCGGGGGCGTCATGTCAGATCCAGCTCCGACCACACATGGCTTCAATGTCGGCAATGATCGCCGCGTCCGTCCCAGGATTGCAGCGGCGACGATGACGACAGCGATCGTGATTCTTGCATATGTTGCTTTATACGGTAATGCGATAGCAGCGGCGGAGTATGCGGTTGACGGACTAGCCGTCGGAACGCAACTGAATTTTACTAGCGCATCGTATCGAGAATACAAATGTAGTCCGAGCGAACAATTCGACGGACTTACATGGTGCCAGAAAACGCGAACTGACAAAGCGCGACGAGGATCGTATATCGCGGCCTATTCACTCCTGCATTCGCGGGACGGAAATATTTTATACATCAATCGGTCGCAAGAACCTGCATTTTTTAATTCGAAGGAAGCCGAAATCAATATTCAGCAATACTCACGTAGGATTGGTGAATCGCCACGCATAATGAAAATGCCGCATCGAAGTGGCCTTCCGGATGGACTCATCGCGGTTTGGGGCAAGGTTACGCTGGAGCCATTGGACCAGGAGAGCATCAAGATCTTGGCGGGTGGAAAGAATCCCAAAAAAGGATTGCTGATTGACTACCTCCGCAATTTTGCGCGATCGGCGAAAGAAGGGTTACCGATCTACCGCGTTGACGGCGGTCCAGGATTTATTTGGGCGACAAGTTTCGATCAGAAAGGACGCGGAACTCTCCGATTGGCAGCCGTAGAGGTATCGGGATTTTCGCAGCCCCCCGATCCAGCACCGGTTGTTGTCCAAACTGCAGCACCGGCACATCAGGAAGAATTGCAAGTAGCACCGGCACATCAGGAAGAATTGCAAGCAGCACCGGCACAGCAGGAAGAATTGCAAGCAGCACCGGCACATCAGGAAGAATTGCAATCTGAGTTGAATCAGACAATCGAAAAGCTACAGGCAGAATTAGCCGTTTCGATAAACAAAATTGCGGATCTCGAAAAAGCCAAATCTGACGCCGAACGCACAATTAAGGAGGCGGAACAGGCGAAGCTTAGCGCTGAGAATGCCAAGCAAGAAGTTGAACAAACAAGAATCGCAGAAAAAATGACCGCTGATGCACTGGTTGCTCAATTGCGAGCGAATAAGGCGGCGGCCGGCGCTAAAATCAGTCGGTGGGAAATCGCTCTCTATGGATCGGTTGGCGGTCTGCTCGTCGTGCTAACAAGTTCCGCGATTGGCTTTTTCATAAATCGACGCAAGGCCAGCGTCTCGAAACAATCGGTTGGGGGACCTCGGACGAACCCGATCAAAGGCTCGGCGCCGCAATGTCAAAACAGCCCCGAACCATCTGCTTTGCCGCTCGGGATTGCTATCTCTGAAGCCGCGTTTGAGCGTGATTTGGAAGAAGAGGTTGCCACTATAAACGCAGCGCAGACGAGGGCCGTCAGAACGGATTGTTTAACACAGCATCTAAGCTAAGTTTAGCTTGGCTCGGGAAATCAGTCTGACAATGCGTTGCGGCCGCCTGAGGGACAGAAAGGTCTGAGCGGCTAAATAGCCCCCAATGGACCAGCAGGATAAGATCTCAATCATAGGCCCCATGCACGACCCCTGATGAGCACGCGATGATAGGGAAGCCAGCGATAAGGAATGTCCTAAAGACCGGCTGGACGGTTGCCCGCGGAATTCTCGAACTCGCAATCATGGTTTACGTCCTGGGAGCAATCCTCGACCCCGGGGACGCCATTATCGTTGCCGTTCTTGGCATTATCTATGCGGCCATCCGCAGCGCGGCCTTGTTCCAATATTTCACGATCACGCAAATGGCTTGGGCGAGTGACCGCCAATACCTGGAGCAGAAGCGCCTTGGGGAAGATCCAAAAGTCGATAGTGAAGTTGCCAATACCGACGCTTCGATGTCCTGGATCCTCATCAACTCCTACATCGCAGGGGCGTTCATCGCGCTTCAGTATCTCGTCTGCCTGATATACATCTTCTCAAAGCTGTGAAAGACCGAGTGGCCTTTGAGACAAATTGCCGGAGTGGTGAGGTTCCGCCTGTCTGAACCTCATGAACGCGGATGCGTCTCGCTTCCGGGGTAGGGCGCAATAAGCGAAGGGCATTGCGCCACTCGTGCCTCGCCGAATCCCCGGCTTACTGCACATTGACCATCGGTCTCCGTTCGCCCCCGCGAAACTTGTCCCCGCGAAAGCGGGGGGCAGGGGTCCAGGGGCCACAGGCTGCGGCTTCTGGGTTCCCGCTGGAGTTCACCCCCGCGAAAGCGGGCGCGGGAACGAACGGAGCGAGTCTTCATCGCTTGCATGGCGCAATGCGCTTCGCTTATTGCGCCCTACGCACGCGGCGCCTCGCTAGACGCCACGCCAGGCAAAATAAATGGTCAGCCCCGTTCCGAGTGCGATGACGAAGCCCTTGATCAATCGTTGATCGAGCCGTTGCGCCCAGTGCGCGGCCATGTAGGAGCCGACCGCCGAGCTTGCGAGCATCGGCAGCGTCTGCGGCCAGCGCACCACGTCTGCCACAATGAACGTGACGATCGCCGTGATCGTCATGACGCCCACCAGCCCCATCTTGAGCCCGTTCATCGCGTTGATGTCCCGCATGCCGAACAGCGTAAACGCCGCCAGCATGAGGAAACCGATGCCGCCGCCGAAGTAGCCGCCGTAGATCGCGATGATGAACAGCGCCGCCAAGGCGCTGTGCGGGCCGGGCTGGATACGTTGGATAGCAGCCATCGGAGCGAAATTGCCGACGGCAAATACGATCGTCGCGAACAGAATCAGCCACGGTACGAGACCGGCGAAGATGGTGGTTGGGGTCCACAACAGCAGCAGGGCCCCGGTCAGCCCGCCGGTGAGGCTCAAAACGAACAAGCCTAGGACGCTGAATTCGGTGACCGCGACGATATTGCGGCGATACGCCCATGCGCCCGCAAACGTTCCGGAAAACAGTGCGACCACGCTTGATGCATTCGCATCGATGGGATTAAGCCCGGCAAACAGCAGGGCCGGAAACGTCACCAACGTTCCGCCGCCGGCGAGCGAGTTCAGCGCTCCGCCGAGGAACGCGGCGGCAATGAGGACGACGGTCGTCACGAGCTGTGCTATGTGCGTTTTGTAGTGTGAGGCAGCAAGTGTAGCAGACCGTAGGGCGCAATAAGCGAAGCGCATTGCGCCATGCAGCGAAACGCAAGCCAATGACGGGGACGTGAGATGGCCAACCGGGATTTGCGCGACTGGATCGAAGGCGTGCGCGCCGCGGGCGAGCTCAAGGTCATCACCGGCGCCGAGCCGAAAGCGGAGATCGGCGGCATCGTCGACATCTATATGCGCAAGATGGGCAATCCCGCGGTGCTGTTCGACGCGGTGCCCGGCTTTCCCAAGGGCCACCGTGTCATCGCCAACATCCTGACCTCGATTCCGCGCGTCAACCTGGCCCTCGGCCTGCCGCCGGAAACCCCCGAGATGGAGCAGATCCAGTGGTGGCGCAACTATTTCAAGACGGCGCCATCGAAGCCGGTCAAGGCCGTCAACGGCGGGCCGCTCCTCGACAACGTGTTCGCGGGGAACGACGTCGACATCGAGAAAATCCCGACACCGGTGTGGCACGAGCAGGACGGCGGGCCGTATATCGGCACCGGCTGCCTCGTCGCGATGAAGGATCCGGATTCCGGTTGGATCAACTACGGCTGCTATCGCGTGCAGTCGCATGCGCCGAACGTCGCGTCGGTGATGATGTCGCCGGGCAAGCACGGCCTGATCATCATGCGCAAATACCACGAGCGCGGCGAGCCATGCCCGGTCGCCGTCGTCGTCGGCATGCACCCGGTGCTGGTGATGCTGGGCGGCGTCGAGGTTCCGTGGGGCAAGAACGAACTCGAGGCGGCGGGCGGCATTTTTGGCGAGCCGGTCGAGGTCATCAACATGCCGAAGACCGGGCTGCCGGTGCCGGCGAACGCGGAGATCGCCTTCGAGGGCCTGATCCATCCCAACGATAGGATCAAGGAAGGGCCGCTCGGCGAGTGGACCGGCTACTACGCCAGCGGCAGCGATCGCGAGCCTGCGATCCGCATCGACACCTTGATGTATCGCGACGACCCCATCCTGGTGGGCGCGATCCCGGCCGTGCCGCCCAACGACAACACCTTTTATTTTGGCTCGTACCGTTGCGGCGCGGTGTGGAACCAGCTGGAAGCAGCGGGCATCCCCGGCGTGCAGGGCGTGTGGACGCACGAAGCCGGCGGCAGCCGCTTCATGCTGGTGATCTCGATCAAGACGCTCTACGGCGGGCATTCCAAGCAGGCCGGCATGGTCGCCGCGCATTGCCACGCTGGCGCCTACAACAACCGCTGGACCATCGTCGTGGACGACGACATCGATCCGACCAACTTTTCCGACGTGGTCTGGGCGATGTGCACGCGCTGCGATCCGCGCGATCAGATCGATATCATCCACGGCGGATGGAGCTCGGCGCTCGACCCGATGTGCTACGACACCGAGACCGACCGGCGCAATTCGCGCGTGATCATCGACGCGTGCATTCCGTTCCGGCGCAAAAAGACCTTCCCGGTCATCGCCCGTTCGAGCAAGGCGCTTGACGACCGCATCCGCGCAAAGTGGGCGAAGGATTTGCCGGAGGACTTCTAAGTTTGGAGTACCGCCGTAGGGCGCAATAAGCGAAGCGCATTGCACCATCTGACGCCGCGCGAGCGCTCTGTTAGGCTGCAGGCATGTCGAATCGTCCTGCATTCGTCGCTGGCGAATGACGGTCCTTCACGGCGAATCTCCTCGATCGTCCAGGCACTCTTCTGACCAAAGAGATCGCACCGCTGCGCGAGATTGGGCGGGGGAATTCGAGGCGGTCGGCGAATTCGGCGAGGCATGAATGGCGCAATGCGCTTCGCTTATTACGCCCTACGCGCTTGATCAGTCGCGGAGCGGTGATGGTGCGGTTCCATCAGTGGCAGGTTGTCAGGCGTCGCCGGTCGGCACGATCGTTGCCGTCTCGATCATGAGGATGACAGCCTTCTCTGGGGCGCGTGTTCGGTGGATCACACCTTTTGGGACTACGAAGCCTTGCTGTGATGAAAGCGCGACAGAGCGGCCCTCCAGATCGATGATGAACGTGCCGCTGAGCACGAAAAAGAACTCGTCATCATTATCGTGCTTGTGCCAATGGTACTCGCCCTGCATGACGCCGAGACGCACGACTGAATCGTTTACCTTGCAAAGCGTCTGATTGTACCATTGGTCGGTGCACGCCTCCACAAGCGATGGAACGTCGATAACATCGAGCGCATCGAATTTGATGTCGAGATGTACGGCATAAGGGAAGGCGCCAGCATCCGTTGCAGACATAGGTTTCTCCCCTGTTGGAGCACAAACAAGTCTCCCGTGCTCCGACCGAAAGATAACACACCTCGGTAGGGCAAGTGACTGCCGCGCTTGGTTCGTTGGCTGCAGCCGTCGCAACCTGCGTCAACGCACGCGGAGATCGAAGCAGGCGTTGCCGCTGCGTCCGTATCCGGGCGGGCATTTCCCGACCTTCGGGCCGGCTGCAGGGGCAGGACGAGACATGGGCATGCAGTAGCCGCCGCTCTGCATGTAGCCGAACGGGCATTGCGCACTTTTCACCGCGGGTATGAGCGGCGCTGCCGCGGCTGGCGTCAGCACGACAAGCATGACGAGGGTGGTGAGGGCGGCGACACGGCTCATGGGCCATCCAGTGTAGCACACTTTAACTTACCAACCCTGGCGCGGTGCCGTTCCACTGCGAGCCAATGTCCGCTTGGGGTCAAAAGCAGAAAAGCTCAGAATGGTCGGCGCGCCATTCGAGATCGCAAGTTGTTGTTTAGCAGCCCAACAACTCGAATTTGCGTCCGCTTTTGGGGAGATGCGGAAGTAAATTGTCGGTCGGGCGCAAAGGGTGCCAACCGCGACACACACACCCAGCCTCAGAACGGCGTATCACCCGCGATGGTGATGCGATGCATACGCCGCCGCTTGCCCGGATAATCGTTGAGCGCGCGATGCTGGGTGCAGCGGTTGTCCCATATCGCCAGCGAACCAACCTCCCAGCGGAATCGGCAGGTAAACTCCGGCTGCAC
>DATFQX010000020.1:0-14482 GCA_035263865.1 Xanthobacteraceae bacterium
CTTAGACCACGCTGGGAGCACTTGCTGTCGGAAATCTCGGAATGGGACAACCGGTTCGAAAGGAACCGGGCTCCATGGATCGAGCTCGCCGTCGGCCTGGCTGCGCTGACCGTCGTGGCGGTCAGTCTTCTGGTCGGAAAACATTGACTAACGGCCTGCGGTAGAACGGCTGAGGCGCTGCGCCAGACAGTGTGGTCACGTATGTCGGTGTTGCCGCGCTCAGATGGCCCACCATGACTAGCACTTCGCCGGCATCAGCCGTGCAGCGTGTCCAAGCATCCGCAGCTTGCGGCTCAGATGATGCGCTCCGACGCAGGCGTCCATACCGATCAGACACGGCGGCAGGTTGGCGAGCTGTGTTTCTACTTGGCCGCGGGACCACTTCTGGCGCAGCACGATCGCGCCACGCCGATGGCGACCGCTCGCAGTTTATTCGGATTTTACACCGTACCCCGCTGCGCCCGTGATAACACGGAACTTTGCGCCCTGCAGCGGTGTTCCTAGGGACAGGTTTCCCCCCAAACGCGCGGCGGGGCGAGGGATCGCCGGATAAGATCATTGCCTCTTCATGCCGGCGATGCATGGAGGTTTGCAAAATGGCTGAACTCAACATCAACGGAAGGACTCACCAGGTCGATGCCAATCCCGACACGCCGCTACTGTGGGTGTTGCGCGACACGCTCGGGCTGACCGGCACCAAATATGGCTGCGGCATCGCCCAGTGCGGCGCCTGCACCGTGCATGTCGACGGGATCGCGATGCGCTCGTGCTCGGTGCCGTTGAGCATGGTCGAGGGCCGCCAGATCACCACCATCGAGGGGCTGGCGCAGACCGGCGTGCTGCACAAGGTGCAGCAGGCCTGGCTCGACCACGACGTGCCGCAATGCGGTTATTGCCAGTGCGGCATGATCATGGCGGTGGCGGCGCTCCTCAAGGACAAGCCGAAACCGACCGACGCCGATATCGATAGCAACATCACCAATATCTGCCGCTGCGGCACCTACCAGCAGGTGCGCGCGGCCATCCACGCCGCTGCCGCGAGCGCGTGAGACGGGGAGGCAGCCATGAATCATGTCGCGAACATCGATCGCCGCAACTTCGTCGTGAGCGCAGCCGCCTTGGGCGGCGGCTTGGCGCTCGGCTTCGAGATTCCCTTCGCTGGCCCGCCCGCCGCGCGCGCGCAGGACGCCACGCCCGAGATCAATGCCTGGGTGGTGATCCGCCCGGACGACAGCGTGGCCATTCGCATCGCCCGCGCCGAGATGGGCCAAGGCACCATGACTGGGCTCGCCCAGCTCGTCGCCGAGGAGCTCGACTGCGACTGGTCGAAGGTCACCGTCGATCATCCGACGCCTGGCCAGAACGTCGCCCGCAAGCGCGTGTGGGGCGACTTCTCCACCACCGGAAGCCGCGGCATCCGCGAGTCGAACGAATACGTGCGCAAGGGCGGCGCTGCCGCGCGCATGATGCTCGTCCAAGCGGCCGCGAATGCTTGGAACGTGCCGACCGCCGAGTGCACGGCCGAGAATAGCGTGATCACGCACAAGCCCTCCGGCCGTGCCACCACCTATGGCAAGGTGGCGGAAGCGGCGGCGAAGCTCGAGCCGCCGACGGACGTCACGCTCAAGGATCCCAAGGACTGGAAGATTGCCGGCAAACCGCTCAAGCGGCTCGACACGCCCGACAAGCTGACGGGCAAGGCACCTTATGCCATCGACGTGAGGCTGCCCGGCATGTTGTACGCCGCGATCAAGGCATGCCCGGTTCACGGCGGCAAAGTGAAAAGCTTCGACGCCGCCAAAATTGCCGGCAACAAGGGCGTCAAGCACGTCGTCCAGGTCGGTCAATCCGCCGTCGCAGTAGTCGGCGACAGCTGGTGGCAGGCCAAGACCGCGCTCGAAGCGCTACCGATCGTGTGGGACGAGGGCGAGAACGCCAAAGTCACTAGCGCGTCGATTGGCGAAGTGCTCAAGGCCGGACTCGATGCGGAGCAAGCCTTCGTCGGCAATCAAAAGGGCGACGTGAAATCAGCGATCGCCGGCGCGGCGAAGAAGGTCGAGGCAGTCTACGGCTATCCGTACCAGGCGCACGCCTGCATGGAGTCGTTGAACGCGACTGCGCTCTACACGGCCGACAAATGCGAAGTGTGGACGAGTTCGCAGAACGCGGAAGCGGCGCTGGCCGCGACCTCAGAGGCATCGGGACTGCCGATAGCGAAGTGCGACGTGCACAAGTTCCTGCTCGGCGGCGGCTTCGGCCGGCGCGGAAGGTCGGATTACGTCACCCAGGCGGTGCTGATCGCAAAGCAGGTGCCGGGCACCCCGGTCAAGCTGCTGTGGTCGCGCGAAGAAGACATGACGCAGGACACGTACCACCCGGTCACGCAGTGCAAGCTCATAGGCGCATTCGATGCCAAAGGTGATCTTACCGGATTGCACATGCGCATCTCCGGCCAGTCGATCCTGGCGACGCTCGCTCCTGCACGGCTGCAGAATGGTCGCGATCCCGCAACCTTCCAGGGTCTCAATCCCGGCGGGTCTGAAGGCGTGTTCGGTTACGACGTCCCCAATCTGCTGATCGATCACGCCATGCGAAACCCGCACGTGACGCCGGGCTTCTGGCGCGGCGTCAATAACAATCAGAACGCCATTTATCTCGAGTGCTTCATGGACGAGCTCGCCCACGCGGCCGGGCAGGATCCTCTCGAGTTTCGGCGCAAGCTGATGGCGAAATATCCCAAACACCTCGCGGTGCTCAACGCGGTGGCGGAAAAAATCGGCTGGGGACAGCCTGCGTCGCAAGGCGTCTATCGCGGGCTTGCCCAGCAGATGGCCTACGGCAGCTACGTGGCCGGGGCGGCGGAAATCTCGGTGGTGAACGGCAGCAAGATCAAAATCCACCGCATCGTTGCCGCCACCGACCCGGGATATGCGGTCAATCCGGCCCAAATCGAACGGCAGGTTGCGGGCTCCGTGGCGTATGGGCTCACCGCGCTGTTCAACGGCATCTGCACCGTCAAGGACGGGCGCGTCGAGCAGCAGAACTTTGACAGCTACGACATCATGCGGATTGCCGAGATGCCGAGGGTGGAAACGATCCTCATGCCGTCGGGTGGTTTCTGGGGCGGCGTCGGCGAGCCGACGATCTGTATCGCGGCGCCGGCGGTGCTCAATGCGTACTTTGCCGCGACCGGCCAGCGCATCCGGTCGATTCCGCTCAAGAGCCACAACATCTCGTTCGCGTAACGAACGCGAAGCGGCGGCCAAGATCGGCCGCCGTTCTCACCTGCGGCACGCTGCGAAAGCCCAGCGAACGCCGCGGCCGTCGAGCAGCTTTGCGTCCCACCCCGCGAATGGCGCGCGCCTTTTTTTTGAACTAATCTCCCGGCTGATCGAAGCGCCGTTTTGAATCTCGGTCGGGAGGGACCCTTGGCGCGTCTTACGGTGAACGGACAGGCCCACGACGTCGATGTCGATCCGGAGACGCCGCTGCTCTGGGTGCTACGGGATACGCTGGGTCTGCTCGGCACCAAATATGGCTGCGGGATCGCCCAGTGTGGGGCCTGCACAGTGCACATCGACGGGGCGCCGGCGCGCTCGTGTGCGCTGCCCGTGAGCGCGGTCGCCGACAAGCACATCACCACCATCGAAGGCCTGGGACGAAACGGCGCGCTGCATCCCGTGCAGCAGGCATGGCTCGACCTCGACGTTCCCCAATGCGGCTATTGCCAGAGCGGAATGATGATGGCGGTGGCCGCGCTGCTCGAGGAGAAGCCGCATCCGAGCGACGCGGAGATCGACGCTGCCATCACCAATATCTGCCGCTGCGGCACCTACCAGCGCATCCGCGCCGCGATCCACGCCGCCGCGGGCCGGCGCGTAAGCCGAGCGAGACTGCCGTGAGCCGCGCTCGCCTCGACCGTCGCGCCTTCCTCGCCAGCGTCGCCGCGGCCGGCGGCTCGCTAGTCCTCGGCTTCGACATTCAGCTTGGTCCGCGCGCAACGCACGCCGCAACCTCCGCGCGCGAGATCACCGCCTGGATCGTGATCGAGCCCAACGAGACTGTGATCATCCGCGTTGCCAAATCGGAGATGGGGCAAGGCAGCTTTACCGCCTTGCCGATGCTGGTGGCGGAAGAGCTCGAATGCGACTGGAGCAAGGTGAAGGCCGAGTTTGCGCCGCCGCACGAGAATCGCAAGCGTGACCGCGTCTGGGGCAACATGTCGACGGGCGCGAGCCGCTCCATCAGCACTTCTCAGAACGAGTTGCGCCGCGCCGGCGCCACTGCGCGCGTGATGCTGATCGCGGCCGCGGCCGCGCAGTGGAAGGTGCCCGCTGCTGAATGCACCGCCGCGCAGGGCGTGATCAGCCACCGCCCGAGCGGACGCAGCATCACGTACGGCCGGATCGCGGCGGCGGCGGCCGATATCGCGCCCCCCACGCAGATCGACTTGAAGGCACCCAAGGACTGGAAGCTGATCGGCACCCGGCAAACGCGCCGGGATGTTCCCGACAAGATTGCGGGCAAGCCCATCTACGCCATCGACGTTCAGCTGCCGAACATGCTCTACGCGGCGATCGTCCAGTGTCCGGTATTCAAGGGCACGCTCAAATCGGTCGACGAGAGCAAGATCTCCGGCATGAAAGGCGTCCGCCGTGTGGTGAAGTTCGCGGATACTGTTGCGGTCATCGGTGATACTTGGTGGCAGGCGCAGCGGGCAGCGCAGGCGCTGCCGGTGAACTGGGATTTCGGCGAGAATGCCAGCGTCTCCAGCAGCATCATTCGCGCGCATGTGCGGTCGGGGCTTACGGCCACCGATGCGCGCATCGGCCGCAACGATGGCGATGTCGAGCGCGCGCTCGCGCATGCGGTCAAGCGAATCGAAGCCGACTACGAGGTGCCGTTCCTCGCTCACGCCACCATGGAGCCGCAGAACTGCACGGCGCACGTGACCGCCGATTTGGTGGAGGTCTGGGCGCCGACCCAGGACGGGGAGACCGCGCTCGCGATCGCGGCCGATGCTGCCGGCGCGCCGCCGAGCAAAGTCGTCATTCACAGGATGATGCTTGGCGGCGGCTTCGGCCGACGCGGGATCTTTCAGGACTTCGTGCGCCAAGCGGTGCTGATCGCGAAAGTAGTCGACCAGCCGGTGAAGCTCGTGTGGACGCGTGAAGAGGACATCCGCCACGACTTCTATCGTCCGGTGGCGATGGCGAGGCTGGTCGCCGGTCTCGATGCCTCCGGCACACCGATCGCCTGGACAATCCGCACCGCCGGCCAATCCATCATTGCAGCGGTCTCTGCGCGCGTGATGCAGTTCGGGGTCGACAGAAATTTTCTCCAGGGCCTGTTGGAAGACATGCCCTATGGCGTGCCGAACTATCGCGTCGATTTCGCCATGCGGAACACGCACGTTCCGGTCGGGGTTTGGCGCAGCGTCAACCACTCGCAGAACGCATTTTTCAAGGAAAGCTTCGTCGACCAGATGGCTTTTGCGGCGGGCGCCGATCCCTATCTGTTCAGGCGCAAGCTGTTGGCGAGGAGGCCGCGGGAGCTTGCGGTGCTCGATGCCGCTGCGACTCGTGCTGGATGGGGCACATCGCTGCTGGAAGGCATGTTCCGCGGTATCGCGCTCCACAACTCGCAAAGCAGCATTTGCGCGCAGGTGGTCGAGGCCTCCGTCGCCGGCGACGGGAAAGTGCGCGTGCATCGCGTCATATCGGCGATCGACGCCGGGCACGTGGTCAACCCGCTCACAATCGAAATGCAAACCGAGAGCGCAGTCGTGTTCGCGCTCACCGCGGCGCTTTACGGCGAGATCACGATCAAGGATGGACGGGTGGAGCAGGGGAATTTCCACGACTATCCGATGCTGCCGCTCGCCGAAATGCCGCGGGTCGAGACCGTCATTGTCCCAGGCGACGGCTGGGGCGGGATCGGCGAAACGGCGGTGCCGCCGCTTGCCCCCGCCTTGTGCAACGCGCTGTTCGCGGCGACGGGCAAGCGTATTCGTTCGCTGCCGCTCAAGAACCACAATCTCAGGAGCGCATAACCAGCGGGCGCAATCGGCACCACCTTCCATCCGGGAAGCCCAAGCATGAACGTCACACGCATCGTGAGTGTTGCCCCCTTCGCATTCATCTTTGCCGGTCATGCTTCGGCGGCCGGATTGGCGGATGCACCGCCCGGCGCGCTCGCCTGTTCCGGCTGTCATTCGACGGCGCCGGCGGAGACCGCGGTGCCGCGACTGGTCGGCCGCAATCCCGGCGACATCGTCGCGGCCATGCAGGCGTTCAAGACCGGACAACGTCCATCGACGGTGATGGAGCGCATCGCCAAGGGCTTTTCCGAAGACGAGGTCAAAGCCATCGCTGCCTGGTACGGCTCGCAAAAAGATTGAGGAATGGAGGCCGATCATGAGGCGCACAAGCCGGCGTGAATTCCTCAAGGCTGCGGCCGCCGGCGCGGTCTTGCTGCCGCTCCCAGCCATTGCGCAGGGCGCGAGCGCTCGCGTCGTCGTGGTGGGCGGCGGCTTTGGCGGTGCGACCTGCGCCCGCTTCATCAAACGCATCGATCCGCGCGTCAGCGTGACCCTCGTCGAGACGGACCGCACGTTCATCGCCTGCCCGTTCAGCAACATGGTGATCGCCGGACTGCGTGAGCTCTCCGCGCAACAATTCGGTTACGACAAGCTTGCGACGGATCAGGTCGCCGTCCAATTTTCGCCCGCGACCGGCATCGATTCACAGCGCCGGACAGTGACGCTCGGCAACGGCGCAGAGCTTGCCTACGACCGACTGGTGCTCTCGCCCGGCATCGACATCCGCTGGGACGCGCTCCCCGGCTATACCGAAGCCGCCGCCGAGCGCATACCGCATGCCTGGAAGGCCGGCGAGCAGACGCTGCTGCTGCGCCGCCAACTCGAAGCAATCGAGGATGGCGGCACTGTGGTGATCTCGGCGCCCGCCAATCCCTTCCGCTGCCCGCCGGGCCCATACGAGCGGGCGAGTCTCATCGCCTACTACCTCAAAACCAAGAAGCCGAAATCGAAGCTGATCATTCTCGACGCCAAGGATGCCTTCTCCAAGCAGCGCCTGTTCGAGAACGCATGGAAGGCGCTCTATCCCAATCTCGAATGGGTGGCGTTATCGAAGGGCGGCAAGGTTACCTCGGTCGACGTCGGTACAATGACGCTGGTCACGGATTTCGACCGGCACAAGGCTGATGTGGCAAACGTCATTCCGCCGCAGAAGGCGGGCCGCATCGCCGAGCTTGCCGGCGTCGCCGATCGCACTGGTTGGTGCCCGATCGACCCTGCCACTTTCGAATCCAAGCTACAGCCCAACATCCACGTCGTCGGCGACGCTTCGATTGCCGGCGCGATGCCGAAATCGGCGTTCTCGGCCAACGCCCAGGCCAAGGTCTGCGCGGCCGCGGTGGCGAAGCTCGTTGCCGGCAGCACGCCGGACGAACCGAGGCTCATCAACACCTGCTACAGCCTGGTGGCGCCCGACTACGGCATCTCCATCGAAGGCGTCTATCGGCCGGCCGACGGTCAAATCAAGGAGATCGAAGGCACGGGGGGCGTGAGCCCGCTCGATGCGCCGAACGCCACGCGCGCGCTTGAGGCCACTTTCGCGAATGCCTGGTTCAAGACGATCACCACCGAAGTTTTCGGCTGAGCGTCTTTGCTCGCGCTTCGCGGCGATCGCGCTCGCCGCGGTGCTCGCAAGCTGGGCGGATGTCGCGCGCAGCGAGGAGCAACTGCGTCCCTATACGGTCGTCGGAGATGCTATTCCTCGCTCGCTGACCGGCGCTAAGGGCGACGTGGAACGCGGGCGCAGCATCGTCGTTAACCGCCAGGTGGGACTCTGCCTGCTCTGCCACAGCGGCCCCTTTCCGGAAGAGAAGTTCCAGGGCACACTCGCACCGGACCTCAAAGGAAGCGGCGCGCGCTGGTCCGAGGGTCAACTGCGGTTGCGGATCGTGGATGCGAGCCAACTCAACCCGAACACGATCATGCCGCCTTATTATCGAGTCGACGGTCTCACGCGCGTCGCCCCGGCGTTTCAAGGCAAGCCGGTGTTGAGCGCGGAACAGATCGAGGATGTCGTCGCCTATCTCGCGACGCTGCGCGAAGAGTGAGTACGATGAGCCGCGACGAGCGCAGGCTGCAACGGACGCGGCGCCGCTTTCTGGTCGAGACGGTGGCGCTCGCGGGCGCCGCGGGGATCGCGCTGCCGCTTGCGGTCGAGCAGACCTCCGCCACGCCAGCATCGATGCGCGCCGCGATCAAAAATATCGTCGGCGAGGCGCCGCTCAACAAGGGCAAGGTCAAGATGGACGTACCGGCGCTGATCGAGAACGGCAATGCCGTCCCGCTCACGGTCTCCTGCGAAAGCCCGATGACGCAGGAAGATCACGTCAAGGCCATTCACGTCTTCACCGAGAAAAATCCGCAACCGAACGTCATCGGCGCTCACCTCGGTCCGCGCGCCGGACGTGCGAGCCTCTCGACCCGCATTCGCCTCGCTGATACGCAGAAGGTCGTTGCCGTGGCGCAAATGAGCGACGGCTCGTTCTGGACGGACGAGGTCGAGGTGGTCGTCACGCTCGCCGCGTGCCTCGAGGGGAGCTGAGCATGGCGCGCGCCCTCATCAATGCGCCGGCGAAGGCCAAGCGCGGCGAAGTGATCGAGATCAAAACGCTGATCTCGCATGTCATGGAGACCGGCTTTCGCCCCGACGGCACGGGCAAGCCGGTGCCGCGCGACATCATCAGCGAATTCATCTGCAAATATAATGGCGAGGAAATTTTCCGCGCCGAGCTTTTTCCGGCGATCGCCGCCAATCCCTTCCTCACGTTTTTCACGGTTGCCAGCGAAAGCGGCACGCTGAGCTTTGAATGGACCGGCGACAACGGCTTTACGGCGTCCGAGTCCGTCAATATCACCGTCGAATGACGCGACCCACCGCTGCTGTTTTCATGCTCGCGACGCTGGGCGCCGCGGCGGCTGCGGCCGACATTCCACTCGCCGAGCGCAAGTCGGGCTACGACTTCATGGCGCGCGAGACGCGCGCGATGCAGGACGATGACACTGTCAATCCCGCGACCTTTTGGGTGCTCGACGGCGAGACGGTCTGGCGGCGCAAGGAGGGCTCTGCCGGCAAATCATGCGCGGACTGCCACGGCGACGCGCGCACGGGCATGAAAGGGGTGGCGGCGCGCTATCCCGCCTTCAACGCGGCGCGCGGCCGTCCCGTCGATCTCGAGCAGCGGATCAATATCTGCCGCACCGAACAGCAGCGCGCGACGCCGCTTGCCTTCGAGGGCAAGGAGCTGCTCGCTCTCACAGCCTATATCGGGGAGCAATCGCGCGGCATGCCGATCGACATCGCGGACGACGCGCGCGTCAGACCGTTTCTCGAAGCCGGCCGCGCGATGTTCACCGAGCGCCAAGGCCAGCTCAATCTTTCTTGCGCGCAGTGCCACGACGATAATTGGGGCCAAAAGCTCGCCGGCGCTCCGATCCCGCAAGGCCATCCGACCGGATATCCGCTCTATCGGCTCGAGTGGCAAATGCTCGGATCGCTGCAGCGACGGCTGCGCAATTGCCTGTTCGGCATGCGCGCGGTCTCTTATCCTTACGGCGCGAGTGAGCTTGTCGATCTCGAACTCTATCTGATGTGGCGCGCGCGCGGCATGCCGGTCGAGACGCCCGCGGTGCGGCCCTAGCGTTACTCGCCAAATTTGTGAGTCGCCCCGCTCGGCATCACGTCTGGGTCCGGTGGAAATCCTCCTCGGGCGAGGGGCCCCAGACGTTGGTCTTGCCCGGCGTCCAGCGCTTGGGCCGCTGCGGCGTATCGCGGTGCCACGGCCGCGGCTCGAAATAGCCGAGCTCCTCGTCCTTCATCTGATCGAGTTCGCAGAAAAACTCGACGACCTCATCATCTGGATTGCGATGGTAGGTGGCGACGTTGTGCCCCGGCCCATGCCGCAACGGACCCCAGATGATCGGTACCTGTTTTTGGCCCATGACGTCGCAGGAGTTCTGCAGATGCATGAAATCCTTCAGCTCGAAGGCGATGTGATGCAGCTTTACGTCGGGCCCGCTGAAGAAATTCACCGTGTGATGATCTGTGTTGCAGCGCATGAAGCAGAAGAAATCTCCGATCCAATCGGAGACGCGAAAGCCGAGGACCCGCTCGTAGAACGCAACCGTGCGCTGGATGTCGGGCGTGAAGAAAGCGACATGCCCGAGCTTGAGCGGCCCGACGCCGACGACCTGCCCGTGCTTGGCGAGATAGCTCCAGTCCTTGAACAGGTCGATCGTGGTTCCCTTGTCGTCCTTGAACGACAGGACCTGGCCCATGCCGGGCACGGAATCGTTGCGTAGCTCACTGCGTATGCCGTCCTTGGATAGCTCGCGCGCCAATTCGCCGAAATCGGAATTGGGCGCGACCTCGAAAGACAGCTTGATGCAGTGGGCGCGATCCGCCTTGTTGAGCTCGACCACCAGTTGTCCGATCTTGGTCGCCAGAAAGGCGCGATCCTTTTCGCGCTCGGCCAGGATCAGTCCCATGAACTCGCCGTAATAGGCGATGGCCTGTTCCAGATCGGGCGTCTCGAAGGTGGCGTGTCCGACGCGTCTCGCTTTGACCATGACGTCTTCTCCCTTTTTGTCCTCCGACCGTGCACGCCGGACCAAGCCTCGCCCGCTGCTAATGGTTCTCTCCCGTTGCCGCCACGCTTTATCCTACCCTTTCGGCTCGCCATCGCCAGCCCGGCGACATGCGCTTGAGCCAGCTGATGTATGCACGAATGAGACCTCGTCCTGCGCGGGCAGAAGCGCGTCGAAGACGCGCGTGAACGCGCTGGTGCCCGCGCATCCACCTGCTTCGCAGGAAGCTTTTTGCGAAGGCGATGGATCGCCGAGTCAAGCCCGGAGATGACGAGCTCGGAGCGGCTGACAGAAAGGAAATTCAGCCATAGTGACGCATGGGGAAGGCTCGATGCGCCACCCTCGACAAGAGCGGTGTATTGGGCGAAAGGTTTGGCGAGCGGCCGAGAAAGCAGGGGAGAAACACACATGGACGGCTACAAGCTCGCGACCTACCAAGCCTCCGACGGCGCGCGCGCGGGGCTGGTGATCGACGACAAAGTGTTCGATGCCGCCAAACTCACGGGCAAAGCCGCCTATGCGACGGTGCTCGGCATCCTCGAGGACTGGAGAACCGCGCAAGGCGTCCTGCGCAAGGCCGCTGCTGCGGCGGGCAAGAGCCGCATCAAGCCGTCGCCGCTCGCACGCACGAAATTGTTGGCACCGGTGCGCTGGCCCTCGGCGATCTATTGCGCCGGCGCCAATTACGCCGATCACGCGGCGGAGATGGCCCGCCGCATGAACCGGCCACCCGAGCCCGATCCGCACACCCAAGGCCTCAAGGCGTGGCATTTCATCAAGGCGGCGCGATCGCTCGCCGACCCTGGCGCGACGGTCAAGATTTCCGGGTATTCGAGCGAGATGGATTGGGAGGTCGAGCTTGCTGCAGTGATCGGCAGAGCGGCCAAAAACGTGCCCCAAGAAAAGGCGCTCGATTACGTTGCCGGCTACACCGCGGCCAATGACCTGTCCGCGCGCGACCGCGGGCGACGCGCGAATATCAGCGATACCTCGCCGTTCAAGTCCGATTGGACCAAGCACAAGACATTCGAGGGCTCCTGTCCGCTCGGCCCATGGATCGTGCCAGCGCGCGACATCGGCGACCCGCAGAATCTCGGCCTCAAGCTCTGGGTGAACGACGTCCTCAAGCAGGACTCCAACAGCAAGAGTATGATCTTCAATCTGGCCGAGCAGATCGCGCAATTGTCGAGCGGAATGACGCTCCATCCGGGCGACCTCATTCTCACCGGCACCCCCGCCGGGGTCGGCGCGGCGCGCGGGGAATTCCTCAAGGCCGGAGACGTGGTCAAGATCTGGATCGAGAAAATCGGAACGCTGACCAACAAGATGGCCTGATATTCGGCTCGTCATTCCGGCCGAGCCGCGATGGGCGGCGAGAGCCGGCATCCATAATCATCGGCCATGGTTATGGATTCCGGGTTCGCGGGCTTCGCCGCGCCCGGGAATGACAAACGAGAATTGATGCGGGTGCGGAGCTGTGCGACCGCGCAAAGGCATGTCATTCGACATGCCGGACCACGCCTTGGCGCTGGTTCCCTTCGGGCAATTGTATTATACAAATTCGCATGGATGCCGATCCGTGCCACAGGGGGCGTCCCAACGAAGAGAATCAACCGCAGGAAACTTCAAGGAGGCGCCGCAGCATGGCCGAGCAGTATGTCGGGAAGATCACCGAGTTCAAGGACGGAGACCGCCGCATCATCTTCGCCGGAGACAACGAGATCGGCATATTCCGGCACGAGGGCCAATTCTACGCCTACAGCAATTTCTGCCTGCACCAGGGCGGCCCCGCTTGCGAGGGTCTCACCATCGCCAAGGTCGAGGAGCGGCTGTTGCCCGACAAGACCTCGCAGGGCCTCTACTTCTCCGAGAGCGAAATGCATTTCGTTTGTCCGTGGCATGGCTACGAATACGACATGAAGACTGGCGAATGCGTGTCGGACCGAAAGCTCAAGCTGCGCAAGTACAAGGTCGTGGAGAAAGGCGACGAGGTTTATGTCCTCACCTAGGACGGCAAAGGCCGCGCGCCGCGCGGCAGCGCCGGCGCGGCCGGCCGCGAAGCGCGGAGCCGCCAAACCCATGGCGCGACAGGCAAAGCCGGCAGGCGCGGCCGCGAACGGCGGCGGCTCCGTACAGGCGAAGCGGCTTGCCACCGAGCTCGAGCGGGCACTGGCAAGCGGCCGGCGCGATCTACTGAGCACCGAGGCGCTGCAGGCGCTCATGGCCGCCGTGTGCAAGACCTACGCGGCGCACGTCGAAGCGGGCGATGAGATGTTGCCGCTTCCGCAGCGTGGCGGCGCCACCGCCACCGAAGTCATGATCACGGCGAGCGGGCTGCTTAAGGCTGCCAATCTCGCCGTATTCGAACTCGGCATGTGGCAGAGCTGGACCGGCCGTTAGGCCGAGGTCGGCTTTGCCTGCAGGACGCAAGCAGGATTTGAAAACCTCAGGAGACGAACCATGGACCTCCTCGCTGAACGCGGTCGACGCGTCTCTGTCGATGAGTTGAACACCAGCAGGCTTCTCGCCCACGCTCGCAAGCAGGCGGTGAAGCGCAAGCTCGACGACATTCTCATCGTCGACGTGGACGCGCACCACTACGAGAACGAGCACTACAGCGACATCCTGCCCTACATGGAAAACGACGTTTTTCGGCAGTGGACCATGGGCGGCCGCGGCATGACCGATCGGGGTTCCGTCGTGCCGACCAATGCCGGCTTCATCCAGGACATGGGCGGGCGCGTGACACGCTATCCGCTGCGGCGCTCGGAGAAGACGGAGCAGAACGGCAAGCATCGCGACGTGCAGCTCGGCGAGCGCTGGATGGATGCGATGAGCGTGGACTACTCGTGCCTGTTCCCGACCGGCATGCTCAACATCGGCATGCATCCGCAGAAGGAGATGGAGTCGGATCTCTGCTGGGCGTACAACCGCTGGGTCACCGAGAAGGTGCTGCCCGAGGCAGGCGGGCGCATGTATTCCATGCTGTGCCTGCCGTTCTCCGATCCGGCCGCCTGCGTGCGCCAGGTCGAGACCTTCGGCAGCCGCAAGCACGTGACCGGTTTCATGGTCACCACGGTGCGCCACCTGCAAGTCAACGACAACGCCTATATGCGGCTCTATCGCATGCTGGAGGAGCGCGGCCTCGCGCTCGCGTTCCATTCCGGGCCGAACTGGAACGAGCCGGTGTTTCGCGCCTGCAACCGCTTCCTATCGGTGCACGCGCTCGGCTTCACCTTCTACAACATCCTCCACTGCACCAACTGGGTGATCAACGGCATGGGCGAGCGCTTCCCCAAGCTGCCGGTGATCTGGGTCGAGGCCGGCCTCGCCTGGGTGCCATTCCTGATGCAGCGGCTCGACCACGAATACATGCTGCGCACGTCGGACTGCCCGCTGCTCAAGAAGAAGCCGAGCGAGTATATGCGCGAGATGTACTACTCGACGCAGCCGATCGAAGTGCAGGACATGGAGGCGCTGAAGACGACGTTCCGCATGATCAATGCGGAGACGCAGCTCATGTATTCCTCCGACTACCCGCACTGGGACTTCGACCTGCCGACCGTGATCTGGGACCTGCCGTTCCTGTCGGAGAAGGCCAAGCACAACATCGTCGGCGGCACCGCGTCGCGTTTGTTCAAGCTGCCGCCGCGCACGGATAAGCAGAGGGAAAATCTGCGGCGCTTCGGCAATCTACCGGCCTGACAAGATGGAAGCCGTCATTCCGGGGCACGCGCAACGCGCGTGAGCCCGGAATCCAGTCCGGCAGCCCCGACCGTCCTGGATTCCGGGCCCGCCGCT
>DATFQX010000021.1:0-15464 GCA_035263865.1 Xanthobacteraceae bacterium
ACCGTTGCGCCAGCAGATCGCGGCGTTCCGCGAGGGTCTGAAGGAATCGGGTTATGTCGAAGGCCAGAATGTGGCGGTCGAATACCGTTGGGCGGAAGGTCAGTACGACCGACTTCCGGCACTGGCGGCCGATCTCGTGCGTCGGCAGGTGAGCGTGATCGTCTCGGGCGGAGGCGCTCCGGCCGTGCGCGCGGCCAAGGCGGCGACCACGACAATTCCCATTGTCTTCAGCCTCGGCGCCGATCCCGTCGGGTTGGGACTCGTCACCAGCCTCAATCAGCCCGGCGGAAACATCACCGGAATCTTTCAATTCACCTCGGCGCTGGAGGCGAAGCGGCTGGGCCTGTTGCACGAGCTTAATCCCAAGGCCGCGACCATCGCGGTGCTCGTCAACCCAAACTTTTCGGATGCCGAAAATCAGTTGCGCGACGTGCAGGAGGCGGCGGCCCGCCTAGGCGTGCAATTCTTTGTCGTGCGCGCCAATGCGGAAAGCGAGTCGTCCAGGAGCGGGCTGGGGCGCTCCTGGTCTGCTCATCCCCATTCTTCAACGGCCGGCGCGGGCAGCTAGTCCTATTGGCGGCACGCCACGCGGTGCCGGCGATCTACGAATGGCGCGAGTTCGCCGAAGCCGGCGGGCTGATGAGCTATGGAACCAGCCTCAGCGATGCCTATCGTCAGGCCACGGTCTACGCGGGCCGGATTCTCAGGGGCGCCAAGCCCGTCGATCTGCCAGTCGTGCAGTCCACTAAATTCGAGTTCGTGATCAATCTGAACGCCGCGAAAGCGCTCGGCCTTGAGGTACCGCCGGCGCTTCTCGCCCGCGCCGACGAGGTGATCGAGTAAGGAGCGCGCCCTTCGCCCTCATGCTGAGGAGCGTCGCAGCGCCTGCGCTGCGACGCGTCTCGAAGCATGGGGGCGCCAGAGGGATCTGTCGGTCCGGGCCGACCTCCTCCTTCGAGACGCGCGCACGCGAACGCGTGCGCGCTCCTCAGGATGAGGTCGGAACGAAGCAAAAATCGCTCGCTGTACCGTCGCCGCGTGGGCACGGTGCGCGCGATTTTGGCCACGCGGACGAGCGGAGCAGCGCGCCTTTGCCCACCCTACGCTTGCTCGCCTATCCCCTGATGCCCGCCGCCTCGACGATCGGGAACCACTTCTCGACCTCGTCCTTGTGCAGCTCGCGCAGCGCCTGCGGGGTTTGCTGCGCGACCGGCGGCATTTCTTGTCCCAAGTCGAGGTAACGCTTGCGGATGGTTGCATCCGCCAGCGCCGCGACGATTGTGGCGTTGAGTTTGCCGATGATGTCTTGCGGCGTGCCGGCGGGCGCCCACAGCCCGGACCAGTTGGAAATGTAGAACCCCGGCAGTCCCGCTTCGTCGGCAGTCGGAATTTCGGACGCCGCGTACCAGCGGTGCTTCGCCATCACCGCATAAGCGCGCACGTTGCCGCTGCGGAACTGCTCGAGGCTGTTGGCGGCGAAATCGCACATGAAATCGATCTGGCCGGCCACGAGATCCTGCAGCGCCGGCGCGCCGCCGCGGTACGGCACCAACTGAAACCTCGTCCCGGTGCTGCTTTGCAGATACGCGCCGCAGACGTGCGATCCGCCGCCGGCGATGGTGCCGGCTGTCGCCTTGCCCGGATTTGCTTTGAGCCAGGCGATCAGTTCGGCCAAATTTTTCGCCGGCACCGCGTTCTTGGAAATGATCCAGTACGGCGAGTCAGCGAGGAATGTGATCGGCTCGAGTGCTTTGAGCAGGTCGTGCTGCATCGGAAAGACGGCGGGCCGCAGCACATAGGTATTCCAACCGCCGATGCCGAGCGTGTAGCCGTCGGGCGCGGCGCGCACGACCTTGATGATGCCGCGATCGGCGCCGGGGATGTTTTCGACGAGCACGGGTTGTCCGAGGAGCGCACGCATCGGCTCGGCGAGGAGCCGCGCGAGCAGGTCATAAGCGCCGCCCGGCGGCAGCGGCACCACGATGGTGATGGGTCGGCTCGGATAGGCTTGCGCGCGCGCGCTCGGCGCCAGCGCCGGCAACGCGGCGGCGCCTGCGGCGAGCTGCAGCAATCGGCGGCGGTGGAGATTCATTTTATCTCGTCGCGAAATCATGGATCGACATCGTAAGCACGACGACAGCGCCCCAGCGTCCCCTCCCCCGCTTGCGGGGGAGGGACAGGGAGGGGGCATGCTACAAGACTCATGCGTGCCCGCTCACCCCCTCCCCACCCCTCCCCCGCAAGCGGGGGGAGGGCGCAGACCGAGTCCGCGGCGCAAGCTGAATCTCACCCCGCTTGTCGAATCTGAATCGTTCTGAATCTTGCCTAAGCAGCGGGGCTGCCCCACCCCATCCCCACCCCTCCCCCGCACAGGGCACCCCGCGACGCCATAGCGCGTCGAAGACGTGCGTAATTGCGCTGTTGGCGTCGCGGGGTTCCCGACGCGGGGGAGGGAGCACCGAGTCTGCGGCCCTCACCCTCAGTAGCCGTTGCCCCCGAAGGAGGAGCTTGCCGGCGATACGGGCGCCGCGTTGGCGGCGGAGGTGGTCACCGCGATCAGCATGGCCAAAGCGAGAGCAGCGATGAACGTCTTCATAGTGGGTCTCCATATCTGGACCATTGTCTTGCTCTGCATCGGCGCTTGAGGCCGATCGGCCGGCGCCTGCGGGCGGGAACATGGCAGCGCCGGCGGCCGCCGCCTGTGATGGAGATCACAGATTCAGGACGATTCAGAACGATTCAGGTTTGCCCCAAGGACTTTAAGGCCGGACAGCGAGACACTCCTGCCATGGCCTCAATAGTCAGAACCGTTCGAGCCGAAGGGAGAGAGAACATGGATCCTCGCCGGGCTTCGAATCCAAGGAACGACGCGCGCTTGTTCTATTTCGCCGCCGCACTGCCCACGGTGGGCTTCGTGCACGGCGCCGCCGATCTCAATCCGCTCGATGAGGCGGCCCCCGGGAGCAACGTCGAGATAACCGAGCGCCGCCGCGGTATTCCTTTCCTGCACCGCCACGCCTTCTGGCTCGCCGCTTGATGTAAGCGGGCGATGGTCTTGCGGCGGACGATTCGCCGCGACCCGCATCGATAGCCCGGCATCGGCGTCGCGGTCCGTGCTGTGCTATCCTCAGAGGGGGGCTGGCGGGGTCCGCCTCACATGAGACGCCGCGATTTCATTAGCATGTTCGGCAGCGCCGCGGCCATCTGGCCGCTCGCCGCGCGCGCGCAGCAAGTGTTGCCAGTGATCGGGTTTATGAGCTCGCGCGCGCCGGAGGATTCCGAGCACCTCGTTGCGGCATTCCGTCGCGGCCTGAGGGAAGGCGGCTTCGTCGAGGGCCAGAACGTCGCGATCGAATTCCGCTGGGCGCGCGGGGACTACGATCGTCTGCCGGCGATGGCGGCCGACCTTGTGAGTCGCGGGGTCAGCGTGTTGACGACTGCCGGCGGCGACCCCCCGGCGCTCGCGGCCGAGCGCGTCACCTCGACCATCCCGATCGTGTTCGGATTGGGGGGCGATCCGGTCAGCGCAGGCCTGGTCCAGAGCTTCAATCGCCCCGGCGGCAATGCGACCGGGGTGCGCGCAAGATCGATCAGCGCATCGTCGTGGCCAATGCGAGTGATGATGCGGAACTCGAATCTGCATTCTCGTCCCTCATCGCCCCGCGCGTCGCTGCGCTGCTGGTCTCAGCTGAGCCGCGCGCTCCCGTAGTAACGATTCTCAAACTTGCGTTCTCCGGTCAGGGCTAAGCGATGCCAGTGCAACGCGCTCAACTCGTGACGCCAACATGTCCTGAGTGCAAAGGCCAATGGAACTTGCGCGCTCGATGGCAATAATCCGGCAGGGTCAATCTTCAATTCAGACCCGGTCTACGTCGGTACCTGGAACGGGGGGTGCTTTGAAAAGAGCAACAGAACTGGTCACGGAAATCGGATTGGCTGTGCAGCCTCCGGAGGGCGTTCCCATTGTGCTGACCGAGGAGCCCGGATCGCGTCCCAATTGGGTCGCGGCCGCAGGCCCGATGGAAACCGCGCTCATATATAAATTTGCGCACAAGGTGATCGAGCTTAGGAAGACGAACCCGCTCATTGATTGTAGGGGAGTGGACAACAAAGGCGGCACCGAAGTTCGTCGCGTTGTCAAATTCCTGTCCGCGGCCGAGTGAGCGGGTCAAATGAGGTACGGCATGTCCTACGTCGCCTGACCGTGATTATGGATTCCGGCTCTCGCGCTTCGCGCTCGGCCGCAATGACATCAGTGCTCGCGCCCAACCGACGCCGCTACGGCATTTCGGTCACACCCCGCTTTTCTTTGCTTGCAATGCTTCCTCGGCCCGGATTGGCCCCTACTATTGATTCGGCTCACCAAAGAGGCCGCCGATGCGGGTGCTGGCCTTGTCAGTCGTTGCCGCGGCTGGGCTCGGCGCCGGCGTGACCGCGGCTGCCGATCTCAAGACGGGCGAGGGGAGCGCGACGTCCCAGTCAAATCCATGGGACGTTGCGTTCGGCGTCGCGGTGATGAACGACTACAACTGGCGCGGGATCACGGTGTCTGCCCGGCGGCCGTCGGTCGAGGTCTATCTCGAGCCGCGCTACCGGGCGGCCGAAAATCTGGAGCTCTACGCCGGCGTGTCCGGTGCGAACGTCGACCTTTCCAACGGCTCGCGCGCGCAGATCGTTTACTACGCCGGCACGCGTCCGAGCTTCGGCGCGCTCCTGTTGGACATCGGCGGCTGGTACATCGACTACCCGCATGGCACGACCTTCAATGGCCTCGGCTCGGCCGATACATGCACCAACGGCGCTTTCTTTTTCGGCCAGTGCAACACGACCAAGGCCGTCGCGAGCTACTTCGAGGCCTATGCGAAGTCCGTGCTCACCATCAGCGAGACGCTGGCGGTCGGCGGCAACCTCTATTACGCGCCCTCGTGGGCGAATACCGACGCACCGGGTACGTACGCATCGGTGGGCGCGAAGATCACGATACCTAATTCGATGTTGCCGCAAGACTTCGGCGCCTACGCATCGGCCGAAATAGGCCGCTACTGGTATGGAACGACTGACGCGTTTTATGGCGTGCCCGCTTTTCCCGATGGAATAAAGCTGCCGGATTACACCACGTGGAACGTCGGCCTCACCACGACCTACAAAGCGGTCAGACTTGACCTGCGCTATTACGACACGAACTTGTCCAAAGCCAATTGCAACGTGCTCACCGCGGATCAGACGGCAACGTTCGGCGGACCAAGTGCCGTCACGCCGATCAATCCGTCCGGCCTGGTGTCGAATTGGTGCAGCGCGGCGTTCGTCGCCAAGCTCGCCTTCGACATGACGCTGGCCGACTTGAGATGATCCAGGCACGCGAACGCATGAGCTGACCACCACACCATCCGACAGCAGAGCTGTAGGGTGGGCAAAATCGTTTGCCGTATCGCGGCGCGTGGGGACGGCGTGGGGGACGATTTTGCCCACGCGAAGAAACCGAGCAGCGCGCCTTTGCCCACCCTACAGCTTGCTGTCGCAAAGCCATTTCTCCACGGGACGGCTGTGAAATCGGCTTGCGCTTCGGCGCTGGGCCACGGCTATCGGCCGCACCGATGTCTCTGCTCTTTCACTGCTCCGAAAAGCTCGCTAGTGTTGCGCTCGAGGACAGTTTGAGGGAGTCGAGCTGCCAGTGGGACGTGCCGAAGTCCCTGTGCAAAGGCAGCGCCTGGTGCCGCCGGCCGGCAAACACTCTGACATAGCGTTCGTTTGCCCTCGGGGCAGGCGAACAGAGTCCCGCGGGCTCTTTGTGTCTCGATCGTGATCGAGTTCACACAAGGCCTGATGCGACCGGACTATGGTGACTCGAACGCCGCAGCGGCGCCTTGTGCGCCCGGGGCGTAACTCCACGCCCCACGCGCCGAGGTGACGCCGGCGGACCGCGCAAGCGGGGGAACGCCATGTCTTTTCAAATCGTCGTCGGGGACGCTCGTCCCGCGCCACGCTCGGCCCCTCAGGTGGGCCGGCCCTCACTGCGACACGGCAGAGGACGCGCCCGCGTTCTCGACGTAAACGCCGTTCGCACGATTGCGGAACGCGCGCTGGCGGAAGCGAAAGACGGTCGCGCGAGCGCGAGCTGGCGGCGCGAGCTTCAGGCGCTCGATCGTTCCGGGCGCTTTTCCAAGGAAGCGCTGCGCCTGTTTCAGGACTTGCAAGCCCGTCTCGGCGTGCCGACCGCGCGCGCGATCCTGTTGCCTCTCAACAGCCAGCCGTTCTGGCATCGTACGCCAAATCCGTTCGCAAATTACCAATCGACGCCCTAGCTGCCACAAGCCGCCGATGTGGTGGTGATCGGGGCGGGGCTCACCGGCACGGCCGCCGCATACCGCTTGAAGGATACGCGCCTGAGCGTCGTGCTGCTCGACCAGGGCGATCCGGCGGGGGAGGCGAGCGGCCGCAATGGCGGCAACTTCGAATTGCTGCCGGAAAATTCGGTCGGCATCTACGAGGGACTGGCGCCGGGGCGCTTCACCTTCATGCACCGGCGCTATCCGAAGGTGCCGGTCGAGGTTCTGCAGGCGCTCAGCGAGCGGCAAGCCTCGCTGGTGCTCGGCCTGGCGCTGCGCAACCGCGATCTGCTCAAGGACACCATATTGAGGGAAGGAATTTCCGGCCGTTTCATCCCGGGCGACGGCACCTACCACCCGTTCAAATACGTGTGCGGGCAGCTGCGCAGCGCGCTGCGATAGGGTCGCTCTCTATACGCGCACCAGAGTGCGGCGTATCGACTCGCTTGGCGAGGACGAGCATCACGTCGGCACCGAGCGAGGCACGATCGTCGCCCGGCGCATCATCGTCGCGCGCGGCCGCATTGTCACCTCCGACGACGGACCCGTTTTCTTCAACCAACCGCGCGAGGGAGCGCGCGAGGGGCGCGCCTGCCTGATCATGGGCGGCGGCGACGACCGGCCGATGCAGGATCCCGCGTCGCGCCGCCGATCGCCCGAAGTTCACGCGCGGCTGCTGGGGTTGCGCGACAAATTCTATCCCGAGCTCGCCGGGCGGCCGCCATCGGCCGAATGGGTCGGCCCGATGGCGTTCACGCCGGACGGTCTGCCCTGTATCGGCTTTCTGCGGCCGGGCTTGGTCATCGCCGCCGGCTACAACGGCTATGGCGGCAGCTACACCACCGCGGCAGGCCACGCCGCCGCCGAGATGACGATCACCGATGCGGTTCCGGACGCCCTGCCGGAGGAGATTTTTTCGCCGCTGCGGCTGTTGAGCGACGAGCCGCTGTTCCTCACCGAGCGCAAGGGACTCTGGCGGGTCGCCGCTTCGCTGTGCCAGCAAATTCAAAGCGTCAATCGGCGGCTGTCCGATGCTTTGACGCTGCAGCAGGCGGCGCCCATTCTTCCGGCGAGCTCGAGCGCCTTGCAGAGGACTAACTGTGGATTGTTGGTGAGAAGGCCACGAGTGGCACCCAAGTGCAAGCCCACGATGGGCTAAACCCCTCGGACATTCCCCACTATAAATGTGAGGAGACCGTTGGCAAAGATCAGCGGGCCAGCCGGGCAAAGCCAGCCCGCGGATGGAATGGAGCCGGACTCTCTGACGGCTTTCGAATCGTTCAGCAAATTCTCGCGCGAAGAGGCGCGCGAGCTGTTGCGCCTGATGCGCCGTTGGTATCTGCGCAAGGGCACGGTGGTCTTCACCGAGGGCACCTTGGGCGGCACCTGCTTCGTCATCGTCGAAGGCGCGATCGATGTGAGCATCAATGCCCGCGGTCAACACCAGCGTCTCGCGACCTTGCAGGCTGGCAGCGTGTTCGGACAGATGAGCCTCGTCGATGCGGCGCCGCGCTCGGCCACCTGTTCCGTTCGCGCCGACGCCGTCATGCTCGAGATCGAGTGTGAGCCGTGCGAAAAACTGCTGTCCAGCGGCTCGGCGCTGGCGCTCAAGTTCCTCGCCACCCTGAACGAGGGGCTGATTTTGGCCCTGCGCAGCGCCGATCTGCGCCTGATGCAGCTCGAACACGCCGAGTTCCAAGGAAGTTCGCAAGACGCATTCACGCGCCCCGCCGGCGAAGCCGCCTGAACGCGAGCGCGACGCGCCGCTCTGACTGCAGTTTCCCGCAGTTTAAAGCTAGAAATGCAGGTCTCTCGTTTCGCCGGTTTGTTCTAGCGTGACCGACATGGACACGCTCCGGGGACAGCGGCTGCGACTGGCGCGCAAGAAACGCTACAAGTCGGCGCGGCTTGCCGCCCAGGCGATGGGCATCCCGGTGCCGACCTACGGTGCCCACGAGCGCGCGGAAACGCCGGGCGGGCGCGACTACGGTCCCGACGAGGCGAGACTATATGCGCGTCGGTTCGAGGTGACCCGGGAGTGGCTGCTGACCGGGCAGGGTTCGTTCCACAGCACGAACGAGCCGCGGTCCCCCAACGTCCGGGTGGTCGGCTATGTCGGGGCGGGCGGCGCTGCGCATTTGTACGACGTCGCGTCCTCGCATCTCGACAAAATCACGCCCGCGACCGGAATTGCGGAGAACGGCGCGGCTATGGAGGTTCGAGGGAACAGCGTGGGTCCCTATTTCAACCGGTGGTACGTCTTCTACGATGACGTGCGCCGTCCGATGAGTTCGGCCTTCATCGGCCAACTCTGCGTGATTGGGCTCCCCGACGGCCGCATCCTCATAAAACAGGTGCAGCGCGGTACGCGCGAAGGCCTCTACAATCTGCACTCCGCCACCGAGAAAACCATCACCGACGCGACGATTGAATGGGCGACGCGCGTGAACGCCTTTGCCCGCAGCAGCTGAATTTGATCGCCTACTCGGCAAAGGGTGCTTGATGCGGCTGCCAACTGAGACAACTTGGCCCGCTCATCGATTTCTATCCGATGATGACGTTGGGCACTGCCGGGGACAGCCCTCTGGCCTGTCCCCGGCGTGCGTTCCATCCGGGCCTGCGACGGCAATGCTCGAGGAACGCTTGGCCCCGGTCAGGCGCGAGCGATCGGGATGGCGACGAACTTCATCGCGTCATCCGATTTCAACCGCATCAGCACCGTGCGCTTGCCATTCTTATGGGCATCAATGATGGCATCGCGCACATCCGCCGGGGTCATAACTTTCTTCCCGCCGACATCAAGGATGATGTCGCCGGCCTTGAAGCCATGTTCGGATGCGAGCCCGTTGGGGTCGACCTCGGTCACGACCACTCCCTCGGAGCTGCTACCGGCGACCTGTCCCGCGGGAGCGAGCATTAAGCCAAGCTTCGGTACGTCGGTGCCAGTCGGGGCGGACTCCGGCATCGTGGCGCGCGCTTCCCGCTCCTTCGGCAATTCACCGACCGTGAGCGCGATGCTCTTCTCCTCACCCTTGCGCCACACGGTAAGCTTCACGTCAGAACCAGAAGCCATGGCGCCGATCTGCCGGGCGAGATCACGGGCATTCTTGACGGCGTGACCGTTGACGGCGGTGATCACATCGCCGGAGAGGACGCCGGCTTTCGCGGCGGGGCTGTCCGCCTGCGGCTCGGTGACGAGCGCGCCTTCGGTTCCTTTCATGCCGAGGCTCTCGGCGATGTCGGCGGTGACCGGCTGAATCTGCACGCCGAGCCAACCGCGGCTGACCATGCCCTTGTCCTTGAGCTGGGCGATGACTGACTTCACCATCTCAGCGGGAACGTCGAAGGCGATTCCGACCGATCCGCCCGAAGGCGAGAAGATCGCGGTGTTGACCCCGATGACGTTGCCGTCCATGTCGAAAGTAGGCCCGCCGGAATTGCCCTTGTTGATCGGCGCATCGATCTGGAGGAAGTCGTCGTAAGGCCCAGCGCCAATGTCGCGGCCGCGAGCAGAGACGATGCCCGCCGTGACGGTGCCGCCTAGTCCAAACGGATTGCCGACTGCGAGCACCCAGTCGCCGATGCGCGGAGCCTTGTCCGCAAGCTTCACATAAGGAAAGTCGTTGCGGCCCTCGATCTTGATCACGGCAAGGTCAGTGCGGGGATCGGCGCCGATCACCTTGGCGTCATAGGTCTTGCCTTCGTCGGTCGTGATCTCGACGGTCTGCGCGTTGTCCACAACGTGGTTGTTGGTCACGGCATACCCGTCGGCGCTGATGAAGAAACCCGAACCCTGGCCGGTCACCGAGCGATGATTCGGCTGGCGTTCCTTGTCCGGGCTGGCGTCGGGCATTCCGAAGCGGCGGAAGAATCGCTGCATGGAATTCGGCGGGAACGGCGAATTGCCTTCGAAGCTCATCATCTTCGCGCCGGCATCCATCTTGACGCGAACCGAGATCACCGCCGGTTTGACCTTGTCGACGAGTTCGGCAAAGCCCACGGGCCGCTGCGCGCTCTCCGCAGCGACAACGCCAGACGCGGGAACGAACGATTGGGGGGACTTCGCGATCACGATCCCGGCGACGCCGAGGCTGGCAACGGTGGCGAGCAGGATGAGACGGCGCGTGGAGAGGACGCGCGCCAGAGGATCATTCATCATGATGAAGACGACTCCATTTGGATCACCGGCGCCGGCGGCGCCGTACTGACCGCTAGATGGGGACGAACGCATTACTGCGAGATGGCGGCGAAATTAATATTCAGCAATCAAACGGCAGATCAGTGTCATCCCTTAGGCAAGGTCCGCTTTGCGGCGCCTCACTCGATCACCTCGTCGGCGCGCACGAGCAGGGCGATAACCGCCCTCAGGGAATTGCGCATTATGGTTGTCGGCCTAACATGACGTTCCGAATGCAAGCTTCGCGTTGGAGGACAAAAGGTAGTTCATTTCGCGATTTTTGCGGAGTTTTGTTATACGTGTCACGACCAGTATTGTTTCTCGCTGAACCAACATTTTTTTGTCTCCTTCATCCGCCGCTGATACACATCGAGACTCAACCCCCACTTAATGGCATCATCACAATCAAATGAAATCGAGCCATCCTTGCCCGGCTGATGCGGACAGCGTTCCGCCTCCGCCTTTCGTGCGCGCATCTCTGACGTAGTTACTCCGTACCGACGTGCTTCGAGCGCGACTTGAATTTCCTCGTATGTAGGATCAAGTTTGGGCACCAGCTTTTCGTATTCGCTACCGGTGTAGATCAGCATTTTTGACGGCTCGGTGTTGATCATCAGTTGATAAAAATCGTCGGTAATCCCCATCTCAGCAATGTAACTTTTAATGGCCGAGAATATTCGGAGGATTTGCTACTCCACTGCTTCACGGCCCTGCGGGGCAATAGCGAGATGGGGACGATGTAAGCCTAATTCCCCATAATTTTCCCGGTTGACGCCTAATCCTCAACTGCCATAACACTTCATGTCGTGGTAAATAAGCGTGACGGCGTCGTATTTGCGAATGAGTCTTCCTATTTCCATCGCGCAGCAACATCGCCGCTACGACTATCGAGGGATACACGGAAACGGCTTTGCGCCAACCTATTTTCAATATCTCTAAGGGTTTTGGCGTCACCCTCTGTGATTGTGCCTGTGATTGAATTTAGGTCGATCATCCCACCGTTATCAGTCAAAATTTGAACATCGGCCCTGGCTGCTGTGAAGGTCGATGTAGCCAACACCGCACTGACGAAAGCGCTTAGCAAATAACGGTTCATGTTGGCCGAGCCAGGCGGTTTAAGGTTTTTCAAGCTCTGCGAGCTTTCGCTTCAATGCGCGCATCTCGTTAAACCGCCTTGTCACGTCTCGCATGATTGCGGCCATGCCGATCATCTGCCCGTTATTCTGTAGCGGCACGACGGTGAACTCGACCGAGATCGTGGCCCCATCCTTGCGAATAGCGGGAACCGAGAGCACATCCCCTTGGCCGTAGCGGCTTTTTCCGCTCTCCATCACTCGCCGGTATCCATCCCAATGCCGCGCACGCAACCGCTCAGGAATAATGCGATCGAGCGAGCGAGACAGCGCCTCATTGTGCGAATAACCAAGACGTTCCGCACCGGGGTTCCAGAAGCGGATGAGGCCGTCGCGGTCGGCAGCTACGATTGCGTCGGAGCGCGTGGACAGAATGGCCGCAGCGACCGCATCAGAGATGTCCACGACAGCACCAGCGGACCAAATTCATCGTGATTGTAGGGCGTTTAACCGAGAAGATGCAAAAAGCCTGCGATCGCCGCATCCGAGAGGCTAACGAGCCGCAAGCATCAAAGCGGCTTGGGTTCGGCCCGTCCCTGACGAGTTTGAGGCGCTTTAGCCGGTTTTGCGACGCCGCTCGTGGCAGCGTTCCCCTTTTCCGCGACTTTCGCATTCAGTCCGCGTTTGTCGGCGTATTCTTTGCCGTCGATCGGCGCAATGTGCGGCGGATCTTTATCGAGATAGGGTCTGCCTATCCCATAGTCCTTGCCGTGCGCGTCGATCCACTTCCACAAGATTTCGCTTGAAATACATCGCTCGGAACGCGTCTCACCCTTGACGCTCACCACATCGGCTGCAAGCCCATGGCCATAGCCGCCGCGCAGGCTTCCGCCATGGTAGGAGCGATTGATCGCGGCCTTGTTGCCGCTTGCGATCGATTGCCGGTAGTCATCGCGGAAGCCACTGGTCATACCAGGAGCAAGCCCGGCATCGTCCAGCGCGCGAAAGAGGCGATAAAGCCTCACTTTGAAGGCCCGGTCCATGCCGCCGATCACGTATTGGGCCACGGGCATACTAGCTTTTTCGGCGGCATCTGGATCCTTCCACGTGAAGTCCTCATTCACGAGCTTCGTAACAGTTTTCGCGACAGTGCGGCTCTTGCCGTTCTTCTTGACTGTCGTCTTGATCTGTTCCTCCACTTTGATGGTATCGACCTTCGGCGCGCGTTCGTACACCGACCAGAGATATTGGTCGATGCACGCTTCGCTCCGGACGCACTCGTCCGAAGCTTCGAGCGGGCTCACATTTATCTCTGGTTCCGCAAGCGGCACTTTTACGACTGGATCAGCGACGGCGGCCCTTGTGTTTGGGTCGGCGAGCGCGGTTCTTAACTTTGGGTCAGCGAGCGCGGCATCTGAGCGAGCGAGCGCAGCTATTGTAGCCATGCGAGCAAGGGCTGCATTAACATGCCGGTCAGAATTCGCGGGGGCGCAAAGCAGAACTGCCAAGCTAGCGCATACGAAACAGCCGAAGCCACTAAACAGTCTCATGTTTGCCCCCATCTCTCTGTGCCCGCTCCCCAAAGGGAAAGCCCGCGCTTGCGACTGTTCAGCCACAAGCCAAAGAAAGCTCGCTCGGGTCGCGCGCCACGAGTGAATCGGGCCGCGCCGACGTCAGGCTTTCACAGGGCGGGTGATGGCTTACCTTAGCCCTTGGTCACGACGGGCTGCGGGTATTTGCCAACCGGATACTTGCCAACCGGATATTTGCCGATCGGGTATTTGCCGATTGGCGCCGCCGCCACCGGAGGCGGTTCCTTGCGCGGCAAATCGGCGGCAGCGGCAACGCTCATCATGGCGACGAGCCCAGCGGTTGCGATTATCACGATCTTCATGATGCTAATCCCCTTGTGTTAGGCACCCGGACGGGCCGACCGAGTGACGCCCCTATTTCGCTTGTCTGTGCAGACGCCCGCCGTCGCCATCCCACGTTCCGGCTCAATCGCTGGGGTGAAATGGCTCCCGACTATTTGTCGCTTTGGCGGGCGATTGGTTCAAAGGCGATCGAGAGGATCAGCGAAGGGCGCACGTTAACCAAATGGCCATGGTTCGGCAGCGATGGCGAAGTCCCGCTTCATTGCCGCATTCTTTTACCGTTCGGCTCCAGCCTGCGCGTATCTAACTACCGCCGACGCTTCCAATCTGTTCTCGCTTTCCCAGGTAATGACCGATTGAGCGCGCAGTCGCGTTACTCGCGAACTCTTCCTCGCGAGGGGTGAACGGGTTTGCCGTGCGCTGCTATGCATGTTCAAATCATCAAAGCAGGCGGACGACTTACGTGGCGGTATGTAGCAAATGGGTCACACTTGCGGGTGAAGTCAACACGCAGCCGCCGTGCTGGCGGAACCGATGAAGCGGATGGAATGTTAAGCGGGCAGCTGTTCGGGCCTGGGGGCAACACCACTCCCGAATGTCGGGGCAACACCACTCCCGAATGTCGGATCGATGGGCGGCGAATGCGAGCCGCTCCGAAAGCGCGGCATAGCGGAAACGCTATGCCGTCGAAACTAGGACAATTGGGGTGTCTTCATGAAATCTGCGGTCGTCAAGCGCTCGATCGTGATCGCTGGCCACAAAACGAGCGTGAGTCTCGAGGATGCATTCTGGAACGGGTTGAAGGAGATCGCGCGCGAGCGGCACATGACGTTGTCGGAATTGGTCGCCGAAATCGATGCTCAGCGGCAACTTGGCAATCTCTCATCGGCCCTTCGGCTTTTCGTGCTCGACTTCTATCGCACCCAACTTTCCCACCCAAAGGGAGGGCACGAGGGAAATCACGATGGGATGATCGGCGACACTGCGCCTGCTTTTCCTTGAGTTTGTATGGGCAACCCTAGCGGCCGTCGGTTGTCCATAACGCGGCTCCAGACCTCCACCCGGCCCAGGTGAAGCCAAGCGCACTCGCGAGTCGCCGCATGATGATGACGATCACAGTCTCACAGATGGGAGCGGGCATGACCAGCCAATCCTTGCTCAGTAATCCCGACCACTGGCGCACCCGTGCAGAAGAGGCGCGCATTCTGGCGAGTGAAGAGAAGGATACGAAGACCAAAGACGCGCTGCTGCGGATCGCTGACGACCATGAGCGCCTCGCTCACTGGGTCGAAGACTGGGCCCTACGGCGTCTATCAAAGAACTAACAGCACCAACACAGGCGAGGGCAGCCATACATGAACATTGAAATGATTCTATTGATCGTGATCCTGACATTCGGATTTGCCTTTGTGCTTGACCGGTGGGGTGCGCGAGTTAGGCGCGGAAGAGAATAAAGGCGTCATTAAACCGCGGCCGCCGGGAAGCAATTAAAGCCCACCGGGCGTGTTATTGCGCTTCCCGCTTCACTGAAGGCCGACGCGTCGGCTTGCATCGCGCTTTTGGCAAGTCCGCTTCACCCGCCAAGCGGACATCCGCCGCCTAGACTTGCTCCTATGCCGCGCACGCGCGAGCTAATGCGAGCGTGTGCTCGCTTGGGAACGAGCCTGACGTTGCTTCCAGCCGCGTTTGCCTGCCATCATCTTCATTGATGAATGAGAGCTCCCAGTATGGTTGTGGGGCCTTTGTCAAAGCAATTCTGACGGTTTCCTGCTCGCGCAAATCGGCCATCGACAACTGATGCTGTTGCCGAGCAAGATGCTCATACGTGCAGCGCGCGAGTTGTTGATAGTTACCGTCGAGATGATCAATTACTAGATTGGCCTCGTTGCGAGCATGAGCCAACCAAATGGCAATATCACGGGCGCGACCACATTGGCTGTTGAATTGGCACCGAAGCGACTGGAGCTGGCGCACGAGTTGGTGCCCACCGCCTCCGTCATTGCCGCGCTTATCA
>DATFQX010000022.1:0-8016 GCA_035263865.1 Xanthobacteraceae bacterium
CGCATCCGCCAGGAGCAGACATGGATCGCTCCCCGCCAAGTCTCATTGCTGTACATTACATTTGCAAAATGCCGCGCGGCAGCGTGGAGGCTGTGCGGTTGTTAACTGAGTTGTTGCGGGGAAAAAATTTTTGGGGTGGAGGTGATGGGGTGGTCAGGATTTCAGAAGCAGTGGCCCATGGGTGGCTGCCGGCTCGCGACCGCGATCGGCCGCTTTGGTGAAAGCGGAAGTTGCGGAAGCTGCCAGAGAGCTCGCGGTGGCCTTTGCCAAAAAAAAGCAATGACGAAATAGGGGGCAGGCAGAAAGGGCGTGGTGGCGGCACCGCTACCGGCGATTCGGCCTTGAGCCGATAACGAACTCTTGATTGGGTGAGATGCACGGGCGGATTTTGTCTGGCGAGGTCCGCTTGGGGTCCGCAATAAAAAAGCTTAAACGCTCTCGATCACTGAATTACAAATATGTTTGTATTTTCAGGCTGTTGATGGTGGGCGCACCAGGACTCGAACCTGGGACCCGCTGATTAAGAGTCAGCTGCTCTACCAACTGAGCTATGCGCCCGGAATTGCGCCCACCGCCGGCCGCGAGGGCTGCGTCCTGTAGCAAAGCGAGTTCCCACTGTCCAGGGAAGGCCCGTCGATCGTCTCCGCTGGTCCCCGCCTCTGCTTTCGCGGGGATAAACTCAAGCGGGGACCCAGGATTGGAGCTGGCGGCTCTAGGTCCCAGGGTCTCGCTTCGCTCGCCCGGGACACGAAGATCGTGGATTCCCGCTTGCGCGGGTAATGAGCGGAGATTTGTGCGCCAGCGTCGTGCTGCGGCGCGGTTCGCTGCAGCGCTGCGGCGGATCTTGGCGCTGCCCACCGCAGTTCCCAAATTTCACAACCGCGCGACGGAGTTCCACCAAAAGGAAAGCCGCCGGGTGGGGACCCGGCGGCTCCCGTACGTCGGCGATCGTGTCGGGGGGCTGGGAGTGCGACCGCCGGCGCTAGGCTCTGTTATGTGGTGACTACAGGCGTTGTCCGCCAGGGTGTTCCATATCCATCATGCCCCTCTCGCTGCGGCGCAGGCCCCATTCGCGGTGCATCATGCCCTCGCGCCGGCGGAAGTCGCCCCGATCCGGTCCGGCCAAGCGATTGAGTATCGCAAAGCGCCGTTTCTGATTCTCGTCAAGGCTCTTGTACAGGGGATCTGTGGCGTCGGCCAATTTCTTCAAGGCCGCACCCGTCTCCGACATGGCTGTGGCGCGCTGACGCAGGCGCTCGACCGGGTCGTCGCCGGCTTGGCCGCTGCGCAGCGCGGCAAAGCGGTCCTGGCGCAGCTTGGCGTAGTCGCGCGCCGCCTGCTCGAAGGCCGGCCAGTTCTTCTCCTGATCAGCGTTGAGCATCAGTCCCGCTTTGAGCGCGGCGAGACGCGCCTCGCCGAACGCGCGCACATCCTCGGCGCTGAATTGCCGGCCCTGCATCATGCCGTCACGCCCGCCGCGCTGCTGGGCATAGACAAGCGAAGTTCCCGCGATCGCGAGCGCTGCGGTTCCCGCGACGATGGCTTTCCACATGATACGTGCCCTCCAAGTCACCCCGCTTGAGGACGGTAATACAAAGCCGCGGCAGCCGCGCATCAAGTTAAACTTTGGTCAGATAACAACTTCGCGACCGAACATTACAGCTTCGTCATGTTGAGCTATTTCGCCGCAGCTAAATCTCGCAATTCTGCAGTCCGCGGCCCCACCTCCGTTCATTCCCGCGCAAGCGGGAATCCAGAGCCAAGAGCTGGGTCCCCGCTTTCGCGGGGACGAACGGAGGGAACGCGACGGAGCACCGCTTCCTCACCCCACATCCGTCGAGTGCACGCGCCGCTCCGCCACCATCGGTTCCGGCTTGCCTTTGCCGCGGCGCGACATGAGCTTGTTGAGCGCGCCGAGATAGGCCTTGGCCGAAGCGACGAGCGTATCCGGATCGGCGCCCTTGGCGGTCACCGCGCGGCCGTTCTCGGCAAGCCGCACCGACACTTCAGCCTGGGCGTCGGTGCCCTGCGTCACCGCGTGGACCTGATAGAGCTCGAGCACCGCCTCGTGCGGGATGAGCGCTTTGATCGCGTTGAACGTCGCATCGACCGGCCCATTGCCGGTCGCCTGCACGGTGTGATGGCGTCCGTCGATGTCGAGCGTCGCGGTGGCCGATTGCGGCCCCATGGTGCCGGCGATCACAGTCAAGGTCACCAGCTTCACGCGGTCCTGCGCGTGCGCGATCTCCTCGTCGACCAACGCCTCGAGGTCCTCGTCGTAGACGTGCTTCTTGCGATCGGCGAGCGCCTTGAATCGGACAAAGGCATCCTCGAGCTGATTGCCGGCGAGCTGATAGCCCATCTCTTGCAGCTTGTGCACGAAGGCATGGCGGCCGGAATGCTTACCCATCACCAGCGAGGTCTGCTTCACGCCCACGCTCTCCGGCCTCATGATCTCGTACGTCTGCGTGTGCTTGAGCATGCCGTCCTGATGGATGCCGGACTCGTGCGCGAACGCGTTGCGGCCGACGATCGCCTTGTTGTACTGCACCGGGAACGAGGTCGCGGCCGCGACCAGCTTCGAGGCGCGGGTGAGCAGCGTGCTGTCGATGTTGGTCCAATACGGCAGCACGTCGTTGCGCACTTTCATTGCCATCACGAGCTCTTCGAGCGAGGCGTTGCCGGCGCGCTCGCCGATGCCGTTGATGGTGCACTCGATTTGGCGGATGCCGGCGCGCACGCCGGCGAGCGAGTTCGCCACCGCCATGCCGAGATCGTCATGGCAATGCGCGGAGAAGCGCGCCCGGTCTGAATTCGGGACGCGATCGCGCACCATTTTGATGAGGGCGAAATATTCCTCGGGCACGGTGTAGCCGACCGTGTCGGGGATATTGATCGTGGTGGCGCCCGCATTGATCGCGGCCTCCACGCAGCGGCAGAGGAAATCGTGCTCGGTGCGGGTGCCGTCCTCGCACGACCATTCCACGTCGTCGGTATAGGTGCGCGCACGCACCACTTGCGCGACGACCATCTCATAGACTTCGTGCGGCTCCTTCTGCAGCTTGTATTTCATGTGTACCGGCGAAGTAGAGATGAAGGTGTGGATGCGCTTCTTCTCGGCCGGCTCGATCGCCTCGGCGCAGCGGTCGATGTCCTTGAACGAGGCGCGCGCGAGCCCGCAGACGACCGCGTTCCTGGTGCGCTTGGCGATCTCGCGCACGGCGGCAAAGTCGCCTTCCGAGGCGATAGGAAAGCCCGCCTCGATGATGTCGACGCCCATCTGATCGAGCAGCTCGGCGACTTCGAGCTTCTCTTCATGGGTCATGGTCGCGCCCGGGCACTGCTCGCCGTCGCGCAAGGTGGTGTCGAAGATGACGACGCGGTCCTGCTCGGACTTTGCTGGCGCAGTCATGTTATGGGTTCCTTCTCGTCGTTCGCGCCGTTTCTTGGGGCGCTCTGGGTTCCGTGCTCGCGGTTTTCCCCCTGAGTGCCCAGGCGCGAAACGCCCGGTCGGCCCTCAGGGGAGGGTAAGGAGCAGGAGCCCGCCGAGAATGAGGGCGGCGCCGGACGGGTTTCCCCTCCGGGTGATCGCGCGGATATCGCAGCGCGTCGACTTCATATCGCCCTCGTCCACGCAAAGCGGCGGAAGGAGACCCGCGTCGTCCTTGGTGCCGGGCGGTTCTAGCGGAAGAAGCGGCGCCTTCGCAAGCGGAATGCAGATCCCGGTTCTAGGACAGCCACCTTTACCTTTAGCGGATTTGAACTGGCGAAGTTCCGCTCACGTAGATCGTGACTGTTGCGCAATGACCGCGCGACAGCGTCCCCTTCCCCGCTTGCGGGAGAGGGACAGGGAGGGGGCACGCAATAATGAACGACCATTTCATGCCGCCCCCTCCCCAACCCTCCCCGCAAGCGGGAGAGGGAGCCGACCGAGCTTATGGCCCGTGGTGATTCTACGTCCCGAAATCCGCGCCAGGCTCAGGCCTCGATCGTGCCTTCCGTCACGACGACGGCGTCGCCGCCGATGGCGGCGGACAGGACGCCTCCCGCACGGACCTCGGCGGCGAGGCGGAGCAAGCTCGGCCGGCCCATCTCGTAGCCCTGCTCGATCGTGATCGCGTGGCTGCCGTCAGGCAGGCGGGATGCCAGCAGACCCGCGAAAGCAGCGGCCGCCGATCCGGTCGCCGGATCTTCGGCGACGCCCAGGCCGGGCGCGAACATGCGCGCGGAAATGATGCCCGGGCTCGGCGGTCTCGTTGCAGAACGCGTAGGCGGCGCCATCGGGAAAGACGGCACCGAATTTGCCGGGATCAGAACGGCAACGCGCCATGGCGGCAAGGCGCGACACCGGCACGAAGGTGAAAGGGATGCCGGACGACCATCGCGTTGCGGCGCCGTCGAGATCGCCGGGTTCGAGCGACAGCGCCGCCGCGACCTTGGCCTGCTCGGCGGCCGGTCCCGCTTGCGCCGGCAATTGCGGGATCGCAAAACGCGCGCCGCCGCGTGCGCCGTTCCTCCATTCGAGCGTGCAGCGCACCGCGCCGATCCCCTCCTCCAACACGAACGCGTCCCCGGCGGCGGCGCCGTCGGACAGCGCGAGCAGCACCGCGGTGCCAACCGTCGGGTGACCGGCAAACGGCAGCTCCCGCGCGGGCGTGAAAATGCGAAGCCGTGCTCGGTGTCCCGAATCGGCCGGTGCGAAGATGAACACCGTTTCGGGGTGATTGAATTCGCGCGCGATCGCCTGCATCGCGTCCGGCTCGAGTCCCTCGGCCTCGTGCACCACCGCGAGCGGATTGCCGGCAAAGCGGCGGTCGGTAAACACGTCGAGCGTCGCAAAGCGCCGGCGCATGGGGGGCCTCCTACATGCTGGATCCCGGGAGTATCCAGGTCGAATTAATGCCAACCGTTGTTATCGTCGACTCGTCATGCGCGGGCTTGACCCGCGCATCCATCTTCTTCGCAAAAAAGGTCTTTACGAGATGGATGGATTGCCGGGTCAAGCCCGGCAATGACACCACAGTTGCCGTCACAGCCCCTTGATCAGGCCGGCGTCGATCAGCAGCCGGTTGAAGCGGCGCGCCTCCGCCCCGCCGGCGCAGGCGTAGAAGAGTCCCTTGCAGCGCTCGAGAATGCGCTTTTGCTCGGCGAAGGACGGATCGAGCGGCAGCCCGGCCGCCTCCTGCACCACCAGCGGAAGATAGGGCCCCTCGATCGTGTCGAGCGCGGTAGCGAGACTGACGGGTTTGAAGTTGATCGCATCGATCGCGTAATAGGTCGTGTAATAGCGCGGATCGTAGGTCATCAGCCGGCGGTTGACGCCGGCCTCGTCGAGCACAGGCTCGAGCATGAGCGAGGCGAAATCCGGCTGATGGTCGCCGTAGCGGACCAACAGGAACGGTTCGCCGGGAAATTTTTCCCGCAGCCGATCGAGCAACTGCGCATAGTCAGCAAAGCTCATGCTCTGGCGGCGCAAGTATTCGTCGACGTCGGGCGCATTTCCCGGCGCTGTCCAGTCCGGCGTCAGCTCGGGCCGCCAGCGCTGGTTCCAGGGGTAATGGTTCGCGGCGAGATAGACGAACACAAACATCGGCCCCTTGTCGCGCTCACGCTCGATCATCCGCACCGCCGCGTCGTAATAGAAACGGTCGGGCTCGATGCGGTTGGTGCCGAGCGCGTCCTGATCGAGAAATCGCTGCATCCCGGTGCTGGTCTGAAAACTTTTGGCGCTCATGAAGGCGCCGAGCGCAGGATAAATGGAGAAGGTCCGATACCCGCAGCGGCGCAGCGTCGCCGGCAGTCCGCGCTCGACCCGCCCGGCGGCGATCTGCGTCACGTAATAGGCGAAGCGGCCGAACGAACGCGCGGAGAGCCCGGCAAGCACGTTGTACTCGGCGTACCAACTCGCACCGCCCGTGCTTTCGCTGATGAAGTGGCGGCGCTTGCCGTCGAAGGAGCGGAAGTGGTCGCCGTAATCGGCGCCGACCTTGACGCCGGGCAGCACACGGATGTCGAAGCTCGATTCATCGTGGACGAGGATGACGTGGGGCGGCTTTCCGCCCGGCACGCAGACCTCGCTCGGTAGCGGACGTAGGCGATCGGTCATGGCGGCAGCGGAGTCCATATATCCGCGCGTCATGAATTCGGCGATTGCGGTGACCCCCGAGCGTGCGAATTTGGAGACGTAGCTCTCGCCAACGAATATGTCCCATTCCTCCTGCGGGGATGCGAGCGAGATGCCGAGCAGCGCAGCGGTGCAGGCGAAAAATCCCGCCGCCGCGGTGCGCCGCCGGATGCGAAACGGATCGATCCACCAGATCAGCGCCAGCGCCGGAAGTACAAGGCAAACCGTGATGAGGACCTTTTGATAAAGCTCGGGCTTGACCGCCAGCAGGAAGCTCACTGTGTCGGCGTTGATGATCATCACGTCGAGGAAATTCGCCGTCATCCAAACGATTTCATATTTGAGCCGCGAGAGCAGGATGAGGATGACGACCAGCGCCAGCGACAGCGCCGCCGATAGGGTGGGACGGCGCAGCACGGCGAGCCAGAAGAAATTGAGCAGGGCCCAGGTCAGGCAGAAGGCGAGCTTCGGCACGAAATCGATTTCAGTCCACAGGAGCAGGCCGAGGGCGCACACGTGCAGCGCTGCGATCAGCGCAATGGCGAGCCTGGCGCGCAGGGTCTCTCCTGCGGCCCAACGGCTGGTCACACACGCGACGGAGGGCGGCATGCGGGCGGCCCGTGCCCGGCAATGACCCATCAACTCTCCGGCACACGGACCGCTGTCATAAAACGGCATTAAATTTGTCATTTCAAGGTCAAACGCGGCGAACCCGATCTTCCGCTCGTCCCCGCGAAAGCGGGGACTCAGGCCTGGCCCTGGATTCCCGCTTGCGCGGGAATGAGCGGAGTTTTGATCGGTGGGCAGTGTCGATTGCGACGATCGGCCGGCCGCTTCAGAAGCCCTGGATCAAACCGGCGTCCATCAGCAGCCGGTTGAAGCGGCGCGCCTCGGCGCCGCCCGCGCAGAGATAGAACAGCCCGCGGCAACGGGTGAGGATCCTCTTTTGCTCGACGAAGGAGGGGTCGAGCGGCACGCCTGCCGCTTCCATCACCACGAGGGGAAGATAGGGCGCGTCGAGCGTATCGAGCGCGGAAGATAAGTCGGCGGGCTGAAAGTTGATGCCCTCGATTGCGTAATAGGTGGTGAAATAACGCGGGTCGCGCCGCAGGATGCGCACCGCGACCCCGGCTTGGTCGAGCGTCGGCTCGACGTAGCGCCTGGCAAACAGCGGCTGATGATCCCCGAACCGCACGATCAGGAACGGCTGGCCGGGAAACTCGCGCTCGAGACGCGCTTTGAATTGCGCGTAGTCGTGGGCGCTCATCTCCTGACGGCGCAGATATTCGTCGATCTCGAACGGATTTCCAGGATTGACCCAGCCGGGCAGGAGGTCGGGACGGTAGCGGAAATCCCATGGAAAATGGTTCATCGCGAGATTGATGAAGACGAATACCGGGCCATGAGTGTGATCCTCCGCGATCACGCGCGCTGCATAGTCGTAAAAAAAGCTGTCGGTATCCGCGGGCCCGGTGTGCATCTGTTTGGCGTCGAGGAAATGCTCGATGCCGGTGGATGTGTGGAAGCCACGCGCGCCGACGAAGGCGCCAAACCAGGAATAGAGGCTATAGGTGCTATAGCCGCACTTGCGCAGCGCGGCAGGCAGACCGCGCTTCACGCGCCCGGCGGCGAGGCGGGTGACCGACTCGGCAAACCGGCCGTAAGAGCGGGCCGATAGCCCCGTGAGCACGTTGTATTCGGTGTACCAACTCGGACCGCCGGCGCCCTCCACGACGAACGCGCGGATGTTGCCGTCCGAGGAGCGAAAGCGCTCGCGATAATTCGGCGGCACGCTGACGCCGGGCATCATGGTGGCGTCGAAGCTCGACTCGTCGAACACCATCACGATGTGCGGCAGCTTGCGCGTCGCCTCGCAGCTTGCGCCGGCCGCG
>DATFQX010000023.1:0-10271 GCA_035263865.1 Xanthobacteraceae bacterium
GCGTTATTGGCTGCGGTGCCCTTCTCGCTTCAATGGTCCCAAGGGAATGTGGGCCCTGCGGTGCCACTGCTAACGTTGTCACATGCTAATGCACAGTATTATGGACCCGACCGTCGGCACGTTCGCCGGGTCTATCGTCGAGCTTACAGACGTGCTTACGGAGGACATCCTTATTCCTACGGAGGACATCCTTATTCCCCTACGTATCCCTACTGCCTCGGACAATATCCTTGTTAGATTTACGGTTGGTATCACTAGACCCGCACAAACTATACCGCTTTTGCACCGGAGTTCAGTGCTGTTGTTGACGCATTTGGTGGGGCCGAACTGAATTGTTCTGAATCGAGCCGGGGCCCTGTGCCGACCCCGCCCGTGTCGGCACACGATGTGGCAGGAGGCTGCTGCGCTGCGGGATTTCGATCCCATCTATGTCCGGTTCGGGTGCCGCGCGGGCGGCCGCGCACCTACGATCCCGAGATCGCGCTGCAGCGCGCCACCGAAAGCTTCTGGCGCGCCGGCTACGCCGCGACTTCGCTCGACGATCTGAGCGCAGCAACCGGAATGAATCGGCCGAGCCTCTATGGCGCGTTCGGCGACAAGCGCGGGCTCTACCTCGCCGCGCTCAGGCGCTACTGGGAACTCAGCCACGTCGCGATGGAAGAAGCGCTCGCCTCCGATCGGACGCTGCGCGAGGTGCTGCGGCGCCTGTATCGCAAGGCTCTGGCCGGCTATTTCGGCGGCAAGGATGGCCCTCGCGGCTGCTTTGCGATCGGCATGGCGACGACAGAAGCGGTCCGCGATCGGAAAATTCGCGCGCTTTTGGCCGTAGGGATTCCAGAGGATCGATGACGCGTTCGCGGCGCGCATCCGGTTCGCCAGGGATCACGGCGATTTGCCGAAGGGAGCCGATCCGGCAGCGCTGGCGATGCTCGCTTCGGCCACGCTGCACACGCTCGCCGTCCGCTCACGCTCCGGCGCTTCGCGCAGCACGCTCGAGGCGATGGCCGATGCGACGGTGCACCTGATCTGCGGGCCACCGCCGGGAGACGATCATGACCGAAACAACTAACCGTTGTCCTAATGCTGCGGTTGCGGACGCGATGTTGTCCGCCGAGTGCCAGATGCCGACGCTGGTCGGCTCCGACACGCTGTTGGACAAAGCTCGCGAAGGCGTCCTCTAATCGGTGCAGTCAAGGTCCCGGCCGAGCACCGCCTGATCCGCGAGGCAAGCATGACTATAGCCCTCTACGTCGCCGCCGCGGTCATCATGGCTGTCGGGACGCCTGGCGAAATAGGGACTTTCGCAAGTTTCTGGCGGGCGCATTTTTCGTATCATCGGGTATTTTGTTCTATCTCTATCTCGCCGATGTTTCGGTGCCTCTGCTGGGAACAGGTTTTGTCGAAACACCTCAGATCAGCGGTGGCCGATCCATCGTCCATTTCATCCTCTTCTTCCTTTGTTTCTATTTTGGCTTCGTCAGGAAGCCAAAGGCTTCAAACGAACATCCCCGTGCGTCATAGGGTGTGTGCCGCAGTGCGTCGCCCACTTTCGTGTCAGAAGCAGACCTCACGCCGTGACTTAAGCTAGGTCCAATTTGCCCCCAATAGCGACCGTAAGCGACATCGCGGTGCTTCGCTTTCGTGCCAGATTTCGCTTTCGCGCTAAGCCTTCACCGTCGCCCAGAGATAGACCAGGGTGGCGCCAAACCCGAGCGCGCTACGCACTGCATGCAGTTTGCCCCAGGTCTCAACCAGATCGCGTGTCTTGGCGTTCGCGGATTCAGGCGTCGTCGCCTCCAGGCGCTTGTTGACCGGTAGAACAACCCCGAGCGTATAGGGCCAGTTGGCGAGGATTAAAGCCGCGCCAAGGAGCCAACGCCAATCCCAGGTACCAAAATAGACCAGCACGCCTAGCACACCCGACACGATCACAAGCGAGGATTGCATGATCAATCCACGCGCGTAGCTGGGCTTCCATTGCGTAAGTAGGGCGTCAGGGTCGAGTTGAAGACGCGCCGGCTGCTCCGCGATATTTATGTAGATTGCCGCGCCGGCGAAAATAGCGGCGGTGACAAGTGCGAGCTGTTGGCTGACGACGAGCGTCGATGGCATGTGCGTGCTCAATTGCCCAATTTCAATTGATCGAATCGCATTCGATCCCGCCAGCAGGGGCCAACTTCCCGGCTTGCTGAGATCTGCGTCGGCTCGGGGCGGCTCAATCGCTTGTCCTCGAGCGCGAGGATTTCCCTCTCGTTCATCGCACCTTCACGCCTAGAGCCCGATCCGGTACAGCCGGACGCGCCACATGCTCAGACCCATCTTCGGACGCGACGGCGATACTCCGCGTAGGCTTGGCCGTAATGCTCGCCCAAATATTCTTCTTCGCGCAAGACTTGACGGTGAAAAAGCCATGTGGCCGCGCCCAGATAAATCAAACTTATCCAATTTGGGAAGATGAAGAATTCTCCTACCAAGATAATCGCGAAGGCCACGTAAATGGGATTGCGACTCAAAGCAAAACGCCGTCAGTTATGAGTCTATCGGGATGGTCAGCGTCAATGCCGACTCGAAAGCTCTGTCGAAAGGAAATCAGGCTTCACAAGAACAGCAACAGCCCCGCCAAGCAAAACAGCACTCCGATCCGCGAGATTATCTCGGAATGGAAAAACTGGTGCGTCGTTATAGTAGGCCAGTGGAAGGCCGCGGCGAACAGGGCATAGAAATAGAACAGGGCAAATGGCGGGATCAAGAAATCCGTCTTGTCTATATTGCCGAATTTCATCGCTTTTATGCTCAGACCATAACCGCCCCACCGGCGACGTCCAGGATAACGCCGGCGACCCATGCTGCATCATCAGATGCGAGATAGAGCGCTGCGTGGGCGACGTCTTCGGGTGTTCCGAGACGCCTGATGGGGTGAAATTCGATTAGCTTATCCTGCTGACCAGAGGGGATGCGCATCCTGTTTCGCTCGGTCAGGATCGTTTCAGGAGCGATGCAGTTCGCCCTAATTCCGTAAGGACCGACTTGGGCGGCAAGGTCCTGCGTGAGAATCTCTATGCCGGCCTTAGCGGCGGCGTAGGCGATCGGGGACATGTGAGATGGCCTGCGCGCGGCGGCCGATGAGATCGTAATGATATTCCCGGTTCTTCGCTCCTTCATGCGCGGCAGGAAGCTTTTGATGGTGAGGAAGGTCGCGGTGAGATTGCCGTCGATCGATGCTCGCCACTCCTCCTCGCTCGTCTCTTCGATCGGGCCGGGGGTGGTGAAGCTGCCGCCGGCATTGGCGACGAGGATCTCGACCGACCCGAACTCCCGTTCGATCCGCCGGCGCATGGCTTCGATATCACCGAACTTGGTGACGTCCGCGGTCACATCGACCGCTTTGCCGCCGCCCTGCACGATGTCGGCCAGCACCGCGGACAGTGCCTCGACATCCCTGCCGTGGAGCGCGACCTTCGCGCCTTCGCGCGCGAACAGGGCGGCAATGGCCGAGCCGATGCCGCGCGAGCTCCCGGTCACCAGTGCGACTTTGTCCTTCAGGCGATCCATTCTCGTTGCTCATGGCGCGTAACGTGCCGCCGCCATGCACGTGACGGTGATCGCCAACAGGACTGCGGCGATGCGCTGGTTTCTCGCCGCGCGATGGCGCAATGCCTCGGATTCGCCGAGAGCGGAGAGTTTCCTCAGGGCCGGCGCACCCACCATGCCTTGCATGCCGAGGGCGAGGAACGCGCACAAAGCTCCGATGGCGAGGAGGTGGCCTGGGGTGCCCAGTGGACCGTGATGAAGGTAAAACCACAGCACCCCGCCGGTCATGACCGCAACGGCGGCGGCGGCCATTTGCGGCCGGAAGAAGAGATCTGCTTGATTGCCGCCCGTGCGCGCCAATGCGAATGTCGTGCCGGCCCAAAACACGCCGGACAGAACGTGCAGCACGAGGGCGACGATGAGGGTCATTTGCATGACAACCATCCTTCTTCACTACCAAGCCAGGGAATCGGATATACATAATGTATATCCAATTATGACATTCGCGTGACGTGAGCCCGCGCACCTACAACAGCCCCAGCCGCAGCTTCGCTGCGACGAAGACTCGCGCGCGGATCGTATCCGCCGCGGCCGCCATTCTCGGCACCCCGGAAGGGATCAGCGGATTTTCATTGCAAGCCGTTGCCGAGATGGCGGGCGTGACACGGCTTACCGTTTACAATCAGTTCGGGTCGCGCCGGGCTCTGCTCGAAGCCGTCTTCGACGACATGGCCGTGCGCGGCGGCCTGCATCGAATACCCGGCATCATGAGAGGCTCCGATCCCCAGGCCGTACTGCTCGAGGTCATTTCAATCTTTTGCGACTTCTGGAGCTTCGGCTCCGATGCGCTCGGCCCTTTACACGCCGCCGGCGCCAGCGATCCGGAATTCGGGGCGAGCGTGCGCGAGCGCAACGAACGGCGGCGGCGCTTGTTGTCCGTTATCGTTCGCCGCATGGCCGCAGATCGTAAGCTGCGCTCGAGAGTGCTGGACGAACTGATCGACGTGCTGTTTGCCCTGACCAGTTTTCCATTTTTTTCGCAGTTGACGCCGCGGGGGCGCAGCACGCAAGCAGCGTGCGACCTCATCCAGGGGCTTGCTACGGACGCCTCGCGACGGGCGCTGGGGGTAGCATATGCCTGTCGGCGCTGACGGGACGTGATAACGCGGCGGACCGAGAGGACGTTCGCCCTCATGCCGAGGAGGGCGCGCAGCGCCCGGTTAGCGCGCCGGCGCGAACTCGAACTCTGAAATGTTGATGATCTGGGTTGCAGAGTCTTCTTACTCCGCTTCAATGTTCGCATCAGTGTGCCCGGCCATGCTCAGATGCCGGGCCACTTGCCGCAACATCGCGTCGAGTTCGTGTGGGTTGACACCGTCCGCTTCCATCACGGCCTGCGCGATCGGGTCGGAAACGATTTCCTCGAGGCTCGCTTCGCCTTGATGGCAATGCCTTGCAAGTAACGCCGGCCAGGGCAACGCGTCGAGGAATCGGATCGGGCATGGCCTGCCTCCACTTGTCGGCGATGCACGAAGAAATCGCATTGTCGTCAAAATCGAGCTCGCTTGGCGTGGGATCGGTCCAGACATTGATCTCGGGAGAGACGGCACGGAGAACGATTCGAGAAGGCCGGGGTCCTTAGGCTAGTTCTTGCGACGTCGCCTATGATCGCTTGTCCCTCTTGAGCGTGAATCGTAGCGACGCAAGTCAACTATACTTGCTCACTATTGCTGTCTTGCCTTGATCTTGCGCAATTGTGAACACGAACCCAAATGATGAACTTTGATCGCTGCGTTCACTCCGCCTGCAACCGAGTGCCGCCGCAGCCTCGCTTAGCAGCCCTTGGAGCAGCCACCGCCGACGAGGATCACGCATGCACCCCGCTATGATACTTTCGGCTAAGCGCCAATGCGCAAGTTCGAGCTAAAGTAGCAACGCAGAGCAAGCATCAGCGCCAGGAGTGATGCATTTGGCGGCGATCACCGGCGCGATTCACCGTGCATCCTAACCATTCGAAAATACGATCGCTTCCTCTTGATGCCTTTTTCTTGCACCGGAGGACGGAAAACGAGCCATGTCCATCGACGCCGAGCAGCAGATCAGTGCCCGGGTGACACGCCGATTCCGCGCGTCGCCCGAGCTCGTTTTCGATGCATGGCTTGATCCGAAGACTGCAAGCAAATGGTTGTTTGCGAAAGCAGCGGGCCAAATCGTGTGTGCCGAGATCGACGGACGCGTCGGAGGCTGGTTCTACATCGTCAACAGGTGCGACGGCGAGGACGTCAGCACGTTGGCGAATATTTCGAAGTGAATCGACCCCACCGGCTGAGGTTCAAACTCTTGGTCGAGAAGTACGCGCAAAACTTCGACCGGGTGACCGTAGAAATCGTTCCGCTTGCGCACGGCTGCGAATTGACCTTGATCAACGACATAGCGCCGAGCATCGCGGGCGATCCGAGGCGTATCGAGGCATGCTGGAGCGACGTCCTCGACCGGCTCGCTGGGGCAATCGGTGAGCGATGCACGCGAGCCACAATTCTCGAGGTACCGGCAGCATGGCAGCGATGAAGCCTTTGCCCGGCCCCGGGCGTGCGGAGAATTTACGGATCCGCTTTTGTGATCGCCAAGGCGAAAGGCGGCCCCGAGGTCGGCGACCACCTCGCGCCTCTCCGCCGCTATCTCCCACAACGTGTTCCATGGACCCGTCAGCTTAGAGGAGTAAGGAAAAGTTCATCTGGTACGACGTCATGACGAGCGACACGAAGGCGGCGACAGCATTCTACAGCCACGTGATCGGCTGGGACGCGCAAGAACATGCCATGCCGGACGACCGTACATATACGGTCTTTAGCAAAGGACCGGCGATGGTTGCGGGGCTCTGATGGCGATCCCCGAGGAACTATGTGCCGAGGGCGCAAAACCGTGCTGGTCTGGCTATGTCGCGACCGACAACGTCGACGCCGATGCCGCGCGCGTGGCGGCGGCGGGCGGCGCGATCAAGCGTCGACCCGCGGACATTCCGAATGTTGGCCGCTTCGCGGTTGTCGCCGATCCCGGCGGGGCCGTGTTCCTGCTCTTCAAGCCGAACACCGAGGAGGAACCCAAGTCGGTTGCGCCAATGACGCCAGGTCATGTCGGCTGGCACGAGCTCTACGCCGGCGATCTCGATCGCGAGTTCGCGTTCTACTCGCGGCTCTTCGGTTGGACCAAGGACCGCGCGATCGATATGGGCCCGATGGGCACCTATCAGACCTTCGCCACCGGCGGCGCGCCATGCGGCGGCATGATGAAGGCCTGCGCGCAAGTGCCGGCTCCCGCCTGGAACTACTACATCGCCGTCGAGAGCGTGGCGAAGGCGGCCGACCGTGCCCAGACCCGCGGCGCCGACTGCACGGCCCAGTCGAAGTCCCGGGCGGCTCCTGGATCGTCCAGGCCCGCGACCCCCAAGGCGCCCCCTTCGCCATGGTGAGCGCGCACAAGTGAGCGACATCACAACAGTTCAGAAAATCTCAGAGAAGCAAAAGCGCGAAGTCTCAGCCGTGGCGAAGGAGTTCCTCGCCAAATCGCGGCCGCTATGCGACCCTACGACGGTAGCCGGTTGGTGTTTCCCCGGTGACTTTGCGAAACGCGGACGTAAAAGAACTCGTTTCGCTGAAGCCCACATCGAGTCCGATTTCGGTCACTGACAGTTTGCGTGCTGCCAACAGGCTCTTGGCGCGTTCGATGCGCCGGTTGGTGAGATAGCGGTGCGGCGGCATGTTGAACGATTGCTTGAACACCCGGGAAAAATGGTACGGGCTCAAGTGTACCAGTTCGGCCAAGGACGACAGGGAGACGTCCTCGGCAAGGTGTTCGTCGATGTATTGCATCAGCTTCTTCTGCTGCCATTCCGGAAGCCCGCCGCGAATGCGCGTCAGGGAAGGAAAGCCGCTCTCGTTCACGCGCATGAGCTCGCAGGCCAAAGCGATGCTGAGAGCTTCCGCATAGGCGCTTTGCCTCTGATCCGAACTCCCCACCTGCGCCCTGAGCTTGACAGTGGTATCCCAGAGATCGCTGTCGAAAAACAACAAGCGCGGGCAAAATTGGATTTCGGCAAAACGAAGGTCGGTCTGCAGCAGTGAGCTGCGTGGGTCGATGTAGAGATGAGCGCCGCGACACAGGGCACGCGGTTTCTGCCAACCTGAGAACCGGCATCCGGCGGGAACGAAGGTCATCTTGCGGTTCCAAGCGCGAAGATGAGACTTCGGCAGCCCATCGACGCGCGTCTCGCCGTCGTAGCGATCGGTGGCGGACGCGATCAGCAGGTGACGCGGCGCGGTGAATTCGTAGGTAAACGGCTCAAGCCGAAGTACCTCGGTGGTCTCGACCTCTACGGCGCTCCAAGCCGCGCTCCGAGAACACCGCACGGTTGATGGCGGCGCAAACGCAACGATTGAATTGTCGCCAAGCGCGACATCGAAGCCGCCCGTGATTGCATTTAGCGACATGCATCTGCACTCGTTTTCGGCATTCTTCACCCGGACGGCGGGTCATTTAGATCCGCCCAAACCGCCCCGCCATCATACTTTCGGCTAAGCGCCAATGTGCAAGTTCGAGCTAAAGCAGCACGCGGAGCAAGCAGTAGCACCAAGAATCGATTTATCTAGCGGCGATCACGGCGCGATCACAGCACGATCGCACCTCTACTGGCCGCCGAATTACTTCTCCAGCGGCGGTCCAGCCTCGACCCAGTCTGCTTTTCCGCCGGGGTAGACCGCGACATTGCGATAGCCTTGCTTTTCGAGATGGGCTCTCGGGCTTTGCGATTCGCGGAACGGGGTTAGCGGACCATCCGGCGCGCAATGCCGGATCACTCCCGTTTTATTCCAACGAACTTCACCAACTTGCCCCACTTCTCGGTTTCATCTGCGATGAGCTTGCCGAAGTCAGCAGCCGAGCCCGGAAGGGCCGTACCGCCCAGCTCGGCAAGCCGCGCCTTAATCTTGGGATCGGCAAGGCCCGCATTGATCTCTTTGTTGAGCGTTTCGATGATCCCAGCAGGCGTGTTCTTGGGTGCGCCAAGGCCGGTAATTCCGCTTGCCTCGTAGCCCGGCAAGAAATCGCCGATGGCCGGCACGTCCGGCAGTGTCTCCGAACGCATGGTGGTTGTTACCCCCAGCGCGCGCAAATCGCCCGTCCTGACGTGTGCGATGGATGAGGGCAAAGAGCTGAAGAAAACTTGCACTTGCCCGCCAAGCAGGTCGACCAGCGCCTGCCCAGCGCCGCGATAAGGAACGTGTGCCATGTTGATACCAGCCATCATCTTGAATAGCTCACCGGACATATGGGACGGGGTGCCGATACCGGCCGATGCCATGCTGACCTTGCGCGGATTGGCCTTGGCAAAGGCGATGAACTCGGGAACTGTCTTAGCTGGAAACGATGGGTGCACCACGATCATGTGCGGCGCGCGGGTGATGCTTGCAACCGGCGCAATATCGCGGATGAAATTGAAGTTGAGCTTTTCGTATAGTGTCGCGTTGATTACGTCCGTCGAACCGGGCAGCAGGAGCGTATAGCCGTCCGGTGCCGCACGCACGACCGCTTCGGCAGCGATATTGCCACTGGCGCCCGACCGGTTCTCGATGACGAATTGCTGGCCGAGGCGTTCCGACAGCCATTGACCCATCAGACGTGCGAGGATGTCAGCCGCGCCGCCGGCATCGAAGCCGACGATCAAGCGCACCGGCCGCGTCGGGTAGGTCTGCGCCCGTGCCATCCGGGAAATGGCCGGAAGTGCGACAGCACCTGCTGCCAGATGCAGCAATTTTCTACGGGGTAGCTTCGTTGAGACCCCCTTGCGGAATTAAAAATGAGAATTCGGACCCACGCCTTGGGCCAGTTCCGCGGCAACGTTACACTACTTTTGCCGTGCACGCGTAGAGCCCAAGTCGGTGCCTCTGTCCTGGCAAGTAGCTGCAGACCGCGAAATCAAAGCGTGACATCGTCCCTTTCATTGCATGGGCATGACCCCACGGGAGGGTCGCACAGCATATCCGACAGCGAGAATTCATTGTCACGCTTGGTGGCGGCGGCATGGCCGCTCGTCGCCAGGGCGCAGCAGCCGGAACTGTCGCTGCGAGACGAGAGACCACGTTAGACGAAGGCGCTGAGGCCAGTTATGGATTTTCCGACGATCAGCGTGTTCATTTCGCGCGTGCCTTCATAGGAATAGATAGCTTCCGCGTCGGCAACGAAAGCGACCGACATGGTTCTCGAGCAGGATGCCGTTGCCGCCGAGCAATTCGCGCGCATAGCCGACAGTTTCGCGGCATTTGACCGTGGTGAAGGCTTTCGCCAGCGACGCATGCTCGTCTTTCATCAGTCCCTGGTCCTGCAACTGGCTCAAACGCAACATCATCGCCTGACAGGAGGTGACGTTGCCGGGCATCCGCACGAGCAGGTCCTGGACGAGCTGGAAACCGCCGATCGGCTTGCCGAATTGAACCCGCTCGTGCGCGTAGCGCAGCGCATGCTCGTAGGCGCCCATCTGGCAACCCACTGCGAACCACGCCACCCCAGTGCGCGTCATCCTCAGGACCTTCCCGCAGTCCTTGAACGTGTTGGCGTTCTGCAGGCGGTCCGCCTCGGGCACGCGGCAATCCTTCAGCGTGATGAGCCCGTTCTGCACCACGCGTAACGCCATCTTGGTCTTGATCTTCTCTACCGAAAAGCCGGGATTATCCTTCTCGACGACGAAG
>DATFQX010000024.1:0-17363 GCA_035263865.1 Xanthobacteraceae bacterium
CGCGGGCGGTGTTGTCGGAGTGCTGCTCACGTTCGCGCCTGTTTTATTTCCGAAATACCAGGAGTATCTTCCCTCAGCGTCAGCGTTCGGTCTCGCCTGGGTGTTCCCCTGGTACTATGGGCTTTTGTTCTTCCTGGGCGCGCTAATTGCGCTCCTGCTCGAGAGGCGGAAACCAAAGCTCGCCGAAGAGTTCACCTTGCCAGTAGCGTCGGGTGTGGTAGCCGGAGGCTCGCTGATGGGTGTGGTGCTGGTGTTCTGGGCCAACGGCGGCAGCATTCTTAACAAGCTCCTCGGCGGCTGACGGGCCACGGCGCGGGTCTTCGCGCCACAGTCGTGGACAGCCTGACATTCTTGAACTGACCGCTAAGGCCAGACATTGAACGGCGGCACGATTGACGGATAAATTGATTTTGCTCAAGAAATGCACGCACAGTTCGTATATCTGAAGCAATCGTCCGAGCAATCGAGAGGTGTAGCATGTACCGGCATATTCTCATTCCAACAGATGGATCGGAGTTGGCGGAGCATGCAGTAACAAATGGATTGTCATTGGCGAAATCCGTGGGAGCCAAGGTAACCGTAATTATCGTCAAGGACCCGTTCAACTGGCTGAGCGTTCCGGAAACGAGAGCGTCGCAGCGGCAAGCACGTGATGCACTCGCCAAACATAACGAACAGGTCAAGAAGCACGCCGCGAATGTGCTGAGGCGGGCGGCCGCCGCAGCTAAGCAGGCCGGTGTGCCCTGCGACACGATGCAGGTGGAGAACGTGCAACCCTATCAAGCCATTATTGCAGCGGCCTCGGACAGAGGCTGCGATCTCATCGTCATGGCATCGCACGGGCGCGGCGGGCTGTCCGCAGTCGTGCTCGGCAGCGTGACAAACAAGGTCCTAACGCACACGAAAACCCCGGTTTTGGTGTATCGCTGAATGCGCGGGCGGGACGTTTTGGATCGGCGGACATTGCACCGAAGCGTTTGAGCAGAACACACGACAGTCGTCCGGCGGCCACAACTCACACACTGCTCGCTCGCGCCGACGAGCTGATCGAGTAATAGTTTTTGCTGCGACGATTGTCGCTTTTGGCGCAAAACAGACATCCCGAGACCGTCGACTGTTTGTCCGCTTTCGGGCATATAGTCGAAGAGGCGAGGGAACTGGGGCTGATACGCAAACTTCAGCAACGGAGCCTGCCATGAAAGTCAAAGAGGTGATGCATAAGGGCGTCGACTGGGTCAGTCCAGACACGCCCGTGACCGAACTCGCCAAGTTGATGCGTGAGCATGACATAGGCGCCATTCCGATTGGAGAGAACGACCGGCTGATCGGCATGGTGACCGACCGAGACATCGTCTGCAAAGGACTGGCGCACGACAGCTTCGACGCCCGCCGCGCGATGGCGCGCGATGTGATGACCCCAGGCATTCATTGCTGCCGGGATGACGATGATCTCGCCAAGGCAGTGCGGCACATGGAGAAGCTGCAAGTGCGCAGGTTGCCTGTGATCAACAAGAGCAAACGGATGGTCGGCATCCTCAGTCTGGGGGACGTCAGCAATTCGGCGCCCGGGGATCTGCTGTCCGAATGGGTTAAGAGCGTTTCGGCTCACCACTGAAAACACGTGTGACGCGATTCCCCCGGCGGGAACCTATGCTCGCCGGGCCGGTGCCAGATCTCTAGGCGATCGGAGCAATGCCATCTATGCAACGATGGGCTAGGCACACTATCACGCTGGTCTTGCTCTCGGCCCTCATCGTTGCGGGGATTTCGGTTTATTACGCGCGCCTGGAGTGGCGGGAAATGTACATGAAGGTGATGACGCGCTGATCGCAACGAGATCGCGACGCAGTCCGTCGCTATTGCGGTAAAGTCGCTTGCTCCGTGCTGGCCAGTGCTGGTGTAGTCGAGCGTCCCGGCCGTCGCTGGTTCCGTAGAGTCGAACACGACGTGATGAGGTCGGCAAAAGGCGATGAGCAATACATCACTAATCGAGCGAGCGCAGAGTCGAGACTAGGATCAAGACACCGGCCGACGAGTTTGGAAATACCGCAGGATAGCAAAGCAGGCGGTGGCTGCTGCAAAATGCTTGAGTGTATGTCCGCTCAGGATGAATCCAACAGAATAGATTGCGTGATCGTAGAATTCACACAGTTTGGCGAGTGCGTAGAACACCGCGGCGATCAGCCAGTAAGATGTGCCTGAATATTTTGGCGGAAACGCAATGAATAGCAGCGGTAGTGCGATGCAGGGGAAAAACTGTACCCAGCCATAGAGCCGCAGATCATCAGTCCAGCGCCAGAGCAGGAGGCTGAACACCCCGAGTGCGAGCAGCGGCCACAACAGAATGGCTCCGGCCCTTGCACTCACACGCTCCTCTACCGCAACGGCGAGTATTGCCATGAAGCTGATTGCCATCGGCAGCCGGTCCCAGAACAACGTTTCATTCTTTGGGTCCCAGTGATAGTAAGCCGAGCCGAAGCCAGTGAGAAAAATACCTAGAAAAAGGACGAAGGTTGCTCGGTCGCGACCGAATTGCCACAGCCCGATGGCCCCGACCACGACAAACGGAAGATTTGAAATGACATTCCAGAAATGATGAATACCGAGCAGAGTGCGTTGATCGGCAAATTGGTGATAGCTCGGGTCCTGTGGGATCGGTGGCAGCAACGGTAAGATCGCAAGCGAGGCGGCCATCAGGCCGAGGAGCGCAACCAAGGGGCGTTTTTCTTTTGCGATGCTAAGCGTCATGCGATGCTTTACGCTGAGCTTCCCGGCTCATGGAAGACATGCCATGACCGATTTTTCCGGTTTGCGACCAAGTGTGTGCGGCAACCTCGTGGCATTGACCGGAGAAGAGGATAGCGTGGTCACATTCTCATCACGACCTTAGTAAACTCAAGACAAATGACGCGCGCGATGTTCCGACTGGGAGCATTCAATTCCGTATCGAAGGGCGGGAGGGAGCCGCTGAGGTCAGATCGTAGCTTCCTGTCGAAAACTCTCGGCTGGCTGATCGGTGGTATCTGGCTTGTTTGCCAAATCGTGCTCATCGCTTGGGGCACCTTGGCCATCTACTATTCGAATCTCCCGTGGGCCGCGCTGCGGTTGACGTTAGCAGTGGCCTTTGCGGCGTTCGCCGTATGGGCGTGCTGGGTGTCACCTCGACGGGGCATGTTTGCAGCTTTCCTTGTAGTATTTTTTGCAGTGGCCGTGTGGTGGATTTCGATCCCGCCTTTACACGATCGTCCATGGCGACCGGAAGTCACAGTGATGCCGCGGGCGATCATCGACGGTGACCACGTGCGCATCACCGGTGTGCGCAACTTCGACTACCGCAGCCGGAATGACTTTACGGTGCGTTACGAGGAACGCGAGATATCGCTGTCACACTTAAAAGCTATCGATTTTTTCGTATCGTATTGGAGCGAGGGACTGGTTGGGCACACGTTCTTGAGCTTCATTTTTGACGACGCCCCGCCGCTGAGTATCTCCATCGAGACGCGGCCAGAAGTGGGCGAGGGCTTTTCGCCCATCGCGTCCATGTTCAAGCAGTTCGAGTTGATCTATGTGGTGGGCGACGAGCGTGATCTCGTGCGCGTGCGCACCAACTATCGCAAAGAGACCGTATACCTCTATCGCCTCAATGCCTCCGACATTGATGCGCGGCGGCTGTTGCTGGTCTATCTGGCCCGCATCAACGAACTCGCGGATCGGCCGGAATGGTATCATTTGCTGAGTAACAGCTGCACGATCAACATCGTGCGCTACGCAAACGCCGCCGGCCGGGTCGGCCGGTTCGATATCCGGCATCTCCTCAACGGTTTAGTCGACAGTTACCTCTACCACTCCGGCCGGATAGACACGTCGCTGCCATTCGATGAACTGCGGCGCCGATCCCTGATCAACGAGGCCGCGCAGGCGGCCGATAATGCACCGGATTTTTCGGAGCGCATTCGCGCAGCCCTGCCGACGATCACTCGCTGATGCTGTGCCCCGCCGCTCGTAATCGAGGCGCGGTTGAGAGCACTCTGCCTCTATGCCGGGGGGCTAGTTTTCGTCCGGTTCTCGCACGACCGCCGGTTCGTCGGCTTGGTCTTCGTCGTCTTCGTCCTCGTCATCATCGTCATCGTTAGGGTCGCGCGGCGGCGTCGCGTGGCCTGCGACCGTGACAATCCGGTCGATGCGACGCGCCCACTTCCGCTCCAAACGTCTGTGAAACTCTACGGGGTAGCTGCTCATGTCGTACTCGTTTTGAGGTGCCTTTTTGAAGGCTGGACGCGATGAGGAACGCGGCTCGGCCGTTTTGGTTGCAGTATGTACTGTTTAGGTGCGATGCGCCTTGCTTCAATGGGTGAGTGCGGTAGCGGGCGCTTCGGGGATAGGCTCGCACGCTTTCCAAGCGAACCGGACATGATCCTAAAGCGCTGCTTCCCTCACAGGAGGCCTGGGATCCAGCGCTTCACCCGCCCCTGATAATCGAGGTAAGCCCGCCCGAACATCTCCTGCAGGCGCGCTTCGTCCTCGAGCACCCGGCGGTGGAACCAAAGCGCACGGGCGGCGAATAGAAGAAGCGCAAACCATGAGACGAACGTGATCGCCAAGCCCAGCACGAAAATCAGGTGCCCGAGATACATCGGATTGCGAACGTAACGATAAGGCCCGTCCTCCACGATGCGATCTGGCGGCACGCCAAAGCCCGGACCGCCGCCGCCCGCTCGAGTGCGAAAACGCCCGACCAGCAGATATTGCAGATATCCCCAGGCGAGCAGCACAAATCCCGTGGGCTCGATGGTGAGCTCTCCGCGCTGCCGCAGGAGCTCGAACGCGACCACGAGCAGCGGGCACAGAATGAATGTTTGCACCGGCGACCGGTGAAGCCAGCGAAGCAGGCGTGAGCTTCTCATGGGTCACGAGCCGGCGGTGCGAGCCAGTCCTCGTGCAGGTCCACCGAAAGCGTGTCGCGGCTCGCGCCGCCAAACACCTCGCGCACCGGGAACGCGACGCTGCACAGCGGCGGATAGACGCCGCGATGGTCGAGCGGATTATCGATGCGACCATGGAGCGCGGTGACGACGCCGGTCTTGCCCCGTACGTAAGCGGGCGTGCGGGGATTGCCGGCGGGGTTCGCCTGCTTCACCCGCACGCGCTCGCCGATATGAAAACGGTGCGTCACCTCGGCCATGCTCACCTCGGCACGCGGCACGCGGTTTGCGCGACATCCGCCGGGTTCAAGGCCGGGGCGGTACCGACGACGCTATCGATGGTCACCAGTCGCGCCAGCTCCTCCTCGCTCCAGCCGTCGGTGCCGGCGGGCCGACGCGGCAGCACCATCCAGCGCACGTCGCTGGTGCTGTCATGGACGCGTACCTCAACGCTCTCGGGCAGCCGCAGGTTGAACCGATCTGCCAGCGTGCCGCGCGGGTCGCGCACGATGCGCTCCTTATAAGTGTCGTCACGATACCACCAGGGCGGATCGCCCAAGAGGTCGTGCGGGTAGCACGAGCAGAGCGTGCACACCACGACATTGTGCAGCGTCGCCGTGTTCTGGGCGACGCCGAGCTTGCCCAGGCGGCCGGGCGGAATGTTGAGCTCGCGCACCGCCTCCCGCCCGCGGGTGAGAAGGGCGCGCTTGAAGACAGGATCGACCCAGGCGCGGGCAACGATACGGGCGCCGTTAAAGGCGCCGCGCCCGGCGAGGAAAGCGCTTTGGCGCTCGATGGCTTCCTTCGTCAGCACGCCCTTATCGAGTAGCGCGCGCATGAGGACGTCCAGCAGGCGCTGGTACGCGCGAAGATCGTGCTCGAGCCGGGCGATGCGCTCCTCGAGCGTGCCGCCATGCGGCGGCTTGGCAATGCGGAAGAAGTCGTCGTAGTCGCCGCGCTCCTTGCGCGTGTCCTCGATGACAGAGGGATGGTCGGCCGAGTCGATCGACGCGAGCGCAACGCCGCGAATATACTCGTCCATTCCGTCTTCGAGCGCGCGGATACGCGCCTCGATGTCGCGGTCGGCCGCCGCCGCCGGCGCGGGAATTTGGGTAGCGGCGCGGATGAGGTCGTAGAGCGTGAGGACGCCGCGGCGGTGGAGTTGAATGAGCCGCGGCTCGAGGCGCTTGGTGCGCCAGTATTCGAGATCGGCCTCGACCGCCTGGACGTGGCCTTCGTAGTCCTGCATGTGGCTGTGTGCGGCCTGCGTGTTGTGGCTCATGTCCATATGCGCGCCCTCGTGGGCTGAGCATGACACAGTCTGCGCCGCGCGTTCAACCGAACCTCATGTTCAAGCTGATGACGGGCCTCGAATTTCCTGCAGATGGCGCGGCATGAGCGGCGCAATGCGCTTCGCCTTATTGCGCCCTACGCGGTGTGCACGATAATTCCTTTCCTCTACACGCAAAATCCTTACGCTTGGTGGCCTGCGGAGCGGAGCCGCCGTCTATGAATGTAAGTGAAAAGTCCCACAAGCGCCGTGCCATCGTCATCGGCGGCTCCATTGCTGGTCTATTCGTTGGGGCGTTTCTGCGCCGCATTGGCTGGCAGGTCGATATTTATGAACGCTCATCGATCGAGCTCATCGGCCGTGGCGTCGGTATATTTGCGACCCATCTGGAATTGCTTGAGGCGTTGGACAAATGTGCCGCGGGCACCGTCGACATTGGCGTCATTGTTTACAGACGCGTCACCTTCGATCGGACGGGCGACGTTATTGCCGAAAAGCCGCAGCTGCAGATCGTCACGTCCTGGGACCGGTTGCGGCAAGTGCTATTAAAGGCGATCGACCGGCAACGCTATCATTTCGGACATGTCTTCGAGCGCGTTGAGCAAGACGGTAGCGGCGTTCACGTTCATTTTGCCAACGGGCGCAGTGAGCGCGCCGATCTTCTTGTTGGATGCGATGGGTTTCGCTCGAGCGTCCGCGCCTACCTCGTTCCGGACGTGCAGCCGATTTATTCCGGCTATTACATTTGGCGGGGCGCGCCGAATGAATCGGATCTCTCGGCGGAAACCCGCAGAACAATGTTCCCCTACTATTCGTTCTTCCTGGGTGATCAGCTTCAGGCGCTTGGCTACCCCCTATCGGGAGCCGACGACGAACTGCGTATCGGCTATCGCCGGTACAATTTCGGTTGGTATCGCGTAGCAAACGCTGCCGAACTCAAAAAGATGTGCATGGACGATCATGGCCGCGAATATGAATTTGGGATACCGCCGCCGCTTGTCCGCAAGGATTTGATTGCGCGGATGCGTGGCGAAGCCGAGACGCTGCTGCCGCCGCAATACGTCGACTGTCTACGGCACATCGACCAGCCATTTTTCACACCGGTTTATGATTTCTGCTCGCCCAGATTAGTGTTTGGACGCGTGGCGCTGGTGGGCGATGCGGCCTCGACGCCGCGTCCGCACATCGGTTTTGGCGTCTCCAAGGCTGGCGCAGAGGCGCAAGCGCTCACAGAAGCACTTTCGGCTTACGATGACATCGACCGGGCGCTTGCCACCTACAACGCCAAGCGCCAGCCACTCAGCGAACGCATCGTCGCACACGCGCGCAAGCTCGGCATGCAGCTCGGTGTCGGTATCGAGACCGATGAGGACCGCACGTTTGCAAAACTGCTACAGACCCCAAAGGGCATCTTGGATTGGATCGCAGTGCCGAATTTCCTGGAGACGCGACCCTAGTGCGCCCTGTCTACTGCCGCGTAATGTTTTGAGCCCCATCCTTTTAAGTTGGTCCGAACGCCTGGCGCCCGCCGAGGAAGGTTCGATCGACGCGGATGTCCTTCAGCAGGTCGAGATCGCAGGAGAGCGGATCTTCAGCGAGCACGACCATGTCCGCGACCTTGCCGACCTCGAGCGATCCGTACCTCTCCTCGTTCCAGGTCAGACGATGGCCGCTTTGTGCCGCCATCCGCAGCGCCTCCTCTCGGGTCAGCCGACTGTTTCCGAGTTGTCGCTGGCCGTCATCGTCCCAGCGGGCGATCGCCTCCCAAGCCGTCCACAGCATCGAATACGGCACTCCGTCGGTTGAAAGGGCCACGGGCACGCCGCCATCGAGCATGCGCCGGATGGGAATGGCCTCCTCGCCGAGCTTGTCGAGGCCGTAGCGATCACTCGCCATCCAGAGAAAGCCCGGCACGACCGTGGCGATGACGCCGAGCGCCTTCATGCGCCGGATCTGCGCATCGCTTGCCTGATTGAGGTGGATCACCACCCAGCGGCGCTCGCGGATGCGCACCTCTTTGTCGATCGCCTCAAACGCGCTGAGCGCGTATTCGAGATCGCGGCTCACTACGCAATTGACGCGCAGCCCGAGCCGCGCCGCCTCGATGCCGAGCTTGACGAAGCGTTCTTGCGTCATCGCCTGGTAAAAATGCCCCGCCCATTGATCATAGGGATAGCCCGCCGCGATGATGTCCGCGACGGTGCTGTCGGCATGGCCGCCCAGATTAATTCCTTCGACGCGCAGGATATCGTCGCCGCGGCCCCGGCCACCGGCAACGCCAGCATAATGGTAAAACAGGTCGAGCAGCCGTTTGTCGTCGAAGGCTGCGCTCGGCATGCTGACGGGGGTATGCATGCGCAAGGGCAGGGCGCCGCGCTCGGCAGTTTCCCGATAGGCGCGTATGACCGTCGGCGTGAGCCCGTGGCCTTCATAGAGCGAGGTCGTTCCAGCCGCGACATAGGCTTGGGCGCCAAGGCGAACGCTCTCGAGGCGGTCGGAGTACTTGAAGCGGGGGAGATCGCGGAAAAGCGTATACTCCAGGATCGGAACGAAATTGTTTTCCAAGAAGACGCCGGTCGGCTCGCCGCGCGCATCCTTGACGATTTCGACGTTGTGCGGCGCGGGTGTGTCGCGCATCACTCCCGCCCACTCGAGCGCCAGCGTGTTGGCGACCGAGGGAAATGGGCGGCGACTCCACCAGCCCCACACGGCGCGAATGTAGACGGGGTGGTCGGGAGCGACGGCATCGAGGTCATGCCGCGTTGGAAAGCGGCCGTCGATCAACTGCTCGGGCCGGCTGATATACTCATGCGGCGGCTCGCCCATCGGCATGAGCACGATCCACTCGCCGGCGGGTGTAGTCTGCGCCGCACGTTTAACGACGTCGACGATGTCGCTGACGGAGTGAAGGCCGGCAATGGGAATGCCGCCGCGCGCCTTGAGGCCTTCTCGGTCCGCGTGCGGGTGCGCGTCGAAAAACCCCGGCAGGACCGAACGGCCCGCGAGATCGATGCGTTTGGTCGTGGGAGCGGCGTCTTTGAGGAGCGCCGCGTCGTCGCCGACGGCGACCACGCGACCGGCGCGCACCGAGATCGCTTGCGCTATTCGGGAGCTGTGATCGAGCGTGATGATCTTGCCGTTGTGGAGGATCAGATCGGGCGGGGGCATGCATCGGCATTCTAGGCGTTTTACAATATTCCGCTATGTTGGCTTGTTCCACGGTTCACTTTGGGAGCAAATGGCAATGCTCGATCGTCTCCGCATTCTGCTAGCCATTCTCGGATTGGCGGCTTTTGGCAATGTTTGCTCCGACGCCGACGCGCAAAACCTTCAGGCCGTATCGGTGATTGCGTTTCCGGGCACGGGAAATTGGCCGATCAGGATTGCCCAGGACAAAGGTTACTTCGCGCAGGCCGGGATTGAGGTGACGCTCACCCCTACGCCCAACTCGGTCTTTCAAATGACCAATCTCATCGAGGGCAAGTTCGACATTGCCATGACCGCGGTCGACAACGTCATTGCTTACGAAGAAGGCCAAGGCGAAGTCGCAGTCTCGAGGAAGCCCGATCTTTTCGTGTTCATGGGCGGCAGCCCGAGCATACCGTCGTTGGCGACGATCCCTGAGGTGAAGACGGCGCAGGAACTCAAAGGCAAAACGCTCGCCGTGGACGCGCTCACGACGGGATACGCGTTCGTGCTGTTCGATCTGCTCAAGCGCAGCGGATTACCGTTGAGCGACTACAAGGTGGAATCAGCCGGTGGGACGCTCGCGCGCTGGCAAGGGATGCGCGAGCGCAAATATGCTGCTGCGATACTGACCTCGCCCTTCGATCTGATGGCCAAAGCGAATGGCTTCAACGTTTTGCAGTATGCAAGAGACGTTTACGGGCACTACGAAGAGTCGGTCGCGGTCACGCGGCGGGCATGGGCTGGCGCCAACGAGCAAAAGCTCGTCGCTTACAGCAAGGCTTACATCTCGGCGGTCGAATGGCTGCGCGACCCGGCAAATAAAGAGCAAGCCATTTCGATTCTGCGCAAATACTTTCCCGAACTGTCGCCGGAATTAGCGGCCGCCACTTACGCGAATTTCACGGGCCCGAGGGGAATTGCCGCAAAAGCGCAACTCGATGTCGCGGGGATTCGCAAGGTTTTGGAGTTGCGCAGCGAATACGCTCAGCCAAAGAAGACGCTCAGCGATCCATCTCGCTACTACGATCTTCGCTATTACGAGGCGGCAGTCCGGTAGGCGTTGGTCGGCGCGGGAGCATTGCCGCGGCGTTCCTCTACAAGTGCCGACGAAATTCCCTCAACACACATTCACATAAAAGATCGGAATTACGTTCGCCCGTTTTCGCAACCTCGACAATTGTTTTAGCCACTCTTTCAGCAAGATTGATTTGCTCGTCAAGTTGAAGCGCTTCGCGTGCCATTTCGAACGCGGTGTGCATGGCCCGCTTGGTCTCAGGATCGAATTCGGGGCGGTCCAAAAGTGGGGTCATGGGCATGAGCAGCGCGCGTTCCCGGTAGTCGAACGCATTATGGAAATGTTGCGTGTCAAAGGCGTGACGGGTCACGAGCTTATGACCTGCAGCTGTGCCGGAAGCTCTTATAGACCAAAGCTCTTACCCGCCCTCTTTCCGGGTGTCGTTAAGCCTCCAATGTGTTTTTGCGCCACGCGGCTGGTGGAACCCCCAGGCTGCGCTTGAACGCCCGGTTGAACGCGGCTTCGGACTCATAGCCGACATCCGCGGCGATGCGCGCCAGCGATTTGTCGCTGGTGCGCAATTCGTGCGCGGCGAGCTGGATGCGCCAGCGCGCCAGATACCGCATGGGCGGCTCGCCGATCAGGCGGGTAAAGCGCTCGGCGAGCGCCGAGCGGGAGAGGCCGACCTTACGGCCGAGGTCATCGACGCTCCATTGCCGCCCGACATGCTTGTGCAATTGCGCGAGCGCGCGCGACACGAACGGGTCTTTGAGTCCTGCAAGCCATCCGGTTTGTTCTTGCGGCAGGGTCTCGACGTAGTGGCGTACCGCCTCGACGAAGAGCAATTCCGATAGCTTCGCGAGCACCGTATCTGAGCCGGGCCGGCGCGCCGCGATCTCGTTCGCAGCGAATTCGAGCGAGCTCTTCACCCACGCAGCCGCGCTTCCTTGCCGCGTATCGAAGCGCAGCACCGGCGGCAGGACGCCGCCCAGGAGATTGCCCTCGAGCCGATCGCAACCCAAAAAGCCGCACACCACGCGCGTCTCCTGGCCGCCGCCGCCGTGCCGCATCACCAACAGGCCTCCGTCGGGCGAGGGGCGCACAACCTCTCTTGACGGCACCGGCGGCAGATCGAGGTGGCTGCCGAGCAGGTGCGGATCGTTATGCGGAAAGATGATGACCTCGCCGGTGGCGACCTCGACCGGCTCGTGATTCGGGATCTGCGCTGCCAGGCGTCCCTCGATCACGTAGTGATAAAGCACGATGTGCTCGATGCCTTCGAGCAGCTTGCCGCAATCCTCCGGCGCGAAGCGGGAAAAAATGCACCAGGGAGCCGTGAACTCCGCGTGTAGGAATACGCCACCCTTCAGCCGAACGATGCGCAAGACGTCCGAAAGGGCATCCATGGATCGGCCTTTCGCCCCTGAGAGGGCCTTAAACCTGGAGGAAGCAGCCCCAAGCGCCTTTTGCAAAGTATTTCAAGGACAAATCAAGGCTTTCTCAAAGATTTTGACGCGCGAGGCGGCATAGTCCGGCGTCTTCGGGCCTAACGTAGCCGAGACCATCGCCGAACTTGGCGTTTCGGACAAAACAACCGGGGTTCCGATCATTGGCGGAATTGAGCAGTGCTGCCAAATCCGTCGGTTAGCTAGGTGACACGCAGCCGCGGCTCGAGCAGCCGCGGCCGCACGCAAGAAGAAGAAGATGGAGATGATCATGAGCACGATTTCGAGCGCGCCGGCACCGAGAGGCTTGTCCGGGCAATCATTGTTTGGGCCTATGGTGGCCGCGTTAAAGCGCTGGTGGGTCGCCTACATCACCTGGCGCATGGAGCAGGCGGCGATCGCGCACCTGTGGTCGCTGAGCGACCGCACGCTCAAGGATATGGGCCTCACCCGCTCGGAAATTCCACGCGTCGTCAAGGGCGAGCTCACTGAGCGCACCCGCAGCCGCTGGCACTGAGCAATTCGGGCTGCAAGGCACCGTCCATGAACGTCGAGATGAAGCACCCGGCGCGGCCATCGCGCCGCGGCCGGGTGATCGCTCTGCGTTGCTCAGGCGCCGGCGCCAGCGAATGGCGTGCGCTCGCCGAAGCGTTGGCGGGCCAGCACGACATCGAGGCGCCTGAGCATTTCGGCTGCGAGAGCACCGGAACATGGCCGGGCGAGCACGCCTTCACGCTCGCGGATGAAGCAGCGAAAGCGGTTGCACTGATCGATGCCAGCGCAGGCAAGCTTCACCTCGTGGGCCATTCGTATGGCGGCGGTGTCGCGCTGCACGCGGCGCTCGTCCGGCCCGATCGCATTGCCAGCATCGCGCTTTACGAACCGTCGGTCTTCCATCTGCTGCGGCAGATGGGGGCACCGGGCGCTTTGGCGCTCGCAGAGATCGGCCGTGTGGCGGACGGCGTCTGCCGAGGTGTCCTCAGCGGGGACTATCGCGGCGCCGCTGCGGGGTTCGTCGACTATTGGAATGGGCCTGGCGCTTGGGAGGCGATGTGTCCGGCCGCGCAGAATGGCTGATCCGCTGAGTGCCGAAGGGACCGCTTGAGTTCAGCGCACTCATCGAGAACGCGACGCCAGCGAGCGCTTACCGTGCGCTCAATGCTCCCGTGCTGATGCTGCGCGGAGAGCACGCGCCGATGCCCAGCCGCCTGATCGCGCAATGGTTGGCCGCAGTTGCTGCCCACGGCGCGGCTGACGGTCGTCGACGGTGCTGCACATATGGGACCGCTGACGCATGCAGGCGAGGTCGCTGCGCTGATCAGGCGCCACATCGTCGATGCCGAGGAGAGTTGCGCCGCGATGCCGCTGGCGGCAGCGAGGTTATCGGCGCGGCCCAATCAAATTCGCGTTTGATCCTGAGCAGAACGGAGCAACCGGCACCGGTATTCAGTGGGGAAGGCGGGGTGAAGACGATGAGACGCTGTGACCTCGATCCACGACGTTTCGTTCCGCGAGGGAAGGCTTGCCGTCTGCGACGTTGGTCGTTAGATGGAGGGTCGAGCTGCTCGAAACGGCTTCCAGCGCCGGTCTGCGAACGCCTCCGGTGAGGTCAGCTCGGTAACCCACCAGTCTCTAAGGCTATTTTCTTCGGCATAGGTCTCGGCATCGGCCTTGTCGGCGAACAAGCCAACAATTTGGAAGCCATTCGCAGGGCTGCCGCAGATCAAGACCGTTGTGGGCGTGCGGCCCATTCGTCCGCCTATTATTCTGCTTCTTCAGCTCAACCGCCCATGCGGTGGCTTAAGCGGAGATGCTAGGCAGGCGAGTTTGCCGTCGCCCGCAACGATGTGATAGCGATCACAAAATTCACGATTTGCATTTACGCAGAGGCGGCTGTGGCGGGTAGGCCACGGCATGAATGGCGCAATGCGCTTGGCTTATTGCGCCGTGCCCTCACGACTGTCAGATCAACGCCGCAGAATTCCACCCATCGTACCGCGCACGATGGCCCGGCCGACCGAGCCACCGGCCTTGCCGCCGATCGACTTTCCCACATCGGCCGCGATCTGGCCGGCGACGCGGTTGGTCACGGAGCGGGCAAGTTCGCGCGCGATGAGCTGCCCGGTGGAGAGACGTTGTCCGCGCGGACGGCTGGTGCCGAAAATGCCGGCGAGCGCGGCGCCGATCGCGCTCAGGATTGCGCCGAGGCCGCCGGCGGCCGGCGCCTCTTGACCCGGCGCGCCCGGGGGCGGCGCGCCGGCGGGCGGCGGCGAGGTCGAGCCGGTCTGCTGCAGGCGTTTCTGCAGCACCTCATAGGCTGACTCCGAATCGACTGCCTGGTCGTACTTGCCTTTGACCGGGCTCTTGGCGATCAGCGCTTTGCGTTCGTCTGCCGTGATCGGACCCAGCCGCGCCGAGGGCGGACGGACCATGCAGCGCTCGACCATGCTCGGCGTCCCATTGCCCTCGAGGAACGACACCAGCGCCTCACCCTTGCCGAGCTCCATGATCACCTTGGTCGTATCCAGCTTCGGATTGGGCCGAAAAGTTTCGGCCGCCGCCTTCACCGCCTTCTGGTCGCGCGGGGTGAAGGCGCGCAACGCGTGCTGCACCCGGTTTCCGAGTTGCGCCAGCACCTTGTCCGGCACGTCGAGCGGGTTCTGCGTCACGAAGTAAACGCCGACGCCCTTGGAGCGGATCAGGCGCACGACCTGCTCGATCTTGTCGAGCAACGCCTTGGGCGCGTCGTTGAAGAGCAGATGCGCCTCGTCGAAGAAGAAGCACAGCTTTGGCTTGGGCGGATCGCCGACCTCCGGTAGCTCCTCAAACAGCTCGGACAAGAGCCACAGCAGGAACGTCGCATAGAGGCGCGGATTCTCCATAAGCTTGTCGGCGGCCAGAATGTTGACGGTGCCGCGGCCGTCGCGGTCGGCGCGGATGAAATCCTTGAGCGCCAGCGCCGGCTCGCCGAAGAATTTTGCGCCGCCCTGGTTCTCCAGCACCAAAAGTGAGCGCTGAATGGTGCCGACGGTCTGCTTGGAGACGTTGCCGTATTGGGTGGTCAGCTCGGCGGCGTGATCGGCGGCATAGCCGAGCATGGCGCGCAGGTCCTTGAGATCGAGCACCAGGAGTCCCTGCTCGTCGGCGACGCGGAAGCAGATGTTGAGCACGCCCTCCTGCACGTCGTTGAGATCAAGGAGCCGCGACAGCAACAGCGGCCCCATCTCCGACACGGTGGCGCGGATCGGATGGCCTTGCTCGCCAAACAGATCCCAGAACATCACAGGGAACTGGTCCGTCTCGTAGTCGAAGCCGAGGCTTTTGGCGCGGCTGACGAATGCCTCCTTGGCCTCGCCCGGTTGCGAAATGCCGGAGAGGTCGCCCTTGATGTCGGCGGCGAATACGGAGACGCCGGCGCGCGACAGGCCCTCCGCTAGCACCTGCAAGCTGACGGTCTTGCCGGTGCCGGTGGCCCCGGTTACCAGCCCATGGCGGTTGGCCAGTGCCAGCGTGAGATATTCGGGCTTCGTGCTTTTGCCGACAAAGATGGCGCCGTCCTTGTCGACCATCGATGCATGTCCTTTGTGCCGATCGTGACGAACATTTTCTCCCTCCGAGGTTGCACGGTCAACAGTGCCCACGGTCGATGCCCGATAGCGCGGCAGGATCGCGTCGTTAGTCAGCCGGATTTTGGGTGGACGCGGCCCTGCGTCAGGCCTCTAATGCAGGCGCGGTTCTGTCGAAAGGAGGGTAGTCCATGAAAGCGATCACGCTGGTGCTCGCCCGGTGCCTGGTCTCGGCTCCGGCATTCGCGACCTGCAAGTCGGACGCAGCCGACAAGAAGCTCGCCGGCGCCGCGCTCAAAAGTTTTATGCAGAAATGCGAGCGCGACGCGAGGACGACATGCGAGAAGGACTCCACCGAGAAGAAGCTTGCTGGCGCGGCGAAAGCGAACCACATGAAGAAATGCGTCGCCGATGCCGTTGGCGCATGATCTCTCGCGGCAGACGTTAGCAAGTCTTCCCTTATGACGCGGGGGCTGTCTCAATCTCGCCTCATCGATCGCTCGAACTGAGTCTGCGCAATGACTTCCCCTGCTGCCCGGCCTGACTAGCGGCCGCAATCAGTACAATGCGGTCGCGCTTTCGTGAGGAGGCAACCTGACGGCTCCCGATTTTGGCGCTGCTTTTCCTCCCGTGGCATTGCCCGGCGTCGCGTTGCCTTTGCCGTCTTGTTTCTTGGTTTCGATGGCCGTGCTCTTCGATTTTGGCTTCGTGGGGGAATCTGCGTTGCGTTTGCCGTCTTGGTTCTTGATCTCAATGACGGTTGTCTTCGGTTTTGGCTTCGCCATATTCCTGTCGGCTACAAGCTCGCCGACGTTGACCGCGTCGCCTTTGCCGCTTTGTTTTTTGACTTCGGTGGCAGTGATGTTCGGTTTTGGCGTCGGGGTCGCCTTGCGAGGTAGTGCCTGGCCGGTCGTGGTCAAATCTGTGCTGGCCTTAGTGTCCGCTTTCTTGACGTCGCTGCCATCGGTCTTCGGTTTTGGCGCCGGCAATGGCATGTGGCGGCCTGCCGCGATCATGTCGAGTTCGCGGGGAAGGAGCATCGCGAAGCGGCCCGGATGACGAATACGACCGGCGAGGCGAGCCGCGTCATCACCGGCGCCCCAGTACAGGTCGGCGCGTGCCGGTCCGACCACCGCCGATCCCGTGTCCTGCGCAACCATCAGGCGTCTGAAGGCGGAAACAGCCTTCACGTTCTCGATCGGCAGATTGGCTTCGATGAAAAACGGCGTCCCGTATTCGTGCATCCGGTCGACGGCAATGGACCGACCCGGCATCAATGGCACTCCTTGCGCGCCGATCGGTTCGCCCTCGTTCGACAACCCAGTGACGCGGAAGAACACGTAGGAACGGTTGGCGGCGCGCACCTTCGCAGCTTCGTCGGGATGCGTGGCCATCCAGTCACGAATGCGCTGCGTCGAGATCTCGTTGCGCGAGATGATATTGCGGTCGATGAGCACGCGCTCGATCGAGCCGTAGGCGTAACCGTTGTGCGAATCGTAATTGACGCGCAGCGGCGTGCCGTCCTCAAGGATCACCCGCCCCGAGCCTTCGATCTGGAGCGTGAGCAGGTCTAACGAATCTTTGAGCCAACAGATTTCGAGCCTCTGTCCGTCGAGCGCGCCGGCCTCGATGGCACCGCGGTCGTGGTAGGGCACCAGTTCGTTGTTCTCGTTGCGGCGGCCGACCTGGGCGCCCTTGTTCGGGAACGCAAGGGAGCCGGGATTGTAGCCGGCAGCGACGAGGTCGCGCGGCCGGCGGTAGAGCGGGACCGGAAATTCGGGGCTGGGAAAACGGGAGCCTGCGACGACCGGCTCGAAATAGCCGGTCAGAAGTCCCTGAGCCTCACCCAGGCGCGCGATGCGGACAGGCTGAAAGTTCTGCTCGAAGAAGGTGCGAGCGGTCGCAGCGTCCTGCGGCTGCAGACGTGCGGCCCTG
>DATFQX010000025.1:0-2566 GCA_035263865.1 Xanthobacteraceae bacterium
GTTTTTTGGATTATCGATAGGCTGCGGCTAGGGTCGATCACGTCCTCGATCTGACCCTAACGGGGAAAGGTCCAGATGTCCCGGAGCGCTTTCCAAAACTTCACCGACCCGGATACTTTTCAAGCTGCTTTTCGCGACATGCGAGCGAAGAGCTTCATCACCGGACGCGGCAACTTTCGAGCCAATTTTACAACGATCCAACTCGATCGGCTCTCGCTTCAGGGCGCCGAGGAAACCTTGCCCCGAACCGCGTACTCTGGGCTTGATCCGAGAAAGTTCGCTATTGGCTTCGCGACCCATCCGAGACAGCAACTATACGTCAATGGCCTCGAAGTGGTGCCGGGCGCGATCATCGTGTTGCGCGCAGCATCCGAAGGGCATTTTCGTTACGATTCAGCTAGTCGATGGGGCTCCATTGCTCAGCCACATGAGGATGTTGCGGCTGCCGGCCAGACCTTGATCGGACGCGAGCTGATCGCACCGCCGCACACACATCTTATCAAACCGTCGCCGCCTCTTCTGTCGAAGCTGTTGAGCCTGCACAAGGCACTTAGCCGCCTCGCCAAGGCGGCTCCCGAAGTCCTCGCCAGCGCAGAGGTAGCACGAGCGCTAGAGCAGGCGCTGACCCGGGTAATGATCCAGTGCTTGAGCGAGAGCCAGGGGATCGAGGTTGGCAGTGCTTACTGGCGGCACGCGGCTGTGATGCGGCGATTGGAAAATTTCCTCGGGCGAACCTCGACCGTACTTTGCATTTGACGGACCTCTGCGCAGCGGCCGCGGCCTCGGACCGCACGCTTCGCATCCTCTGCCAGGAGCATCTCGGGATGAGCCCGACACGCTACCTTTGGCTGCGGCGCATGCATCTGGCCCGGCGGGCGCTGCGAATGGCCGATCCGACGACGGCCACCGTGACCGAGATAGCCACGAGTTATGCTTTCTGGGAATTGGGCCGCTTCGCGGTGGCCTATCGCTCGCTATTCGGAGAGACACCCTCGGCAACGCTGCGGCGCCCGCCCGAAGACCCCCGGCCGCAAAAAATTTTCGGTTCGCCCTGGCGGCTTGCTGAATCTGCGTAGTCAGCACCGCTTCCCTGCGCCAAGCCTCTAATCGGCGGCATTCCGCGGAATCGGGACTTTGCGGCTCCTCTGCAGCGGCTCCCGGAACGAAAGCTGGCAACAGCGCAAGTCAGGGTCAAACTGATTTTCGGACTGGCAAGCAGAACACCGCAGCGGCTTGGCGTGGCAGGTCTCATCCGGTTGTACCGCTACCGTGGAAACAGGAAAACCAGGTAGGCGCGCACGGCCCATCTCGGTCCACCGGTTGGCGACAGCACGTAGTCGAACGCCTGTAGCGAAGCATTTATCGGCTGGTCGCCTATCCGGAAAATCTTGCCGATGCCGGCGCCGATCGGCAAAGCCCACTTGTTTGATGGCGCCAGCCAGTTCGCGGTAATGATCGGCGAGCTTGACAGATACCAGCCCTCCTCCATGTTGTAGTTGACGAAGGGTTGCAGCAGGAACTGGCTCACGTCGGGGCGATTCGACGGACCCTTCACCGACCACAGCTGACGCGCCAGGGTCCCGATCACCCATGGCTTCGGCGTCGTCAGTGCTATCGCGGACGGGCCCATGCTGAATTTCGCAGAGCCGAGCGGCGTAGCCGTCGCCGTCGGCAAATTGAACGAGGGGCCGACGCCCCAGATCAGTTCAGCGGCCTTGGCAGGTGAAAAGTAGAAGGTCTGGTTGATGTCGCCGAGGCCGAAATGGGAACCGCTGAACAGGCTTTGCTCGGTTATCTCCGATGGGCCGGTGCTGAGGCTGGGCAGATAGATCAGCGGGGCGATCGTGCGGCTGATGATATTCCAGTCGCCCGCAGTAAACGGGATTACCGGTTGAATATTGAGCACGTTCGCCGTGGCGTCGTGCTGCGGACCGACCCCGCCATAGATGTTGTTCTGAAATGGCAGGCTGTACATTGCCGCGATCGGGTTTTGCGCAGCGACGGCGAGATCTTGTATCGATTGCTGGGCGCGCGCACCGGCGGCGTGATCTTGTGTCGATTCCTGGGCGCGCACGCTGCCGCTGGCCATCAGCACGAGCAAGAGGGCCAATCGCAGGGTTGGTCCGAAACGGGAAATCGCCACGGTAGCGCTCGCCGACCACACGCTCGACCAACCCTCGCGCCGCGCGGGCCCCTCCCTCTCCCCGCTCGCGGAGAGAGGACTGGGGTGAGGGACGCATCGCGCTCTGTTGGTCATTGGCTCGCGCCTCGATGCCGAGGACCGCGACCTTGGCGGTACACAGCTATTCCGGCCGTGATAGCGATGAACGTGTAGCGGTCTCAGCTGTTGCATCTGCAGGCTATGCTGCCGCCATGTCCGATACCCTGCGAAATGCTCAATGCCTAGCGCTTCGATGCAGCCATCATTTTCGTGTAGCGTAGTAGCGAGCCGCAGCATCGAAAGCTGCAATTATCCGGGCATGCCGCTGCTCGACTAGGTTGCGCGCCTCCGGGTGCGTGAACACGAAGAACTCGTCATTGCGAATTGCGTGCAGCACTCGCTCAG
>DATFQX010000026.1:0-2482 GCA_035263865.1 Xanthobacteraceae bacterium
CGAAAGGACGCTGCCCTACGATCCCTCAAAGCCGCCCGCGCAGCAGTTCGGCAACCCGGTGCATTGCATCCGCATCGACAAGGACGGCTTCGTCTACGTCTGTGATCGTACCAACAACCGCCTGCAGGTGTTCCGCAAGGACGGCACTTTCGTCACCGAGCACGTCTACGAGAAGGCGACGCGCGGCACGGGCTCGGTCTACGACCTCGTTTTCTCACCCGACCGGGATCAAAAATTCATCTACATGATCGATGGCATGAACGGCGAGGTGCGCATCGTCGATCGCGCCTCGAAGGAAACGCTCGGCCGCTTCGGCCGGCCAGGACGGCAGGTCGGCCAGTTCACGGCGCTGCATAACGTCGCCGTCGACCGTCAAGGAAACATCTTCACCTCGGAGGTCAATACCGGGCAGCGGGTGCAGAAATTTCGCCGGATCGATATGCAGAACTAGGGGCAAAGCCAGGCGGCTTCGTCGTCAGTCCATCCTTGCGTCACTCGATTCATGCCTATATAAGCCCCGTCATCTCACACGCGGACCTTGGCTTCACGGCCGTCCGGTGGCTCGTTCCGCCCGCAAGGAAGGAGGAGCTCACGGGTCCGCGGCGGCTCAACCGGAGAACAAAATATGTCGCTTCCGGACTTCTCCATGCGTCAGCTATTGGAGGCTGGCGTCCACTTCGGCCATCAGGCCCACCGCTGGAACCCGAAGATGTCGGAATACATCTTCGGCGCCCGCAACAATATCCACATCATCGACCTCGCCCAATCCGTGCCGATGCTGCACCGCGCGTTGCAGGCGGTGAGCGATACGGTCGCCAATGGCGGGCGCATCCTGTTCGTCGGCACCAAGCGCCAGGCACAGGATGCCATCGCCGAGGCGGCCAAGAAGTCGGCGCAGTACTACGTCAATTCGCGCTGGCTCGGCGGCACGCTCACCAATTGGAAGACCATCTCGCAATCGATCTCGCGGCTGCGCAAGCTCGATGAGATGCTCTCCTCGGGCGCCTCCCAAGGTTACACCAAGAAGGAGCGCCTCACGCTCCAGCGCGAGCGCGACAAGCTCGACCGCTCGCTCGGCGGCATCAAGGATATGGGCGGTCTTCCCGACCTCCTGTTCGTGATCGATACCAACAAGGAGGATATCGCCATCAAGGAGGCACGGCGTCTCGGTCTGCCGGTTGCCGCCGTCGTCGATACCAATTGCGATCCCGACGGCATCACCTACGTGGTGCCCGGCAATGACGACGCCAGCCGTGCCATCACGCTCTATTGCGATCTCGTGGCGAAGGCCGCCATCGATGGCATTTCGCGAGCCCAAGGTGAACTCGGAGTCGATACCGGCGCGGCGGCCGAACCGATTGCGGAAGAGCTGCCGCCGTCCCCCGAAGCAGCGAGCTACGAAGTGCTTTCAGGCCCGCGTGGCGTCGCCGACGATCTCAAGAAGCTCCACCATGTCTCGCCGGCGATCGAGAAGAAGCTCAACGATCTCGGGATCTTCCACTATTGGCAGATCGCGGGGCTCGGGCCCGACGCCGCCCACACGATCGGCGAGGAGGTTGGACTTCCCGGCCGGGTGGAAGGCTGGATTACGCAGGCGAAAGAGTTGACCTCAGAGTAGCACCGTCATGCCCGCTGGGTTTTGGGCATCCATGCGCTCGGCCACCCGAACGAGAGACGTGGAGCGCCGGACCACGGCCGCGTGCGAACGAAGTGCCGCGTAACAAGCCCCGCCGGGACGAACAGAGGAATCATAGCCATGGCCAACATCACGGCGCAAATGGTGAAGGAGCTGCGCGAACGCACGGGCGCAGGCATGATGGACTGCAAGGGCGCGCTGACCGAAACCGGCGGCGAGATGGAGCAGGCCGTCGATTTGCTGCGCAAGCGCGGGCTCGCCAAGGCCGCCAAGAAGGCCGGCCGCATCGCCGCCGAGGGCCTCATCGGACTCGCCGTCGAAAGTTCACAGGGCGTCCTGGTCGAGGTCAATTCCGAGACCGATTTCGTCGCCCGCAACGATTTGTTCCAGGGGCTCGTGAAGATAATCGCGAACGTCGCCCTGACCCTCGGTAGTGACGTCGAGAAGATCAAGGCGGCGAAAGTGGGCGAAATCACCGTGGCCGAGGCCATTGCTGACACCATCGCCAAGATCGGTGAGAACATGTCGCTGCGACGGGCGTCCTCCTTGTCGGTGGCAAACGGGGTCATCGGCAGCTACGTGCACAATTCCGTCGACGAAGGCCTCGGCAAGATCGGAGTCATTGTCGCGCTGGAATCCCCCGGCAGGGGCGATGAGCTCAAGCGTTTCGGCCGCATGCTTGCGATGCATGTCGCGGCCTCCAATCCGCAGGCGGTCGATCCCTCCGGCCTCGACCCGGATGTGGTCCGCCGGGAGAAGGAGGTACTTGCCGACAAGTACAAGGCGCAGGGAAAACCTGCGAATGTGATCGACAAGATCGTCGAATCAGGGCTCAAGACCTTCTAC
>DATFQX010000027.1:0-5802 GCA_035263865.1 Xanthobacteraceae bacterium
TCACATCTGCGATCGATAACGGTGTATCAGCGCCCGGCGCTGGCCGGCACACTGGAAGCGTCAGGCGTTTGCGGGCTTGTGGCATCTGCATCTTCCTTCAGTTCCAACGCGGACAAATCCCAAGGTCGGATATCGTCGTAACGATGCGGCTCGGGCACGACCGAGATGTGCATGTGATTGCGATGGGGGTTGACGCCGTTATACCGCCGCCAAATCCAGGGCTTAACGACGCTGCTGACGATCTGCCCATTCGAGATCAGGTAGAGAATGCGCGTGTCACGCGATGCCACCAGCGCTTCCGCGAGCTTGCGCGCATCGACGCCGTGCGCCGGATCATGCGTGATGTCCATCGCACGCACGACGCCGTTCGCGTCTGGGTTATGTTCAGATTTCGTGGTCTGATGGCGCTCGTCGCCGATCGTGCCGTCGCTTGATTTGTCGCGATCCGGCGCCATCCGATTGACCTGATCGCGCAGCGTCAACAGGCTTCGTGCTACCCGCCAGCTCATGGCCGTTTTCCTTCTCCAGAATCACGCCCCGCGCGTATCGCCGAGCCGCGCGCGAGCTGTCGAGGATGCGCCATCAATCTTCTGCCCACGTTCCGCGAATCCACTTGAACATGTCTCGCTCTCGCGTATCGGGTCCATAACCCGACCAAGTCATGGGCTTTTCGATCTCTAGCACCATGATGTCCTTGCGACCGGTTATCTTCCTCAGTTGATTTCGTATGTCTTCAGTGCTGACGCCGCCGGACTTGGTGGCGATTAGCCAAAATCCAGGAATCCAGTGCCACCATCCCAAATTTTTTGTCCTGATCCATTCAACGAAGGCGGTGTCTTCGGTCAAAGTCATGTTTTCCACGGCCACCGCAAATCGACGTTTCATGGCTGGTTCTCGCTCTTGTGCTGAGTCAGCAAGCGTCGATCTTCGGCTCCCACGGTAATGACCCCGGTGATGCTGTCTCCGGTCAAACCGTGTTCGATTGCTATTTTATGAAGAGAGTAAGTCTCCGAACGAAGAGCATCTCGATCCTTGATGAGACAAAAGCTGAATGCGATGAAATACAGCGCGATCGCTGCCGCCAGCAGGCCGGCAGCCACGATGAGCAGCCATACCGGGCCAGCGACATAAACCAGCAGAACGGAGGTCGTAGTCAGGGTGAGGATCAACCAAGCCAGCGGTTTGAGGGCATCAGACCGTGACAGGGTGGCATTCATCTGCTCCTGCAACGCGGATACTAGTCGCAAAAGATCGGGCATCGTCAAAATCTTTGCGCTTGGAGCGGCGTTAGGGCGTCGGCATCTTCGCTGGCGCCAGTGTTTTCCAAAGTCGCTTGGCTGCGAAGCATTTGCGAGAGCGATATGACCTGAATGCTGCTTGGCAGCTTTTGCACCGCGCGATGCAGGGCGCCAAGAAACAGAATGCCGATGTCCCCCAACGCCAGGGTCGCATCGATCCGCCGCGCGATGAAACGGTCCCTTTGATCCAGCAGGTCCCGGAGCCGCGCGGCGCGCACGCCTTCCGACCAGCCGGCGTCGGTCGCGCCGGCAGCGGAGCTCATGATCAGCTCGTACTCGGTGCGGAGCAGATCGGGATCCTCGGTGCCTTCGAGGGTCGCTCCGCGCTCCATGAGCTTCAGCAGGATGCGGTAATTGGGCACGCCCTGCATGGCGAGATCGCGCACGATCTTCTCCTCGAGTCCGCACGCCGGCAGGCCGTCCTGGTAGAGGCGCGCTTTACGATAATCGAGACGAAGGCTGTCCATGGCCGTTTCGATGGCATCCCAAAAATCGGCGATTGCCAGTCTGCTCTTTTCCCAGGCGTTCTCGCCTGCGCGGTCGACATAGGCCCGGCGCACCGTGTTGCCGGCGGAACCCATTTCGGCGTGGCCGTGAACAATCGGAATGTGAAGAAGCTGTCTCAATGCGCGACCTCCCTGCCGGGTTTCTTGGAGCGCTCGGCGCCGAGCTCGCGCATGGCCGTGTGGAAATGCTCCGCGCGGATGACGAAGCCCTCGAGGGTTGCGGAACGCGCGGCCGGGGACTCGAGGAATTCGCGGATCGCGGCAAGACTTGCCTTGCGGCAGATCAGCTCGATATCGGCACCGCTACACCCCTCGCTCGCGGTGCCGCCCAATGCCGCGAGATCGACGTCGGCGGCGAGCGGCCTGCCGCGCGTGTGCACTTTGAAAATCTCCAGTCGTGCCGCCGCATCGGGCAACGGCAATTCCAGCACGAAATCGAAACGGCCCGCTCGCAGCAGCGCATCGTCGACAATGTCGAGGCGGTTCGTCGCTGCCAGCACGACGACGCCTGTCAGCGCCTCGATGCCGTCCATTTCAGTGAGAAGCTGGGCGATCGCGCGGTCCGTCACCGCGGTGGCCTCGCCGCCGCCGCGGCGTGGTGCGATGCTGTCGATCTCGTCGAGAAAGATGATGCAAGGCGAAGCAAGCTTCGCCTTGTGGAAGATGTCGCGCACCGCCCGCTCGGTCTCTCCGACCCACCGGCTCATCAAGGCGGGACCTTTGACCGAGATGAAGTTCACTCCGCTCTCGGTCGCGACCGCTTTGGCCAACAACGTCTTGCCCACGCCGGGCGCACCATGCAGCAGGATGCCCCTGGGCGGGGCAACGCCGGCGCGCTGAAAGAGTTCGGGATACAACCTCGGCCATTGGTTGGATTCCTTGAGAATCCGCTTCGCCGTTTCGAGGCCGCCGACCTCGCTCCACCGCACGTTCGGCACCTCGGTGAAGACTTCGCGGATCGCCGAGGGCTCGCCCAAAGTGAGTGCATCCTGGAAGTCTTCCATCTGCACCGACAGATTTTCGAGCTCCTCGTAGGGAACTTGATCGAGCCCGAAATCGATGTTGGGCAGGATCTTGCGCAGCCGCGCCATCGCCGCTTCGCGGCAGAGCGCGTGCAAATCGGCGCCAACATAACCGTAGGTCACCTGCGCCAGGCGCTCGAGATCGACGTCCTCCGCCAGCGGCATGCCCCGGGTGTGGACCTGCAAGACCTCCAATCGTCCCGTCTTGTCGGGCACGCCGATGGTAATCTCACGATCGAACCGGCCGGGCCGACGTAGCGCCGGATCGAGAGCATCGGGAATGTTGGTGGCGCCGATGACGATGACCTGTCCCCGCTCCTCGAGCCCGTCCATGAGCGTGAGTAGCTGCGACACGACCCTGCGCTCGACCTGCTGCTCGCCGCTCAGCGCCGTTCGCTTGGGCGCGATCGCATCGATTTCATCAAGGAAGATGATGCTCGGCCCGGCGCGTGCCTGCTCGAAAACGCGCCGCAGGTGCGCTTCGCTTTCGCCGTAGAACTTGTGCATGATCTCAGGGCCGCGGAGACTGAAGAACTTCGCGTCGGTCTCATTGGCGACGGCCCGGGCGATGAGCGTCTTGCCGCATCCCGGTGGGCCGTGCAGGAGGACGCCTTTCGGCGCCTCGATGCCGAGTCGTTCGAAAATTTCCGGATAGCGCAGCGGCAGCTCGATCATCTCGCGGATGGAGCCGAGCTCGCGCTGCAGCCCGCCGATATCCTCGTAGGCGATCCTCTGTGGCAGTACCTCGATGCCGCCGCCGCGGCGGCTGACCTCGATCGTGGTCGTCGGCTGGATGACCACCGGCCCCTTGGGCCAGGTTTGCAGAACGGTGAAGTCCTGACTGCGCGTGCCCATCAGCGTCGCGCGGACACGATCGCCCTCGACCAATACCAGGCCCTCGAGGAGACGGCCGACATAGTTATCTTCATTTTCTTTGCGGGCGTAACGCGGCGCGGTGAGCGGCGCCAGTCTGACCTTCTTGGCGGGACGGTAGTCGGTGCGCTGCAGCCGCAGCCGTTCGCCCAGCGAGGTGCCGGCATTGTGACGGGTCACGCCGTCGATTTGCACGACACCCTTGCCGCGATCCTTGGGAAACGCCGGCATCGCCTTGGCGACGGTTGCTCTCTTGCCGGTGAGCCGGATGACATCGCCCGGTGCGATGCCCGTAAGGCTCATGTCGGCCGGATCGAGACGGGCAAGGCCACGACCGACGTCCTTCGCCAGGGCCTCGGTCGCTTTGCGCACCAGATCGCAAGCAACCGTCTCTGTCACTGCCCCGTTGTCCTCCGTCATCACTGCCTCGCTGCGTCGATTATCGCGACTCTGCAAACTGCCGGGCCCTTGCCGCGTATCGCGGTTGCGTCATGGCGTTGCTCAATCGCGGAGCTTTCGCTCTCCCGCGTCGCGGTGTCGAGCAAATCCCCCAAGTCGAGCCGCAAGGAGAGATCCTCGTCCTGCAGACCAAAATGGGCCTTGAGTTCGTCCATACGCTGCTCCAGCCGCAGCAACGCCAGTCCCAGGCGCTCGATGTCGTCTTCTCTTAAGTGCCCGCCTTCGACCCGCCGGATGGCCTGACGCTCGATCAATTGACGCAGCGTCTCGACCAGAGCGAGAACCAGCCGCACGAGATCGTCGGCTGTGCTTTCGCCGTCGGTGGCGGGACGGCTCGGCGCAGGCCGCCTCATGACCATGCCTCCGGGGAGCGTGCGGTCACAAAGGAATAGGGTGCCCAGGGCCCCGTGCAGCTGACGTCGAGCGCCGGATGGCGGCCGCGAACGTCGGCAACTGCAGCGACAAACGCAGGGACCTCGTTGCGCTCGACCAGATACGATGCGATCAAGGTCGCCGATCGCGTCGTGGCGAAACTCCAGACGGCGTTCTCCGCTGCCGGGTCGAGATGTTGCCTCAGCGCGCGTTCTATGCGTCCTGCCGCGTCTTCGCTGGCGATCTTCTCGCGCCAGCGCTCTGCTCTCGCGCGCAGATAGTGTGTCCCGGGTGTCAACGCCTGCGCGGCATCGCGCTTGCGTTCAGCGTCGCCGGTGTGCGGGCATTCGGCATGGATGTTGGTGATGCGCAGGGCGAATTCGACCTTGCCACGCAAACGCTGAAGGTCGCCGGCGAGTGCGTGATACATGGGCCGAAGGCGGTTCCGGAGCATGTCGACGTCGGGGACGATCGTCGCGAAACGCAGCGGGAGGACAGCGTGCCGCCGCATGAGTGCGTCCAGAACCCGCTCGTGCAGCCATACGCTCCGTGGTCTCGGCGCGATCGTGTGGCGAGAGAGATAGCTCGTCGCGGCGGCGCATTCACCGCATCGCACCGCGAAGACGCTGGCGCCGTCATGCCCTTTCAGGGGCGTGCCGTCGAGGCTCGGAGTATCCACGAGGGCGTAGACGTAAAGCATCGTCATGAACCCCGCACGTCGAGCAGCGCCGGATCGCTCGCGCGTGTGCTGCGCATCTGTTGCGCCGTCTCGACAGACGACACCAGCACCTTCAACCCGACATAGATGAGGTCGACGCCGGCCAGCGAAATCGTCGCTTCGCCCCATAGCACGACACCCTTGTTGAGCGCGCGATCGAGCAGATCGGAAATCGCCGCATGCCGCTCATGCCCGATGCGAACCCTCATCGTCAGGCGCCCCCTAGCGACAAATCGGCGAAGCTGCAGGGTGCCCATGGCCCGTTAAGCTCGTAGTCGAAACCCGACGGACGGGAGAGATCCCGCAACGTGTCAATGACCGCGAAAAAACCGTCCTCCCGGTCTCGTGCGATCAAATAGGCGCCGTTCCAAACCATTTCGTCCGCCCGGCGATGAATTGCAGGCGGCTGGATGTGCAGCGTTGCGGTCGCGCGCGCCGCGGCGGACAGGAGCCGACGGCTGTCGATGATGCGGCCGATGATTGCCTCGCGGATGTCCTGCCCGACGCGATGCTCCATTTGCCGACGCAGAAAGAAGGCCCGTCCCGCGGACGCC
>DATFQX010000028.1:0-2815 GCA_035263865.1 Xanthobacteraceae bacterium
TGCTTGCGGTTCATTTGGTGCCAGTGGTTTGGGGTTGGACGGCAGCTTGTTTTCTTGTTGCACTCCACTCGCTTAGCTTTCATGCTAGTCTTTCCTCAGTGAATTCAACTCGGCTCGGCCTGGTTGGCGACTCTTACACAGTCTCTCCATCGGGGTCGGGCCATTGTTCTTTTCAGGCTGTTCACCGATTTGAGTACACGCATTTGAGCTGATACCCGGCCGCCTGCGCGAACCGCAGTTGGGGTGGGCGGTCTGCTCGCGCACTGGACGATTTCCGCAACTGGCTTATTCGCTTATTCCGGAGCCGCGTGAAGCCGGTTCGAATCCCCACTCTCTGCGCAGGGACTCGAAAACCGATGCAAGCTATTGGCTATTCGTATTTCAACGCCTTCATCGGATCCACCCGTGACGCACGGTGCGCGGGGATGAAGCCGGCGCAGAGCGCAACCAGCGACAGCGCAACCGTCGAAAGGACCAGCACCGTCGGATCCGCACCGGTCATTTGAAAGAGCATCGATTGCGCCCCTTTGCCGACGGCGAGCGCGCCGCCGAGGCCCACAAGCGCGCCCGCGAGCGTCATGACCGCCACCTGCCTCAGCACCATTCCGCGAACGCGACCGGGTGCCGCGCCAAGCGCCATGCGCAGGCCGATCTCGCGTGTGCGCTGTGCGACGGTATAGGCGAGGACGCCATAGAGACCGATCGCCGCGAGCAGCGTTGCCAGCAGCGCGAATGCCGCCGACAGCGACGTCACCATGCGATCGAGAAACGTGTTGTTGCGGACCTGCTCAGGAAGCGTCTCGAGCTCCTCGATGGGCAGATTCGGATCCAGCCGTTTCACGACGGCGGTGATCGCCGACGCCACCTGCGCGACATCACCCGAGGCCCGCACGTAGACGTGCAGCGCGTCGAGCCCCTTGTCCTGCCGATACGGCACGAAGAATTGCGGCGGCACGTTCTGCTTCACTTCGCTGTACTTCGCATCCTCGACGATGCCGACGATAGTCGTGTCGAGTTTGCTCCGATAGCCTTCGCCCGGGGCCCATCCCATCAACTTGCCGACGGCGTCGTTCCCCAGGCCGAACTTCTTTGCGAACGTCTGGTTGACGAGGGCGACCTTCGCGGAATTCACGGTGTCGGCATCCGTGAACTCGCGTCCGGCCATGAGCGGGATGCCGAGCGCGGAGAAGTAGCCCGGACCGACTCTGTTGTAGCGGGAGTTGCTGTCCGTGTCTGGTCCGGCCTTGAACCCTTGTACGGCGACACCTCTTGACCGGTTGTCGCCCGCGAGCAGCAGCACGTTCGACGCCGTCACAGCCGTCACGCCCGGCGCCGCCCGAAGCTCGTCTTCGAGGCGCTGGTAGAACACACGACTGCGGTCGGGCGAGTAGCCGTTCAGGTCGGGCGAGAGGCCGAACGTGGCAACGTGATCGACCTTGAATCCGAGATCAAGCCGACTGATGTTCAGCAGGCTCTTCACAAACAAACCCGACGAGGCGAGCAGCATCATCGCGAGCGCGATCTGGGACGTGGCGAGCAGCAGCCGGAAGCGCGCGGCACCTTTCGCGCCGGACGGCTGGCCCGCCTGGTTTTTGAGCGCCGAGGCGAGGTCCAGCCGCGTGTTGTGGAGCGCGGGGAAGAGCCCGAAGAGCAGCCCCGTGGCGAACGTCAGTACGATTCCGAACAGGATGACCGTGCCGCTGATGCTGAATGGAATCCTGCGCTGCACTTCCGGCGGCAGCAGCGAGGCGACGAGCACGAGCGTCCAGTGTGCGACGACCAGGCCGGCAATTCCGCCGAGGACCGCGAGCAGCAGCGATTCGGTGAGGAGCTGTCCGATCAAACGCGCGCGGCTCGCGCCGATCGAGAGCCGGATGGCCATCTCGCCGGCGCGCGCGGCCGATCGCGCGAGCAGTAGGTTGGCGATGTTGGCGCAGGCGATCAGCAGCACGAACGCCGTGACGCCGAGCAGCAGGCGCAGCGGCGTCTTCGCCTGGTCTGGAACCACGCTCTGGCCGCGTCCGCCCGCTTCGACGAGGATGGGCTTCGCGCGGAAACGCGCCATCGTCTGCGGGCTGATGTCCTTCTGGAGCGGCGCTTCGACATCATTGACGATGGCGTGATACTGCGCGCCGAGTGACGCGCGCGCCCGTTCGATCGTGACTCCAGGCCGCAGGCGCGCGAACAGATACGCCCAATAATCGGTCCGGAGCGACCAGCTGTTGAAGTTGGCGTCCAGCATCTCGCGCAGCGTGATCGGCACGTATATGGCCGGCTGCATGCCGATCGTCGTGCCCTCGAAGCCCTTCGGCACGACGCCGACAATGGTGAGGCGTTGGCCGTTGACGATCAGCGGTTTGTTGAGGATCGTTGGATCGAGCCCAAATCGCGACGACCAATAGTTGTAGCCGAGCACCACAACGCGCGACTCGCCGACGAGTTTGTCGTCATTCGAATTAAGCAGGCGGCCGAGCGCCGGTTGCAGCTCCAGCACGGGAAAATAGCTCCCAGACACGAGCTGCCCTTCGCTGCTCGACGTCCGATCTTCATACGCGAGGTGCGCGGCGAAGCCGACGTGAGCCGCGATGTCCGTGAAAACGGTTTGGACCTTCTGCAAGTCGCGGAACATCGCATAGCTGAAGACCACTTCGCAGTCACCTTCGCGGCCGCAGCTCCCGAAGCCTGGCTTCGGGCCGGGCGCGCTCAAGTTCACGAGTGCCGATGGATCGGGAACCGCGAGCGACTCCAGCAGTACCTGATGGAACACCGAAAAGATGCCAGCGGTGGCGCCAATACCGAGCGCGAGCGAGACAAT
>DATFQX010000029.1:0-24910 GCA_035263865.1 Xanthobacteraceae bacterium
ACGCCGGGAAGCCGGATATCCGCAAAGATCATGGCGACGTCTCGCCCGCGGATTAGCATCGTGGCAAGGGCAGCTTCGGCGCTTTCACACTCGATGGTATCGAGTTCGCTGTCTTCAAGCAGCCTCGCCACGAACTCGCGCAGTTCGGCGTCGTCCTCGACAATCAACACCGCTCGACGATTGTGCTGGGCCTGTCCCATATTCACGCCCCTCCCCTGAGTGTTCGTTACGATCCCCGTCCAATTGTCGCATGAGCGCCGCCAGGTATTCCGGCACCGGGGCGCAGGCGGCGTCGGCGAATTCGGCCCAGAGCGTTCGAGCGGGTAGCGGTCATGTTGAGTGTGGCGAAATCACATAAGACCGGAAAATGGCCGACGAACCACTTGCAAGGGCACATCAAGCCGTTGGAGCATATCAACAAACAGTTTGCGCGTTGGGAAGCGCGGGAACGCGGCGGCTGGTAGTATCTGGCGCGCGATCGCCGCGAGTTCATCACGCTGCTCGGCGGCGTGACATCACTCGGGGAGACTTGACATCACCGGGCCCATTACAGAAGGCCGTGTACTCATAAAGCGGCTGGCCAGCTAATGTCCGCTCAACACCCAACAGCGTCGGAAAAGCGGACATCGCCCAAGTTCGCCTTTGGGCCGGGAGGAGACGTCGCGGAGCACGTCTCTCCAGCTTTACGGTCGCGCGAGTGTGGGGATTGCGCTAGGCCGGCGCAACCACGAAGCCGGCGCGTGGAAAATGCACACAGACCTCGCCGATCGCGGGTTCGCTGCGTCGAATGACGATCTCATGGACGCCCGAGGCGACCAATTCGCCGATGACCGGATCGCGTCCGGTATCGTCCGGAGTAACGCTGATGACTTGGCCAGGCTTCCGCCCGATGGGATCTTTCGCGTCAGCGGATGCTTTCGCGATTGAGGTGGCGCTTCTGGCTACATCGAGCGCTTGTTCGGAGGTCATTGGGCTCCGCCGGCCGTGGCCGATTGCGGCAATCCGCTCGGCCCAATTCAGCAGCCTTGGAAAGCCATCGAGCGGCGCCGCCCGTGGTCCGAAATTTTGCTGCAAGAACCAAACCGGATGGTAGGCGGCGAGATCGGCAAGGCTAGCTGCAGAGCCCTGCAAGAATGAGCGCCCGTCGGTCAGCATCTGGTCCAGCCAATCGAAATGCGCGCGCAACTGATCGAGCAGGTTCGGCACTGCTGCCATCATCGCGGCGGGATCGATATTTCGGCCGGAGAATTTGGCTCGGTCTTCGAGAAATCCCTCGGGCAACGTGTCGGGTCTCTTCGCGAACAAGATGCCGGCAGCCGGGCTGAACGTGGTCTTCTCAGCCCACCAGGCAAGCGCGTCGGCCGCGCCACGGCCGGCGGGATAAAAGCTCGGGGTGGAGTGGCGGCGCTCGAGTTCGCGCATGATCAACTGGCTATCGCAATAGATGTCCGCGCCGATCTGCAACACCGGCGTTCTACGGTAGCCTCCGGTCAGCGCCGTCAGGTCGGGTTTTGGCATAATCACGGGGATCTCCACCGATCCCCAGGCCAGGGCCTTGAGACCAAGACCAATCCGAACTTTCTCCGAATAGGGAGAGATCTCGTAGTGATGCAGGATGATATCAGTCATCGAGCCAGCCCTCGTTTGGGATGATCGTTCCTTTGGATATCAAGTGCGGGTAACCGCCGGCGGCGCCCACACCGAGAAACTCGAGCACGGCCCCCGCTACGGCTTCGGGCTGTTCCAGCACCATGAAGTGTCCGGCATGAGGCAGGTCGACCACTCGCACCCGCTCGCCCAACTGCTCACGCAGCGCATGCCCGTTCCCCGGCGGAGCCGGTGCATCATCGAGCCCTTGGATCACGAGAAGGGGGGCGGTCCCGCCGCTCCACCAATCTTCAAGGGGTACGTTCCGGCTGGTCGCGAGATGCGCGAGATGGACCGCAGGCCAGCATTCGACTTGTTCCAGTACCTTGGGATCGGATGCTGGCGAGAGCCAGCGCGCGCCCAACATGGTGACACAATCGCTACCGTTCATCTTGACCTGCGTCGCATTGCGAAAGGGCGTCCCGAGCGGCGTCGGAGGCCCGATGAGGCCACCTGCTGCAAGCAAAGTCACGCTGCGAACCACCGACGGCCGATCGACCGCCAGGCAGCGGGCGATCCGGTTGCCGAAGGCATGTCCGACCAAGTGCGCCGGACCACAGCCGATCGCCTCAATGACACCCGCAACGTCACCGGCCAGGTCGTGCAAGGTCGTGCCATCGAGAGAGCCGAGGCTGCCTCCGACGCCGCGCATATTAATTGAAATCGTCTGGAAACCTGCGGTAGCCAGCGCGCGCGCCAGATGATCAAAATAGCCGACGCTGCAGCCCGCATTCGCGAGCAACACGATTGGTGCGCCCGAACCGCGAAGTGTGCATTCCAGCGTCGCGTCACCGACCTCGATCGTTCGATGCTGCTCCAAATCTTACCCCCTCGCCGAAGTTGTGAGAATCGCCTCAACGCGCCGATCGGCCGATAGTGGGCGATCTTGGGCTTGGCGGCTTGCGCGCACGTCGAGCAGCGCGGCCGCGGCAACGCCGACCGTTGCGGCGATGAAGAAATAGCGACGATCCCTTGGGACCTCTACGCTGTTCGTCCACACGGCGCGACGCCAGGTCGGGCGACCCTCATTGAAGGTGAGTGCGGGATCCGGTGGTCAGCCCGCACGTCTTGACGTCTGGTCGTGCGCTGCTGCGAAAGGATACGACGGAAGAAAGCGAATATGCCGGGCTTGCGGGGCGCAGAGTCGTGCCACCAGTAGCGTTCGTACCAAGAGGGGTCGACGTGAAAAGGGATCAAAGTCCAACTCCCATTCAATTCCGTTCGCGTCCTCGCGCGAGCCTCACATTGCTGATGCGGCTTGAAGGGTCGCAATGCGATTGGCAAATTCGCCCATGCCTAAACTCCACACAAAGCTATGGAGGGCGGGGCGCTAAGAAAGCTCGCTCGGATCGACGGCTCTACCAGGATCTTTAGCGATCTGATGGCGAGGTGAAATGCTTCAGCGAACGCGGGCGTCGCGCTGAAACTGCAGCGGCGTCTGCCCGTAGCTGCGTTTAAACGCATCGCTGAAGTGGCTGTAGCTCGAAAATCCAAGGTCGAGGGCGAGCTCAGTCAAGTCGACGCGCTCGCCAAGCCGGTCGAGCGCTCGAGCCAGCCGCCGTTGCAGCTGGTAGCGATAGAGCGGCAATCCTTCGACCTGCCGGAACAGCTGCGTGAGATAGACGGGGGAGACGCCGACGAGAGCCGCGATGTCGGCGAGGGTCCATCGACGTCCGAGGTCGGACGCAAGCACTAGCTTGGCGCGGTCCACCAGCTTCTGGCGCCCGTAGCTGCCGCCGGGCGCGTGGGATGTGCGTTCGCCCAACGCCCGGCGTATCAGGGCGAGGGTAAGACTCTCGGCTTCGATGGCATTCATGAAGCCGCGCCGAAGACCGTGACGCAGCCGTGCCGCGAGCGCCTGGGTATGGGTATCAACCCGCAAGCGCGAGCGATTGAACGCAGCTCGATCCTTGGTCAGGAGATAGTGTTCAGGCGCCAACTCGAGCAGAATCGCAGTACTGGTGGCGATCGAAAGGCAGGCATCACCACCCTCGAAAGGGTGGCTAACCCGGTACGGTTCATTCTCGTTGAGGATGACGGCCTGGTTGGCTTCAGCCACGGTCTCCGCGCGACCCACGTGGTGCACGTAGACCCCGCGGTACGTAAATACGAGGTGCGTGGCGGCAACGTATTCCTCGTCGCTCCTGTGCTTGCAGGCGCCTCGACATGCGACGTCCCAGACGGACGCAGTTTCGGTCATCAGAAGCGGGCGGGCATCGAAATCGGCCATGGGGAAATGCCTCGTCGGTTCGAGAGGCGCAGGACGACGAAACCATTGCGGTTTGCTCGTCGCCCTTCGTTGACGGACCTCGGTCTCTAGGCCTCCGCCCGTTATATGATAACGATCATGATTTGTATATTGATGATGGATATCATATAATTTGTCAAGAGCCGAAGGAGAGAACGCATGAAAGTAAGCCGGGAGCAGGCGGCGGAAAATCGCGCGCGGGTCGTCGAGGTAGCTGGCCGGCTGTTCCGCGAGAAGGGATTCGAGGGCATCGCGGTCGCCGAGATCATGAAGGGCGCCGGCCTGACACATGGCGGCTTCTATCATCAGTTTGGCTCGAAGGATGAGCTCGCCGCAGAAGCGTGCGCGCAGGTGCTGTCGGAGCAGGCGGCCGGCTGGCGCAAGCTCGCTGCGGGCGATGATCCGCTCGGGACGCTGGTGAATTCCTATCTGTCGGCGCGCCATCGTGACGGCGCCGGGCGCGGCTGCGCGATCGCCTGTCTCGCCGCCGAGGCGGTGCGCCAGCCGGCGCCGGTCCGTGCGACCTTCACCAAGGGCCTTCGGGACTTCATCGAGGTTCTCACGACGTTTGTGACCGGCCGCTCGGCGGCCGCGCGACGCGAGAAGGCACTCGCCACGATGAGCGGGATGGTCGGCGCGATGGTGCTCGCGCGCGCCGTGAATGATCCGGAGTTCTCGGCAGAAATCCTGCGGGCCGGCGCGAAGGCATTTGGCAGCGACGCGGCTCGCATGTCGGCTCGGGGTCACGAACGACAAAACTCAAGGTGAGCATAATGCGTCTGCTTCCGGACGCATCGCGACCAAATCCCAGTCGGTCGGAGCCCCGTTGAGCCTGACTACCGAGCCGTGATTCAAGGCCCTGACTGAGGGGGCCGAATCATGCGCTACGAACTCTCCAACGAAGAATGGATTGCCATCAAGCCGATGCTGCCCAATAAGCCGCGCGGCGTGCCACGAGTGAATGACCGCCGCGTCCTCAATGGCATATTCTAGGTCTTGCGGTCTGGGGCGCCATGGCGTGACCTGCCGCACAACTTCGGTCCGTACACGACCTGCTATAACCGTTTCGTTCGCTGGCGACGCGCGGGCGTCTGGGCCAAAATTATGAGCGCGCTCGCCGGAGCCCACGACGCCGCCGTGCAGATGATCGACACGTCGATTGTGCGCGTGCATCAGCACGGTGCCTGCGTCACGCGGAACAGAAGACAATCGATGGGACGATCACGCGGCGGGTTGACCAGCAAAATCCACGCGGTGGTCGATACGAATGGTCTGCCGGTGCGCGTTGCGCTGACGGCCGGTGAGGCGCACGATAACCGTCTCGCCGGACGACTCCTATCTCGCTTGCAGTCGGGAGCAATGCTGCTCGCCGACCGGGGCTATGATGCGGACTGGATCAGAACGCTTGCAGCCGAGAGGGGCGCATGGGCCAACATTCCGCCGCGTCGCAATCGCAACGATCCGATCTGCTTTAGCCCACATCTCTATCGAGCCCGGAATCGCGTGGAGTGGTTCTTCAACAAGATCAAGCATTGTCGACGCGTAGCGACGCGCTACGACAAACTCGCTGCCAACTACCTCGCGTTCGTCCAACTCGCGTCAATCAGGCTGTGGCTGCGCGCTAATGAGTCCACGTCCTAGACACCGCCGCTGATCATGGCGGTGTATCTCCGAAGCGGCATCTTAGATCGTGCGACTACTTGGATTTTGCTCCAAGTCGAAGGGCGGCCGGTAGACGTCGAGGACATCGATTAAGTGCACGATGGCGTCCAGCTGTGGGGAGACGCCCTTCGGCGGGGCATAGAAACTAGGAAACACAAGATAGCGGCGCGCGCGGCCCCGCATGGTGATAGGGGCGGCAGTCTGCGGCGTATCCTCGCCCGCCGCGTCTTGAAAGGGCGAATTGGCTTTATGGCACGGCCAATAGTCTGCAAAATCGACTCCGGCTATCTCCTGTTGCACAACGAAGTCCAATAGGGAGTCGGGCGCATGTTGAGCGAAATAGCGCAAGTGGATGACATCGAGCAGGTCGCAAACCTCGTCTCGTTCGAGTTCATTGTCCAGTCGGCACATCAAGGCAGCGACCAGAAGCCCCCGATAGTGCAGGTACTCCGCGACCAGACTGTCGGGGTCTGTGCAAAACCATTCCAGCGGGCCTGCGTCATCGGCGGCGTTTCCCGCATCGGCCCCGCGACCGTAGGTTAGGTCGGACACGAGAATGGGTTGTCCCTCGATGACCGCCAGCGCCGACCACAACAGGTCGCGGCCGAGGGCTTTCGACAAGGGGTCCAGCGCGGTGAATATACGCTGCACCGCGGAGGTGCGAAATATTCCGTGGATCGCCGTCTGATAGTGTTGGAATAACCTGCCGAGACGCTCCACAGGCGAGGCGTCATCCATGCTCGCCGGGAAATTTGTGAAATCACTCAATTCCAGGTCGCCGTCGCGCCTGGCCAGAAAACTGAAGCAACAGCCCTGCGCCATCGAAGCAGCCTGATTGCGCCGAAGTTTATCGAGACAGCGCCGGAAACCTTCGAGGATGACAATATCGCCGTCGTCGCAGAACGCACAGAAATCCGTCGCGACCTTGCGCAAGCCCCCTCGGCACTTTTCACCGATCTCTAGCCCCGGACACTCGACGATTTCGATATCGAGCTTCAACGTTTTTGCCCGCGCACGATTGGCCGCGAGGACCTCAGAATCGCTCGAGTCGAGCACGAGAACACGGCACTCGGCCTTTTCACTTTCGAGATAGCTCAGAAGGGCGGCGAGCCGTTGCGCAGCGTTGCACGTGGGTATGATGAGTGTGAAATCGCGCATCAGGCGCGGCGCACCCCGCGGACGACGCGACCCGCTTTGCTGAGGATGATAAGAACAGCCTGCAAAGCAGTTCTAGCGACCCGGCTTCCCATGCGATGTATGGCGTCCGGTTGCTGTGCCCATTGGTGACTCGCCCACCACAGCCCGTAGGTCAGGGCGAAAGGCCAGCGCCACGGCTTGAGCAGCAGTGCTTGGAGCATCAAGCCGCCAAAGGGGGAGAGAAACGAAGGACAGCGCAGCACGGCGATGCCGATGTCACGCCAGCCTTTCGCCGTCAATTTGTCGGCCAATCGGCCCAGCGTCGCGCGCTGCTCGCTGAGTTTGGCCATACCTGCCGAGGAGTAGGTCACATCACGCTGGCGCATTAGCGCCAAGGTTTCCGGGATACAGCAGGCCCCGTGTCGCAGTGCCACCACCGCGAAAGCGAAATGGTCAGCATGCCAGCGCAGCGCCGGATCAAATCCGCCCGCTTGCAGCAACGCCTGGCGGCTTGCCATCACCGTATTAGCCGAAATCCATAGGTAACTCTGCTGCAACCGATCTCGCAGTGCCTCGGGCGAAAAGAATAGTGGTGCAGGTCCGAAATCGAACGTCGTTCCATGCTTTCTTTCGGTGAACGAAATGATTTTCTCCGAGCCGTCGCGGAACACCGCGAGGCGCGAGAATGTCATACACGCCGCAGGATATTCGAGAAGACACCGGACGTTGCGCTCAATGAAGTTAGGCAGCAGCCTATCATCCGCTGCCGCCCAAACGATGAAGTCGCAGCGGGCCTCGGTCAGCGCACGATTTATGGAGTAAAGCAGGCCGCGATTGGTTTCGTTCTTCAGCACGCGAACGAACGGATAGCGCCGCGCAACATCTTCGATGACTTGCAGGCTGTCGTCGGTCGAGCCGTCGTCGAGCACGACGACCTCGTCGGGTGGACGCGTTTGGTTGCAGATGGCGCCGAGCGAATCCGGCAGGTATCGCGAATCATTGTAATTGCACAGCAGTACGGAGACGGTAACAGATTGACGGAGTGGCGCACGCGCAGACGTCTGCGAAGGTGCGAGTGGCCGCACAGGAACGGCTGTTGTGGGTCCAACGCGATAATCGTCGAGGTCGTGCAGCAGGTCTGCGACTGCTTCCTCCGATGGGGCATCTGTTCCCAACGGAGCGGAAAAGTTGGGATGCACATGATACGTCCGCGCGCCGCTGACGCGGCTGCACGGTCGGGCAGCCAGTTGCGCTCCCGAGGTCCCGACGCGTGCTGCCCCATAAAGGGGCTGATGTATCTCCGGTCGGGACCAATACATTCCGAAAGGAACGCCTACTCGTTTTTGCTCGGCCATGAATGCCAGCGCGCCGTCCGGAGCATGCTTGAGCATATAGCGAAGATGGACGAGATCGAGGGTGCGCCGCACCGCGGGTGCAGCAAGCGCGTTATCCGGCCGCTCGAGGACGGCTTGCGCCATCAGTTGGCGGTAACGCTGATATTCGTGGAACAGACCTTGCGCGTCCTTGGCGAACCATTCGAGCGGGTGCCAATACTCGTAATGTGCGGAGGCATCCATGCTGCGGCCGTGGCTGAAGCAGGGTAGGCGGATCATCTCGCCTTCGATTGCTGCGAGGCCGGTTCCTAATAGCTCGCGGCCGAGAATGCTCCGCATCGGTTTGAGCTTGTCGAAGATGCGCTGCAGGATCGCGGTGGGGTAGTTGCCGTAGGTGGCCGCCTGGTAGCGCGCGAACAGCTTGGCAAGTCGCGCCAGCGGGGTTGTATCTGCAATCGTCGAACTGAAATAGAGAATATTTCCAAGGTCCATATTGCTGTTGTCGAGGCACAGGAACGAGAAGGACTTACCCTGGGCGACCGACGCGCGCGGGTTCGACCTTAGCGCATCGAGGCAGCGCTTGACGCCGTCTGGCACAATCAAGTCGTCATCGGCGCATAGTGCGCAGAACTGGGTCGTTACTTTGTGCACCCCTTCTCGGAACTTATCGAAGGGGTGTGTCTCACTCGCGAATTCGGCGTAACCTAGGTTAAGCTTCGTCTGCTCGATGATCTTGCGGTTGGCGACGCGCGGCTTCGCCTCGCTCGAATCCAAGACGAGCACGCGAGACTGCAATGCCCTCGCGCTGAGATAGCTCAGTAACGCCCGCAGCTGCTTCGGTCGATTGTATGTCGGAATGACAAGCGTAAAATCTTCCATTGCCACCGCGCCCGCTCATCTTAATCGCCTGAGCCAGGCTCCGGGCCAGGCAGTGATCGGTCGATCGAGCTCACTTTCATTGAACCGCCATTTCGGCTCCTCGAGAGCGAAGTCGGAATGGCGGGCCGCGAACTCGTGCGCGGCCTCAGTCGGATTATCGGAATTCCACTCGGGCTTGCCGCGAGGCGTATCGTGGACGAGTCCCATGATACCGTCGGTTGCGACAATGTAAGAGCCGGGGCTCACTAATGGCGCGTAGGCTTCGAGCTCCTTGAGAACGTGGGCTTTGGTGTGACTCGAATCGAGAATGACCATGACTCTATCGCCAGGCCTCACCAGCTCGCGTGCGCGGGCTACTACTTCCAGACTAGCAGAATCCCCTTCGAGGAGAGAAATATACTCGGCGAGCTTATGGCTTTCGATGGCCTTGCGGTTCTGCGGACGGATTTCGATGTCGATGCCGACTATGCGCCCACGCGTGCCCATGGCCTTGAACAGAGATGCATAGAAGATCAGCGAGCCGCCGTGCGCTACGCCGGTTTCGATGATGATGTCGGGATGTAATGTGAAGATCACCTCCTGTAACCGTGCCAGATCCTCCGGATGTTGAATGATCGGGCGGCCGAGCCAGGTGAAGGTGTAGCAATATTTTTGATTCCAACTGGTTTTTAGCCAAAGATCCGAGATCAGCTCGAACGCTTTTTTGCTGTAAAGGTCAAGCAGCTGACCATCAGCCGAGAGCGTCTTTTCCGTCGTATCAATCACGATGCGCATGGAATGACGCCCCTATCATGAAGCCGATTGCGGCAACAACGCCCCTTCCTTGGGCAGCAACTGTTCCAGCCCCTTGTCGATCGAGATCGCAGCACGCCAGCCGAGTACGCGCTCAACTTTAGCCATGTCGGCGACCAGGAATGGCGGCTCGTCCGTGGGTCCGGGCCGCGCCCCAAAACGTACGAGTTCCAGTGCCTGAAAATGGCCCGCCACCCTTTCGATGACTTGTCGCACGGCCGTGCCATGGCCGGTCCCGACGTTGTAGGCTCCAGTAGCCTGCGGCGTTTGCAGTAGCTGCACCAGCAGATCGGCGACATCGGTCGTATAGATGAAATCCCGCACTTGACTGCCATCTGTCACGTCGATCGATCTGCCGGCGGTCAGCGCCGTCAGCAGCGACGGAACGAGGCGCCGGGACTCGTCGCCGGGACCATACGGCAGAAATACGCGGCCCCATGCAGCAGAAAAACCGTAGTGCCGGGCATAAAGTTCGGTTCCCATCCAAAGTGCCGCCTTGCACTGCCCATAAAGCGAAGTAGGGCGGATCGAGGTCTTATCCTCGATGCAGCGATCAGCCATAGCTTCATATTCAGCGCAACTGCCCGCGCCGACGAAACGCTGCCCGCCCTGTTCGGCGAATGATTTGACCAGAGCGAGGCTCGCCTCCATCCAATCCAAGTTCTCGGCCGAATGGCGATAGCGATCCGGCGCTGTAACCCAGGCGAGGTGCAGCAGGTGCGATGGACGCAGCGCCGCGATCAATCCGGCCGTCGCTTCTCGGCTTTGCAGGTCGAGTTTGTGCCACGTGATACCGTCCGCAGCGATCCCCTGGCCGGTGCGGCTCACCGCGTGGACATTAAATCCGTGCCGAACCAGCGCCGCCGCGCAATGGCGCCCAAGGAAGCCCGAGCAACCCGTAGCGAGAACCGTTGTAGTCTCCTCAGGATTGGTCACGGTCAGGAAGTCCGCCCTGATCGACGTTTGATAGCGCTTGCTGCCCCAACACGACGTGTATCCATTATAGTTTGAGATCACTAAGACTTTGTGAGCTGCCCTTGCCCGGTTGGATGGTCAAAATCTCGCCGCCGCGCCTCCGCGCAAATCGATCAAGAGCTTTTTATTTGCGATACGCGAGCCAGCCGTAAACGTCAAAAATGACGGGGCGCCGAGCACGAGCCGGGCCCAAAAATGTTCCATCGCGGTTAGTTCCGGCCTTGCGATGTTCATGTCAATACAAAGGTAACAGACCCGATCAATTTGGACGGATGACAGGGCCCAGTTTAGCACCCGCTACTTACTTTTCGCTCTGACCTCGCTGCAAGCCGAAGCTTGATCACAAACAATTTCCGAGGGGTGCGATATTGGTAGCTGCTGTCGCTCAGTCGCAAGGACGGCGATGCATGGGTTCATTTTACGGCTACAGGTCAGTACGATGAGAGTCGAGCTTACGAGGGACCGGGGATGCACAACAGAGCAATTATCCTAGCGGGCGGGTGTGGCGCTCGTCTGCGGCCCTATACGGTTACGATTCCGAAGCCCCTGATGCCACTCGGCGACACGCCGATCTTGGAGATCGTTATTCGACAGCTGGTAGCCGCGAATTTTCGTCACATTACTCTCGCAGTCAATTACCAAGCAGAATTCATTCAAGCCTTCCTTGGCGATGGCTCTCGATGGGGCGCCAAGATCGATTTCTCGCTCGAGCAACAGCCGCTGGGAACCATGGGGCCCTTGCGACTGATCAGCGATCTTCCGCAGAAGTTCTTAGTTATAAATGGCGACATACTTACCGATGCTCCCTATTCGCAATTCTTCGAGACTCATTGGCACCGCGGACAGGCCGCAGTCGCTCATCCAGCGCCGTTTCGGCCATCAAGCGGCGCTGATCGCTGGCATCGAACGCAGCCGTGCGGACGCGGTGATCATGCTGGACAGTGATTTACAGCACCCGCTGGAACTGATCACGCGTTTGGTCGCGTGCTGGGAGGAAGGCGCAGATCTGTTCGCGCTGAGGTCAAGGCCAGTCAATTTCATCGTGTGGTGCCGCCGTGCGAGAAACTGCAGAAAGTTGCCATTGCCGCAACCAACATCGATCAAAGACCTGGGCTCTGGTTCGCGGTCGATAAGTTTTGCAATCTGCTCGAATAGATGCAGGTCCGGATGGGCAAACCAATTTCGGTGCGTTTTTTCGTAATAATCCGCGTCATACGGTTCTGCGGTCACATGCGGCTTAATTTGACTGAAACGATGCCAACAATGGCGACAGCGATGTAAGAATACTTCCGGGTGTGTTTGATCGATCCTCGAGTCGTTTCCACAGATTGGGCAATTCATTTCAAAACCACCCCACAATTCAACGAAACAAACGTTCTACCCGAGATGTCTCGCTCGCCCGGCGCGAGACCTCTAGATGCTTGCGTATAGCATGTTGCAGTGCCCCAGCGGAGAAGCGCCGTAGGTGGCATGAGGACCGCCGATGCCCCATCGTGAGCTTATGCGAAGAACTATGATAGCGCTCAAAGCCGAAGAAATGTGCTAGCACTCGAGAGATAGCTATGGATGAGCGGCGGGGCATTGAGGCGCAAATGAGCCATGCCGATATCACCAGCGGTGCGGAGACGCCATCGTGATCGGCGTCGGAATCGTCGGCTGCAATTACGGCAGAACAATCCTCGTTCCGGCATTCCGCCGTGATGCCCGCTGCGAGGTTGTCGCGTTGGCGGGAACCGACGCAGCGCGGACGGTCGAGTTCGCTCAGGCTGCGAATATCACGCGCGGATTCGGCAGCTGGGAGGTATTAGTCGAGGAGCCCAGCGTTGCAGTGGTTGCGGTGGCAGTACCGCCCCATCTCCAGCCCGCCATCGCGCAACGCGCGCTCGACCTCGGAAAACCGGTCTTCCTCGAGAAACCGCTTGCCGCGGATCTCGCTGGCGCGCAAATGATCCTCGAGTGCGCCCGCAAGAGTGCACGACCCATCATCATCGATTTCAACTTCCCAGAGCTGGCATCTTGGCGGCGTGCTAAGGCAATCCTGGACAGTGGCGCGATCGGACGCCTCCGGAACGTCGTCGTGACCTGGAACTTCGAAAACCAAGCGACGCGACAGCGCCTGGAGGGTTGGAAGACGCACGACGAGGGCGGAGGTGGTCTCTTGGGCAATTTCGTGTCCCATTGCTTTTACAATCTAGAATGGCTTTGCGGTCACATCTGCGGTCTCTCCGCCCGACTGTTTGCTTTACCCGACAGCAAGGCGGATGGCAGCGTTACACTGACGCTCGCCTTCGCATCGGGCGCTGCCGGCAGTTTACAGGTGAGCTGCGCGTCGTTTCTCGGCTCCGGGCATCGCGTCGAGATCTACGGCGAGGATGGCGCCCTCATCTTGTTCAATCCGACCGCCGATTATTTTCGCGGCTTCGAGCTCAGGATCGCGCGCCGCAGCGACGCCGCGTTGAAACTTGTCCCAATTGAGGGCACCGACGAGGACCCATCGTCGGATTCGCGTGTCGGGCCGGCGGGGCGGCTGGTCCAGCGCTTCGTGGACGCATGCGAGAGCGGCGGCAGACCTACGCCCGGCGTGGTTGAGGGATATCGCGTTCAATGGCTCATCGACGCCGCGCGGCGCGCGCATGCGACCGGTCGCTGGATCGACGTTGTGCCGCCGGTCGGGGAGGCCGCGCCACTGAGTGCGCAAAGATGCACCGGCTAGTGGGTCGTTGGCTCGATGTGAACTAAATCAAGAGCACGTTATCGGCGTGGGCCGGTTTGGTCGGAGCGCCGGGATTTGAACCCGGGACCCCCAGTCCCCCAGACTGGTGCGCTAACCGGGCTGCGCTACGCTCCGCTTAGAAAATCACGTCTACGCTGCCAAGGCGTAACGCGCAAGGGCGCGGGTAACTCGCGGCTCAACGGCGAGTTTCCACTGGGTCGTGCGCGAGTAGCAGCGGAACGAGTGAGCGAGGAGCGCTGCGCGAGGCCCACTAGGCAGCATCGGGCCGCGACATCCAGCGAATGAGCGGCATCGCAGGCAGCACCCAGCCGAGCCCGGCGACGACGTAATAGATCACCTCGACGATGCCGTTCGCCTTAACCGCCGTCGATTGCGCGATCGCCATTGCAAGCAGTACCCACGTGAGTACGAGCACGATCGGCATGATCGCGCCCAAAAGCTTGCGCCAACGCATCGGCATGGCTTCGCTCAATTGCGAGAACCGGCGCACGACTATATGGTCCGCAGCGCCGCCGCTGCCAACCAAATCATCGCATGACTAGCCTGGTTCCATCCTTCGAGACCCGCCGCCGCACCGTCAGGCTGTGGCTGCTCGCGGTCGCGACCCTGATCTTCGCGACGGTGATCGTGGGCGGGGCGACGCGGCTCACCGAATCCGGTCTCTCCATCGTCGAATGGAAGCCGGTAACCGGCGTCATTCCGCCGTTCGATGTGCCTGCATGGCAGGCCGAATTCGAGAAGTACAAGACTATCCCGCAGTATCGCGAGCGCCATCCGGGGATGAGCCTCGATGAGTTCAAAACCATCTACTGGTGGGAATGGACGCATCGGCTGTTGGCGCGACTCGTCGGTGCCGTGTTTCTCGTTCCTTTTCTCTGTTTTCTTTGGCGCGGCTGGATCGAGCCGCCGCTGCGCAAACGATTGTGGACGATTTTTGGTTTCGGCGCGGCGCTCGGCGTGATCGGCTGGTTGATGGTGGCCTCGGGCCTCTCCGAGCGGGTGAGGGTCTCACAGTATTGGCTGGCGTTCCATCTGACGCTCGCTTGCTTGATCTTCGCCGCCGTTCTGTGGACGGCGGAGGGCCTCGCGCCGCGCGTGGCCGTCATCGTCCCGAGGCGCATTCGGGCCGCAGCCTTGGCGGTTTTTACGCTGATCTTGGTTCAGATTTATCTCGGCGCACTCGTGTCGGGGATTCGAGCCGGTCTCATCTACGATACCTGGCCACTAATCGACGGGGCATGGGTGCCCGAGTTGGCACGCCTCTTCTTCGATGCGCCGCTCTGGCGCAATTTCTTCGAAAACACGCTCACGGTGCAGTTCGACCATCGTATGCTGGCTTATGCGCTGGAGCTCCTTGTTTTGCTGCATGCTGTCGACGTGGCACGCACGGTGCGGGGAGGGGCGCCGCTCACCGGAGCGGTCGCGTTGGCATCGGCGGTGACGCTTCAAGCAACGCTGGGGATCGCGACCTTGCTTCATCAGGCGCCGCTCGCGCTCGCGCTGCCGCACCAGGCCATGGCCCTTGTCGTGCTCGCCATCGCGGTCGTGCATGCCAAACGCCTCGCCCGTGAGCCTACCCAGGTCGGTGTGGCCGCGCGCGATGCGGCAATGCGTCAGTGGGGGCAGGTGACGTGATCGAGGTCAGCGAGCGAGAAGGTGTGGCGCTCGTACGCCTGGCCGACGGCAAGGCCAACATCATGAGCCTCGATTTTTGCGAAACGCTGACCGAGCGCTTTGCCGCGGTCTCTCCCGCGCGCGCGGTGGTCCTGACCGGGACCGGAGCGGTATTTTCCGCAGGCGTCGATCTCGCGCGCCTGCTCGAGGGAGGCGCACCTTACATCCGTAAATTTCTGCCCGCTCTGAGCACGATGCTGGCCACGGTCTTCTCCCATCCAGCGCCGGTTGTTGCCGCCATCAACGGTCACGCTATCGCGGGCGGATGCGTGCTCGCGTGCGCGGCCGACAGGCGGCTGATGGCCCGCGATGGGGGCCGCATCGGCGTAACCGAGCTCCTCGTCGGAGTTCCGTTCCCGCCCGCTGCCATGGAGATCATGCGCTGTGCCACGGCCCCGCAGTTTTTTGCCGAGGCGATCTTTGGTGGCGCGACCTATTCCCCCATCGAGGCAGTTGGGCGTGGTTGGATCCACGATCTCGTCGAGCCGGAGGCGCTGTTTGATTGCGCGCTCGAAACTGCGAATGCCCTGGCGGCGCTGCCGGCCAAAGCGTTCGCATTGAGCAAACGGCAGACCCGAGAACCAGCATTGGAGCGCATGCAAAACCGAGAGATCGATTCCGCGATCGAGCAGATTTGGACCGCGCCGGAGACGCTCCAGCGCGTTCGCGACTATGTCGCACGCACGTTGCGCAAGTAAGTAGCGGAAAGTTTCTCTCGCCGTCTGCTCTCACGCTGCAGCCAAACCCTGCTCGAGATCGGCGATGATGTCGTCCTTGTCCTCAAGCCCGATCGACAGGCGAACGACATCCGGCCCGGCGCCGGCTTGGATCTTTTGCGCGTCCGTGAGCTGGCGGTGCGTGGTCGAGGCTGGGTGAATGATCAGCGAACGCGTATCGCCAATATTGGCGAGATGAGAGAACAGTTTCACATTGGAGACCAGTCTCACGCCCGCGTCATAGCCGCCTTTGAGGCCAAAAGTGAAGCAGGCGCCCGCTCCTTTGGGCGCGTATTTCTTCGCGAGATTGTGATAGCGGTCGCCGGGCAGACCCGGATAGCTCACCCACGCCACCTCGCGTCGGTCCACGAGCCATTGCGCCACAGCCAATGCATTGTCGCAATGCCGCTGCATGCGCAGCGGCAGCGTCTCGATTCCGGTGAGGATGAGAAAGGCATTGAATGGCGAGAGCGCCGGTCCGATGTCCCGCAAGGCCAGTACGCGGCAAGCGATGGCGAAGGCAAAGTTGCCGAAGGTCTCGTGCAGCACGATACCGTGATATTCCGGGCGCGGTTCGCAGAGCATTGGGTAGCGCTTTTCGCGGGACCAGTTGAAGGTGCCGCCATCGACGATAACGCCGCCGATCGAGTTGCCGTGGCCGCCGAGAAACTTGGTCAACGAATGTACTACAATGTCGGCGCCGTAGTCGATCGGCTTGCAGAGATAGGGCGTCGCAAGGGTGTTGTCGACGATCAGCGGGACGCGCGCGCTCTTGGTGATTTTGGCGATTGCCTCGATATCCGTGATCACGCCGCCCGGATTGGCGATCGATTCGATGAAGATCGCCTTGGTTTTCGGACTCACCGCGCGCTCGAACGTGCCGATGTCGTCCGGCTCGGCCCACGCGACGTTCCAGCCGAAATTCTTGAACGCGTGATTGAACTGATTGATCGAGCCGCCATAAAGCTTCTTGGCGGCGACGAATTCGTCGCCCGGCTGCATGAGGCAATGCATCACCACGACTTGCGCCGCGTGGCCCGACCCAACCGCCAAGCCGGCCGTGCCGCCTTCGAGTGCGGCGACGCGCTCCTCCAGCACCGCGTTGGTGGGATTGCCGATCCGCGTATAGATGTTACCGAAGGTCTGCAGCCCGAACAGCGACGCCGCGTGATCGACATCCTCGAACACGAATGAGGTGGTTTGATAGATCGGCGTTGCGCGTGCGCCGGTCGTCGGATCGGGCTGCGCCCCGGCGTGGATCGCCAGCGTGGCGAAGCCTGGGAGACGGTCGCTCATGGCCGGTCCTCGTCTTGCCGGGACCGGGCGGTCCGCGGATCCTGATGTTGGTTTATCGAAGCGCTGTGGTGGGTCAAGGCTTCGCGCAGCCGACTCGCGTGCAGCGGGCCGCTGAAGGCACGTGCGACATTCTCCGCGCTTAACTTACTGACCGGTGTCCTCGGGCTTCTGCGCGCGCACCGTCGCCTCGGTTGCACCGCCCGCCAACGTGACGCGGTTGAGCGCCATGCGCTGGATGCCGCGACCGAACAGGCGAGCCTTCTTGGCGGTCAGCGTGCGGGTGTTCACCCCCATCCAGGCAATCTCCGAGCTCAGACGCCCGTATTCGATTTTCGGGCAGCGGTTCATCACGACTTTTAGCCCACTCGCTTCCGCGAGCCTTGCGGCCTCGTCGTTGCGGATGCCGAGTTGCATCCAGATCACCTGCGGGCGAGGCGAAAGCACGACCGCCTCCTCAACGATCGCGATTGCGTGACGCGAGGATCGGAAGATGTCGACCATGTCGACGGGCTGCGGGATATCGGCGAGCCGACAGTAGACCTTGCGCCCCAGCAGCTCCTGCTCCGCGAGGCTGGGATTGACGGGAATCATCCGGTAACCACGCTCGAGCAGATACTTGAAGGCAAAATAGCTCGGCCGGCTGGTATTGGCGGACACCCCGACCATCGCGATCGTCTTTACGGTATTGAGGATGCCGCGGATGTAGGTGTCGTCGTAGCTGTCGTGGTCCATGCCGGCGCCGCCTCCGGACCGAACATAGGCACGAGCCGATCATCGCGAAAGGGTATCGGCTACTGCGCCGCGCGTTGCCGCGTTACCGATCCTCCCACCTCGGCTGCCGCTTTTCGACGAAAGCTGAAATGCCTTCTCCGGCGTCACGGGCCATCATGTTTTTCACCATGACCTCGCTCGCGTAGGCGTATGCGTCCGCAATATTCATGTCGAGCTGCTGATAAAATGCCTCTTTGCCGAGTTTCACCACCGCCGCCGATTTGGCGCCGATCTTGCGGGCCAGCTCTAAAGCCCCCTCGCGGGCCCTGCCGGACGCGACCACGCGGTTCACGAGCCCGATGCGGTAAGCGTCTTCGGCCGAAATCATGTCGCCGGTGAGCAGCATCTCCATCGCCTGTTTGCGCGGCACGTTGCGCGAGAGCGCCACCATCGGGGTCGAGCAGAACAGGCCGATATGCACGCCCGGGGTTGCGAACTTGGCGGTCGTCGACGCGACCGCGAGATCGCAGGTGGCGACGAGCTGACAGCCGGCTGCGGTGGCGGTTGCCTCGACCGCAGCAATCACGGGCTGTGGCAGTCGCAGCAGGGAGAGCATCACGGCGCTGCAGCGCTCCATCACCTGCCGAGTATAGCCGCGTCCGCCGTCCGCATCGGCGCGGTGCGCTGCGAGCTCCTTGAGGTCATGTCCAGCGGAGAAGGCGGGTCCATTGGCCGCCAGCACCACCGCGCGGATGCGTGCGTCCGTGGCAACGCTTTCGAGCTCCCGCGACAACGCGGCCAGCATCGCCTCGGACAAGCTGTTGCGCGCCTGCGGGTGGTTGAGGGTGAGAAGCGCAATGCTGCCGACGGCTTCGCGCAGCAGCACCGGCTGGGAGGCCGGAGACCTAGCTTGGGCGGGCGATTGCGCTTTCATGGGCTTTGGGGAATTTCCTTCATCCGTCCTCTACTTAGCGCGACGGGTACGCCGCGCAAGATCCTGCGGAACGCAGACTTATCTCCTGCGTTTAGCGTGGAACAGTTACTTGCGCCATGGAGGAACGATGGCCAGCAAAAGAGCCACATCGAAAAGGAGCGCCGGACGCAAGCGCCGGGGCGCAAGCAGTTCGTCCCGTCGGCGCACGGGCCGACGCTGGTCGCGCCATGTGAGCACAGCGACGCGCTGACCCTTGAGAAGGGCGTCTTCGCATCGCGCGATCCCAAGCGGATCGCTGCATCTTTGAAACGGTCTGCTGAAAAGAGCAGGCGCCGCAAGGGCAGTCCCTTTCGCTCGGCGCTATCCATGCTCACCTTCTACATCAATCGGGCCGGCAAGAGCCTGCCTGCCTCGCGCAGGAAAAATCTGATGCGGGCCAAGGACGAGCTACGCAAGCAATTTGGCAAGGCGTGATTTGTCCCCTCCGCTGAGCAGGACTGCCATTGCAGGCTCGAGCGCATGACGCCGCATGTAACGTGCGGATTCGCTCCATAACCGTTACAGAGCGCGCGACGCGAAGCTCGCCGTCCTGCTGAGCTTTTTCATTCGTCCGTGATCGGCTAGTTCTGTTGCGCCGGAGGGCGCATGCCGGTTGTGATGACGGTCAAGGAGCTCGAGCGCTTTCTTCTCGCCGAGTTTCCGCAGGTTTTCCATTCTGACAGCGGGCTCGCGATCGAAGCCGTGTGGGAGCGTGGCTGTCGAGTGCGGCAGGCCTTCCGGCAGGTTTCAGTGCGACCGGGTGGCACGATTTCCGGCCCAACCATGATGGCGCTTGCCGACTTCGCCATGTATGTGGCCGTGCTCGCCGCTATCGGTCCGGTACCATTGGCGGTGACCATCAATCTGAACATCAATTTTCTGCGCAAGCCCGCGCCGGCCGACCTCGTGGCCGAGGCGCGTCTTCTCAAGCTCGGCAAACGCCTTGCGATGGGCGAGGTTACCATCTGCGCCGATGGCGCAATGGAGCCAGTGGCCCACGCAACATCCACCTATTCAATCCCCCGGACGGTAACGGTATTATGGAACCGTAAGAATAAATAATTGAGATAATGGAAGAAGAATAGGGCTCGGCGTTGACCAAGCCGGGGTGTGGGTGTATGAGGCGCCGCTTCCGCCGATCGTGAAGGGCCTTGCCGCGCCATGAAGACCTTTTCGGCCAAACCGGCTGAGATAGAGAAAAAGTGGGTGTTGGTCGACGCTACCGGTCTCGTCGTCGGACGGCTTGCAAGCATTGTCGCGATGCGCCTGCGCGGCAAGCACAAACCGACCTATACGCCGCACATCGACGGCGGGGACAACGTCATCGTCGTGAACGCCGAAAAGATCGTGCTCACCGGCAAGAAACGGCAGAACAAGATCTACCGCCACCACACCGGGTACATCGGCGGCATCAAGGAGCGCACCGCGCGTTCGATTCTTGAAGGAAAGTTTCCCGAGCGGATCATAGAGAAGGCGGTCGAGCGGATGATGCCGCGTGGACCGCTGGGACGCGTGCAACTCGGCAACCTGCGGGTCTATGCCGGTCCTACGCATCCACACGCGGCGCAGAATCCCGAACCGCTTGATGTCGCGGCTATGAACCGAAAAAACACGAGGAGCGCGTGATCATGGCCGAAACCATGCAGTCGCTCGACCAACTTTCCGCGCTCAAGCCGGCTGCGGCCCCGGAACCACCGAAATACGTGCAAAAGCTCGATAAGCAGGGACGGGCTTATGCCACCGGCAAGCGCAAGGATGCGGTAGCGCGAGTTTGGGTCAAGCCCGGGGGCGGCAGGATCATCGTCAATACCCGCGATGTGGAGGTCTATTTCGCGCGGCCCGTGCTGCGCATGCTGATCCAGCAGCCGCTTGTGGCGACCAATCGCGCCGGCCAATACGACATCACTTGCACCGTTTCAGGCGGGGGATTATCGGGACAGGCCGGTGCCGTGCGCCACGGCATTTCGAAGGCGTTGATGAATTACGAGCCGGATCTGCGCGGAGCATTGAAGCGCGGCGGTTTCATCACCCGCGACGCGCGCGTGGTCGAGCGCAAGAAGTACGGGAGGGCCAAGGCGAGGCGTTCGTTCCAGTTCTCGAAACGCTAGACGTTACCTTGGACACGCCGGCTCGCTGGGCAAAATCGTGAGCGTTGCAGTCGAAGAAAAAGGGCGCCTCGAGGCGCCCCTTAAGGAGCATCGCTCGTGCGATGCTTTGCGAGAACGCTACGCCGAATAATACATTTCGAATTCGACCGGGTGCGGCGTGTGCTCGAAACGGATGATCTCCTGCATCTTGAGGTCGATATAGGTGTCGATGAAGTCGTCCTCGAAGACGCCGCCTGCGTTGAGGAAGGCGCGATCTTTATCGAGATAGCCGAGCGCTTCACGCAACGAGCCGCACACTGTGGGAATTTGCTTGAGCTCCGCGGGCGGTAGGTCGTACAGATCCTTGTCGATCGCGGGGCCGGGATCAAGCTTGTTCTTGATGCCGTCGAGACCCGCCATCAACATCGCAGCAAAGGCGAGGTAGGGATTGGCGAGCGGATCGGGATAGCGCACTTCGACACGCTTGCCCTTCGGCGAGGAGGCGAGCGGGATCCGGCAGCCGGCCGAGCGGTTGCGCACCGAATAGGCCAGCAACACGGGCGCCTCGAAGCCGGGCACCAGTCGTTTGTAGGAATTCGTTGTAGGGTTGGTAAACGCGTTGATGGTACGCGCGTGCCTCAGGATGCCGCCAATGTATTGGAGCGCGGTATCCGAGAGGTCGGCATATTTATTGCCGGCGAAGGTGGGCTTGCCATCCTTCCAGATTGACTGATGGCAATGCATGCCGGAGCCGTTGTCGCCGTAGACCGGCTTGGGCATGAATGTCGCGGTCTTGCCGTAGATCTGCGCGACCTGCTGCACGCAATATTTGTAGATCTGCATCTGGTCGGCCATACGCACCATCGGCGCGAACTGGAAGCCGAGTTCGTGCTGAGCCGACCCGACTTCGTGGTGATGCTTTTCGACTTTGCAGCCCATGCGCGCCATGGCGCCGAGCATTTCCGAGCGCATGTCCTGCGCCGTGTCTAGCGGCGGCACTGGAAAGTAGCCCTTCTTGAATCCGATGTGATGGCCCAGATTGCCGCCTTCATAGTCGGTATCGGAGTTGGTGGGAAACTCGACCGAATCGAGCTTGAAGCCGGTGTTGTAAGGTTGCGCCGCGTATTTGACGTCATCGAAGATGAAGAACTCCGCTTCTGGGCCGAAGTAGACAGTGTCGCCGACCCCCATCGACTTGACCAAACCCTCGGCCTTCCTAGCGATCGAGCGCGGGTCGCGGTTATAGGGCTCGCCCGTCAACGGCTCGAGCGTGTCGCAGACTAGGACTAGCGTGGTCTCCGCGTAGAACGGGTCGATACAGGCGCTTTCCGGATCGGGCATGAGCTGCATGTCGGACTCGTGGATCGCCTTCCACCCGGCGATCGAGGAGCCGTCGAACATGATGCCTTCGCTGAATGTGTCCTCCTCAATCGTCGAGACGTCAGTCGTGACGTGCTGCCACTTGCCGCGCGGATCGGTGAACCGGAAGTCGACATATTTCACGTCGTTGTCTTTGATCATTTTCAAAGCGTCTTTGGCGGTCGTCATGGAGCGAATACCCTTTCGTCTGCTGCTCGGAGGGGCCGCGGGGAGCGGTGGTGCGGGCCCAGCGGTTCAGATGGCGTCCAGTCCGGATTCCCCGGTTCTGATCCGAATGGCTTCTTCGATGTTCGAGACGAAGATTTTCCCATCGCCGATCCGCCCGGTTTGGGCGGCGCGACGGATCGCCTCGATTGCTTTCTCGACCATGTCGTCGCCGAGCACAATCTCGATCTTTACCTTGGGGAGAAAATCGACCACATATTCGGCTCCGCGATAAAGCTCGGTGTGGCCCTTCTGGCGTCCGAAGCCCTTCGCCTCCGTGACAGTGATGCCTTGCAGTCCGACCTCCTGCAGCGCCTCCTTCACCTCGTCGAGTTTGAAGGGCTTAATCACCGCCTCGATCTTCTTCATCGCGTTTCCTTCCCGTGGCTTCCCGACGGCGACCGGCCGGCAGCGCCGCGCCAACGGTTAGCAGGGTCCATGCCAAGCCCGCCGAGGGTGAAAAAACCTGCCATCCATCAGTCGCTTGGCCCACCTGCATCGAGCAGGTTGGGTCCCCTCCAGCATAGCCGGGATTAGAGTTTGAGCAATTTGCCTATTTTGTGATCAGTGGGGCCTATCCTGCGCTGCGAACGAAAGAATTAAGCCCGAGTCGCGCGCAATGGCATGGCACATTACTCTCTGCGCCATGCATGAATTGCTCACCACCGCGGAGATGGCAGAGGCCGACCGCCGCACCATTGCCGGTGGGCTTGCCGGCATCGAGCTTATGGAGAATGCGGGCCGGGCGGTTGCCGATGCCGTCGCGGCGCGCCATCCCCCCGGCCAGCACGTCGCGATCGTCGCAGGCCCCGGCAACAACGGAGGCGACGGCTTTGTTGCCGCGCGTGTCCTCACCGAGCGGGGATACCGGGTGCGAACTCTATTCGTAGGTGATGCTAACCGGCTCAAAGGCGATGCGGCAATCGCGGCGCAACGTTGGCGCGGTCCTTCAGCGGCGGCCGCGCCAACGGGCGTGACGCCCGCGGATGTCGTTGTCGATGCCTTGTTCGGGGCAGGCCTCGACAGGCCGGTCGAAGGCCTCGCGCGCGCCATGATCGAGGCCACAAACACAGCATCCAGCGTGTATGCGGTGGATCTGCCGAGCGGGATCAATGGCACCACGGGCGCGGTGATGGGCGTCGCAGTGAACGCCACCGAGACGGTGACGTTTTTTCGTCGCAAGATCGGCCATGCGCTGTTACCGGGTCGACTCCACTGCGGAAAAGTGCGGGTCGCCGACATCGGAATTGCGGCGAAGGTGCTCGATCACGTCGCACCGAGCGTCTGGACCAACGGACCGCAGCTTTGGCGCAAGCGCCTCTCGCCGCCGCGCATCGACGGTCACAAATATGCGCGGGGCCATGCGGTCGTCGTCTCCGGCGGTCTAGCGTCCACCGGTGCGGCGCGCCTTGCCGCGCGCGGCGCGTTGCGCGCAGGCTCTGGCCTCGTCACCATCGCCACGCCGCGCGAGGCGCTTGCCGTCAACGCGGCAGCGAGTCTCGCCGTCATGGTGCGCCCGGTCGACGGCGCGGACGAGCTCGCCGAGTTTCTCAACGACCCCCGCCGCAACGTCGTGGTGCTCGGACCGGGAGGTGGAGTGGGGCGCCCCATGCGGGAATTGGTTCTTGCAGCGCTCGCGGGCGAGCGCGCGGTTGTGCTCGACGCCGATGCGCTGACCAGCTTTGCTGGTGAGCCGCAAGCCCTGGCAGCGGTCACCCGAGGGCGAACCGGGGCCACGCTGATGACCCCTCATGAAGGAGAATTCAGCCGGTTGTTCAAAGGGCTTGAGGTTGATGCTCCCTCAAAACTTGAGAAGGCCCGTCGCGCAGCGAGGGAAACCGGCGCCGTCATCTTGCTCAAGGGCCCCGACACGGTGGTTGCGGCCCCCGACGGGCGCGCGGCCATCGCCGATAATGCGCCCCCTTGGCTCGCGACCGCCGGGGCGGGGGACGTGCTTGCTGGCATGGCGGCCGGTGGTCTCGCGCAGGGAATACCAGCATTCGAGGCCGCGGCCGCAGCGGTTTGGCTGCACGGGGAGACGGGCCTGGCCGCCGGTCCCGGTTTGATTGCGGAAGACTTACCCGAAGTCATGCCCGCAATTTATCGCCGACTGTTCGATTAACCCGGCATGAGAGGGTGCGCCCGGGTCCCCTTGATGCGGCGGATTTTACGAGTTGCGTGTTGGTGTCGATCGCAGGACGCACCAGCGCCATGTTCGAACCGCACTCGGCATGCCAGCCTCACCAGGCTGCGCCAAAGCCTGCGTTGAGAAGGCCCGCATGCCCGCCTATTTTTATCGTGTGCCGCGCACTTTGAGCATGATATAAGCCGCGCCGCTCGGCCCCAGCGCAAGTCGGCTGTCCTCGAGGCGGGCGTGGCGGAACTGGTAGACGCGCGGGATTTAGGTTCCCGTGACGAAAGTCGTGGGGGTTCAAATCCCTCCGCCCGCACCACGCCGCGA
>DATFQX010000030.1:0-58710 GCA_035263865.1 Xanthobacteraceae bacterium
GGCGACACGAAGATCGCACGCTGACGCATGGCTACGCGGCCGACGCGCGAGGCCGCGATGGCGGCGTTCGCCAAGAGCTGGCGGCGGGAGTAGTTCTAAGATCGGGAGGTAGGTCCGCTTTCGGGGGCAAAGCGGACATCAGCCGCGACCGATGGTTGTGGGTGGTGAGGCCACCAGCGCCGGCCGGCCATCAACGGCGGCACGTACGGCCACGGCTGCCAAGGCGCGGGGCAAGCAAAAGCCCAATCGCGCTCCAGTGGTTGCGCAAACCACGCTCGCCAGCGCGCGGCAATGATGCGGTTCAAAAGGCGCGTATAATCGACCCAGTTACCCGTGCCACTATTGTACTTATAGAGGTGGGCTCCTGCGCCAGGGCGCTGTGGACAAGGCCAAAGGCGACGACCAGCGTCAGGCAGGCGAACGCCAGCAGCACCACCTTAAGGTGCGTAAGGCGGTCGGCCGCAAGCAGCGAAAAATTGTTCATGACATGCTCCCCCAGAGACGTCCCTGTCATTAGTCGGAGCGAGGCGCCGGAAGGTTCATGGTGGTGGCGGCCTTGGGCGACAGGCGCCGCGCGTCCGACCTCTCGCTCACCAGCGCCGCGAATACGATACTGGGAAGATCGGCCTAAACTGCTCGGCGATGCGGTCGGCGGTGACCTCGTCTGTGTCCGTCATGACGGACAGCTCTACACGCTGGAGCATCGTGCGGTCGAGGTGGAAATGCAGGCGGAAGCATACCGACGCGATCCGTCTCGGCCGGTGCGGGTCTCAACTTGCGCAAATGCGCAAGTTGATGGCAGGCTTTGCCTTACCGGAACCCGATCATCGCGAGAGAATGGTCTTCGTTATTCTGCGCGTGGTCATCGCTATGCATACGCGCAATGCGTCGCTGCGCTCGTCGCGACGCTGGTTAGGCGGGGCTGAGTCAAGGCGGGGTGAGTGCCTTCTGGCCAGCTTTCGATCTTTGAACTGTGGGTTCTTCCATCGGCGGGAGTGAAGATCGCGCCAGCTTCGCCCTGATGCGCGCGACCAGCGCAATGGCCATATCGATGGTTATTGTAATGCTTAGTGCTGTCAGCAAACCAAAGACGATGGCACCAATGGGGTCTTGCTTCCATCCGAGGAACACGCAGGTGAACAGTAAAATTAGTTGGATAGCGCGAATGGGCCACGGTCTTCGCCAGCAAGCTTCGTTAATGACCGCTGTTACCGCAGCCGCCGACCGGCGCTCGCTCTCATCTCTGCTCGAGAAATTGCTTGAAGAATATTGCCATGAGCGCGGCTTCCTGAAGCCGGAGCGGTTTTTAGAGTCTCGGATGAAATATTTCTCGCACACCTGTGACGTACGTCACAGGCTCTATGCCCTTTTGTGAGCTACTCATCTTGGGTGGAGTTACAGGGTAAATATAAATGCGCGATCGCTTAATCGTCGGCTGGTCAGGCATTGTAGTGGCCCTCATTGGGGCGTTTTATCTCTGGGCCTATTAGCTCTGATCACCCTCGGGTTGCTTGCAACGACTGGTGTTGTCTACGCAGCCCTAGTCGTCGTATCGGATGGCCTCGACCACGGCCGCAAGGCGCTTCAAGCCGGGGAATAGTAATTCGCCTTGCGGCAGCGCGCGGATATAATCGAGAAGTCCACTGCGGACTAATTCGCTGTGCAATGGAATGGCGCGGGCTCACATGCCACATCAACCCGGCAACTCCACACGGAGGAATCTCATGTCCAGGATCACCCGTCGCACCTTTGTGGCGACGTCGACAGCCATCGCGACGCTCGCGCCACCTTATAGCCGGATCGCGCAAGCGCAGGTGCCGTCCGCCCCACCGCCCGGTCCGTTCAAGCAGCCGCCGCTTCCGTTCCACGAGTCGGCACTCGCACCTACCATCAGCGCGCGCACCGTGACGTTACACTACAGCCTGCACGGAGCGACCTACTTCAACAGTCTCAACACACTGACGAAGGACACGAAATACGCTTCAATGTCTCTCGAGCAGGTCGTCTTCGAGGCCAACAAGGAGACCGACCGTCGCATCTACAATAATGCGAGCCAGGCCTGGAACCACACATTCTACTGGGACAGCTTCAAGCCTGGCGGTGCTAAGGCTCCGAGCGGCAAGTTCGCGAAAATGATCAACGAGGCTTTCGGCTCGTTCGACAACTTGAAGCAGAAGCTCCAGGCCGACTCCACGGCCGTGTTTGGTTGCGGTTGGGGCTGGCTCGCACAGGACGGCAACAAGATCGTCGTCGTCACAACATCCCTGGGTGACGGGCTGTTGACGCGGAACTTGAACGCACTCATCGGCCTCGATGTCTGGGAGCACTCCTATTATCTCGATTACGAGAACCGCCGCGGCGACCACCTTAAGGCCGTGATCGACAACATCATCAATTGGGACGTGGTAGCGAGCCGCCTAAAGGCTTGACGTCGCCAAAACGACGTACGGCACATTGCCCAAATGGGGCCGCGTTCTCCGAGGCGGCGCTCCTCCAAAACCCGGAAAATCAAACCCATGCCGGAATTCCCTACCCTGAAGCGTTCGAGTCACATTACCCGGTTGGCACCAAGCCGCGACTCGCGTTTGAGCTTCTGCTGCATACGGCTCAACGGCGCGCCGATGTAATACGGCTCGGACCCCAGCATGTTCGCGGTGGTGTGATTTCCATCCGCCAACAAAAGACCGGCAAGACGCTCGCGATTCCCGTGTCCCCTGCCCTGGCTGCAGCACTCGATGGCACACCGTCCAAGCACCTCACCTTTCTCGTCACGGAAGACGGTCAGCCCTTCGAGGCAATGGCGTTCACAAAATGGTTCAGGCGCTGCTGCGATGCCGCAGGGTTATCGGGTTACTCGGCGCACGGACTGCGCAAATCGGCTTGCCGACGCCTGGCGGAAGCCGGGTGCAGCGCTAACGAGATTGCCGCCATCAGCGGCCATCCCAGCCTGCGGGAAGTAGAGCGCTACACTCGCGCGGTGGATCAAGCCAGAACGGCAACATCCGGTGGCTAACCTGGCCGACCCAAGTGGCTAACCTGGCGTCAACGTCTTGAAATCATTGAAGCTGGGCGAGAGAAGCACAAAAGGGGCTGCTTTGTGCCCGCCTTAAGCAAGCGGTGCAGTTGTTGCGAAAGGGCATTCCCGTCACCCGGTATTGCTGTCCCTCAGCGTCGTACGCAACGCAGAGACCGCGATGGCTGCGACCAGGCCCGTCAGGAGAACGCCGCAGAATCCGATCCCGATTGCCAATGCGCGGGTGAGCGCTTGCCGCGGCACAATATCGCCGTAACCGATGGTGAGGCCGGTGACGAAGGAGAAGTAGACCGCCTCCCCGATGGTCCAACCCTCAAGGAGGCCAATCAAGAGGCCAAGGCCAAGCTGGACCACTAGGATGGCCGACAGGATGGGCCAGGTGACAAGGAAGGCGCGGCCGAGCGCCGCCAGGAAGCCTCGCCACGTGATCCTTGTCGCCGGCCGTTTCATGCTTCCTCTCAAGGACTTCGCTTAAACGGCGCTCAGAACGTCGATTTCAGCTTCAGATGTTCGAGCCGGTTCATCGACTTGACCTCGATTCGGCGCACCTCGTTGTCTTGCAGCACATCGAGCGCAACGGTGGCGCCAGCGCTCCCCTGTGCCCAGACCTTGCGATAAAAGTCGGCCAAGTTTTTGGCCTGCTCGCCATTGACGCCGACGATCACGTCGCCGCGCTTGATGCCCGCCCTCTCCGCCGGGCTCGCCGGCGTTATGCGGCTGACCAAGAGCCGTCCACCCATTTCGTCGGTGTTAACACCAAGCCATGGCCGCGCCGGTCCGGGCGTGCGGCCGGCCGCAATCAGATCGGCAAGAATCGATGAGAGGCGATCGATCGGGACGAACATGTTTCCTGGCGCCTTGTTGTTGCCGCCGCCCGCATTGCCGACGAGGAGCGAGCCCACGCCGACGAGTTTGCCTTCGCGGCTGATCAGCGCCGCCCCGCTCCAAGCCGGATGGGGCGGCGCGGTAAAGAGCGCCTCGTCGAGGAGATATTCCCAGTTGCCGGCAAACTCGCGCTTGGCCACGACATAGGCGCCAGCCACCATACCCGTGCCGCCGAAGCTTGCGACGAGCACGGGATCGCCTTGCTTGATCTCGGCGGACTTGCCCAATGGCATCGGCTTGAGTTTAAGCGGTGTGATCGTGCGCAAGAGGCCGAAGCCGCTTTCTTGATCATAGCCGACGACATTCGCCGGTACGGTACGCCCGTTGTTGGCGACGATTTCAGCCGCATAGGCCTCGACCATGAGATAACCGATCGTCAGGACGAGCCCATCGCCGTCGATGAGGATGCCTGATCCCTCACGCTCATGGCCCAGCCCCTGGACGGTGCGTCCGTCGGGGTTGATATGGGCATTGATCCGCACCATGGCTGAAACGAGTTCCTCAATTGAAGCAGGCTCCGCAGTGGCAGCGGACGCGCTCACCAGCGAGATGAGGATTGCGCCCACGATCGCGCGAGGCGCAACGCCGACGGAGCTACCGCGAGAAGCCTGAGCCATGAACACTCCTAGGCGCGCAGAGAATGCTAGTTCGATGGACAGCGTCGATAGACTTTGAGTTGCCTGAAATCCGGGCCTGCCGAAAGCTCCCCGCGGTCGTTCGGCACGATGACGCGGTTCGCTTCTGTCGTCTGCTCAGGTGCCGCTGAGTTCGAGCAACGCATATGGGCGGAGTAGATGGGCCCCTCGGCGCCGGCTGTTTCGGTGAGCCACTGAATCGTGCAGTTCTCTTGCGACGTCACGTATCCTTTCGCCGATACGACGAAGACGGACTTGTCGTCACGACAGAGATCAGTGCTTAGCGCCCAGGTTTCCCAATACCGTTCGGGCACACTCAGGAGACGTACGCTGTCGGCCAGCGTGGCGCCCGAGAGGAGCAAGCATACGAGAACAATAACAGTGCGCATAATCTCGCCCCGCGAAAAGCACAAATTTAACCCCGATCTTATGATGTTTTCCAGCCGCGATCATGTTGTCACGGCCGCGTTTTGAAATCGCTCGCCACGCAGGGCAATGGCGCCCCTGATACAGCCCTAAGTCCCTGTGGGAAAAGTGAGCTACGGGGAAAACCTGCGCCAAAAGCTCCAGCCAGCCGGCAAGGTCTTGTAGGCTTGGTTTTTCGCTGGCAGGAGGTTTCCATGCCTCAAGTCGACCCATGGGAGAAGGCGGCGGACTGCGAGCGGGCGCTAAGGATCACTGTTGATCCGATACGTCGCGAGACTCTGAGCAACATCCGGGAGTTTTGGATTGCGCTGGCGCAGGAGAGCCGTTTTTTGAGCGAGGAGGTCTTGGCCGCACAGATCGAAACGATCGGTCGTCTGCATGCCAGATTCGACCGCGACATGCACGCCTAGATCCCGTCGAGAACAGATCTGGAGCCCTGCGCAGACGGCCGCGAGCCATTGCCGCCGAGATCTTGCCACAGCGGCGCGGCGCCCTAGGCGCCGCCATCGCTCGGAAACTCACTTCGGCTGTACATTTGGATTTCCGCCCGGTGTGCCAGGCGGCGGAATGACCTTGAGTCGACCGCCGCTCGGCGGCGCAACCTGCATTTCCGGGTCAACGCCGGCGGGCGGGCAAATGACGCCCTTCGACTGGGCAAGTTTGTCGCTCAATGGCGCAGAACTGCCGCCGCCCACCGTTGGCGGCTCTCCTTTCGTATCCGGCGGACATGTCGCTCCATTCTCCAGAGACGGATTCGCCCTCGGTTGCGCCAGCGCAAAGTTTACCGCCGCAACCGTGGCCAATGCTGCAATGAGGACGACGCCCGCGTGCAAAGCGAATAACCTCACCAATTGCAGAACGTGCACATCAACGTGCGGGACCTCAGAACGTTCCCCATCCGCCGGATGAGGTGCGCATGCGCGCTAGTCTTGCCGTCGTAATAACCCTGTTGCCCCTTGCGCGGAAGGTAAGGAGACTGCTTCCCATTGAGAATGAACCAGTCGCGCGAATTCTCGTAGAACAGACTTGGCCAGCAGCGATACGGACGTGGTAATCATTGGTGCCGGCGCGGCTGGTATCGCGGCGGGCCGGCGGATTATGGAGGCCCGGCTCGATTGCGTTGTTGTGGAGGCCCGGTCACGCCTCGGCGGGCGGGCGTGGACGTTCAACCCTCATTCGGCCTGTCCGATCGATCTCGGCTGCGGCTGGCTCCATTCGGCCGACCGCAACCCATGGCGAGAGCTTGCTGAGGTACAAGACCGCTCGATCGACAAAACGCCGCCGCCATGGATGCGTCCTTCGACTCCAATTGGATTTTCTCTGTCGGAGCAGGCATCCTTCCTCCAGGCTCATCAGGAATTTTATCAGCGGCTTGAGTCTTTTCCCGATAAGAAGCCCGACGTGGCAGCCGTGAGTTTTCTCGAGCCGCTCGGCCGCTGGAACGGATTGATCAATGCCGTCAGCACCTACGTCAGTGGAGCGGAGCTCGATCGCGTTTCGGCCCGAGATTTCCTTCGCTACGAAGATAGCGGCGTTAATTGGCGGGTGGTCGAGGGTTACGGAACGGTGATCGCGGCGCATGGGCGCGGCCTGCCGGTCGTACTCGGCTGTCCGGTACAGCTCATCGACCACGGCGGGCGTCGATTGAGGGTGGAGACCACGCATGGGTCGATCACAGCGGATGCCGCCATTGTCACTGTCCCGAGCGCGCTGATCGCCGAAGAAAACATCCTGTTCACGCCTCGCTTGCCCGAGAAAACGCAAGCGGCGCTCGGCCTGCCTTTGGGTCTCGCCGACAAGCTATTTCTATCGCTGTCGCACGCCGAAGAATTTGATAAAGAGAGCCGTCTTTTCGGACGTACGGATCGAAGTGAGACCGGCGTCTATCATTTCCGCCCGTTCGGCAGATCCCAGATTGAGGCTTATTTCGGCGGCCGCTTGGCGTCCCAACTCGAAGCAAGCGACGACGTAGGTTTTCTCGATTTTGCCGTCGGCGAGTTGGTCGCCTTGCTCGGTAACAACTTCGCCCGCCGGGTCAAGCTGCTCAAGCTCAAACGTTGGGGCGCCGATCCGTTCTCGCGCGGCTCCTATTCGTTCGCCTTGCCAGGTCAGGCGGATTGCCGAGCCGAACTCGCCGCACCGGTAGAGGATCGCCTGTTCTTCGCCGGAGAGGCGTGCTCGCGCGGCGACTATTCCACTGCGCACGGCGCTTATCTTAGCGGGATAACTGCTGCCGAAGCCGTGATCACCGCGCGAAAAATCAGCCGGTGAGAACTCACACTCGCTCACCCGAATGCCATTGCACAAGCCGGGATCGACACCGGCTCACCATCGCATTCTCGCCGGAGGAAATATCATCAGCCGGCCCTCGACGCGCTCGGCTCTGCCCGTCACGAGGTCGTCGCGTGCAGCCCTGAGACGGCGATTATCGTTGCGCGGATAGTCTCCATAGCGGTCTCGGTGCGAGCTCCAAGTGCGCTCCGCCTCCCGGTCCTGCCAACGGTCTTCCCCCACGCGCTCGCGCCGCCAGTTCGCCGGTTGATCGGCATCGCGGTTCACACCGCGCTCCGCAGAACGCGTCGAGAAATAATCGTCCGCGTTGCGTTCTCGCCATCCGTCTGCTGCACGGTTCGTTTCGCGATCTGGCCGACTGGCAAAGGAATTTGCGGGTGGGACGTATTCATCTGAACCCACTCGCGACGCCAGGCCGATGCTGACCTCGTATCTTGGTCGCGACCCGATTGACCGGCGCTCCCAGCCGTGCGTCTGGGGACAGAGGCCCGATCTGCCGGCGAGCGCTGCGCCGCATGTTTGTTGCGGCGAGAAGATTGCTCCTCTTGGCGGCCGGACGCTCGCGTCTCTGCGTTCGCCCCCGGGGAATTTGTCGCGTCGCGAAGCGGGATCGTCGCTTCGCCAGTTTTCGACTCCCGAGTTTGGTCGGGACTGCTATCCGGCTTCGTGGAAACCTGCGGCGGACTTACAGCGCCGCCTTCGAGGCAGTTAGCATCGTTCTTTGGGCAAGGCTGCTGGTTGCATGGTGCCGCGCAATTGACAATGTGCTCCGCTGGAGCGGATTCGGATTGGGCGGCTTGCGCAACCGTCGAGGGGATTTGCTCGGCAGAGCTGGCCGCAGGCGTCTGCATGCCGCTCGCGGGCTGTGCAGCACCCGAGTTCGCTGGCCCGGAAACGGGCACCGCCGCCTGTGGTTTAGCCGACTTCAGCGCATCCGATTTGGCCGGCTGGTCCACGGAGGCGGATGGCCCACTCGCGGTGTCGAGGACCGCCCAATGGCTTGGCCAGCTGGGCAGGAGTGTCTGCAGTTGCGGCACTGCCGTGCCAGCTCCAAAGCAGGCAAGCGCGCCTGCGACCATCAGTACCGGTTTGAGGGACGACCGCGGCTCACCTCCCCTGCGGGGCGGTGCACTGCTGGTCGCGCGGGTGAATCGGCTTTGCGGGGTTGCGGGACGATCCAGCGAAACAGATTCATCTATGCGGTCGATCGGCGCTTTGTCCGTCAGGTCGATCGGCTCTAACAAGTTCGAAGGCTCGAGCAATTGATCGGGCTCGTGCGTCGAGGCCATGTTTCGACTCCTGATGCTCCTCCTGACCGCTGCACCCTGGCGATCTATTCCTGAATGCTGATGCCCGCGCGCAGTCGAATAACCCGCGCGGTCTACGATAGTTCCTGGAGTTTCTGGAGGTGCAGGCGAAATGCATACGTCAGTTTTAGGCCGCAGGGGTAAAGTCCCGGCTCACCGCGGCTTCCGCCCGACCTTGTTGTCTGTCAACGTGGGTGTTTTTCTCGACGTGGCCAGACAGCACACACGTGGCGAGACAGCGGCTGGCGTACCGCGGCTCGCCACGACATGTATATCGCGCGTGGGCCCACCACCCTCCACGCGCCTATGACACGGGCTTAACCGGTCACCGCAACGCGTTCCTGTGCCAACACCTCTTCCCTGCTGGTCGACTGTGCCGGCAACTGCAGCACGGTTGCCTCCTGCCCTTCGCACAAGAACGTTAGGAGTAGCGTCTGTCCGTCCGGTAATTCGAGCGCATCGTGGTGCATATGCGGCTGCTCGCGATTGATTTGGCGAAAGATTGCCGTCTTGTACTGGGTTGAACCGCAAGCGCCATAGACCGCGATTTCCGAATTGAAGGCGAGCTCAGTGCCCGGCAAGACGCATACCGCCGTGCCTGGATCGCTAGGAGCAGCGAACCCGCGGGTGCCGGTACCGAAATTCGTCGTTCGAAGTTTGTCGCCGACGCTCGCGGGCCGCGATTTGACGTGCATCAGGCTATAATCGCACATGGAATGTGACTCCTCTGTTCCACATCTGTTTCGTCTAACGCGCAGAACCGATCATGGTTCATTAGGACGAAAGCCGCTATGTCGGCCCGCCAACACATGCTCGGCTGCAAGGGCGCCCACGCTCGTCGATCCAACAATCAAGCCGCGCAAAAGCTGTGTGGATTTGTGGGGAAGAGTACGCTGGCGATCAATTCTGGCACAGGCGTTCTGACAGTCACGCCACGCGGGGGGGGGCTAAGTGCTTTCTCGATGCGCGCATCCGGCGCGAGCAAAAAAATGCGACGCGAGTCTATATCCCGACAATTTCGGACGCGCGCAGATGCCTGACCGAATCGATTGACGGGCTGATAGCGGCAGCAGCAATCACGCTAAATGATGAGTGGCGCTGCGCGGGGATGCTCGCGGGTCTCGGCCAATGGCCGCCCAGATCATCCGGCGGCAGTCGGCCAAAGGGCTAAGTCGTCCTTTGACCCAGCTTCACCGAGTGGACTACTGCCACCGCCGTAAGGCTACAATTCGAGCGAAGCCGCGGCGCAGGCGCCACCGGGTTTACCCGGCCTCAGATGGGCTGACCCAGTGCCGCCTCGAGCAGCCGGCAACACTCCGTCAGGTCGTGCAGCGCTGCGTGCAACTTCTCAACCTGCTCGCGGGTCATAGCGCCTACAGCAGGCGGGATTGCAGTTGCTGTAGCCGGGGATTCATTCCATGCGATCCGTGGGCCTTCGTTCCCCGCGAGATCGCGCACGCCCGGTAGGGACAACGCGCCGGCTCTCTCTGCGGTGGCCGTTTCGGTGACCGTATTCTCCTCGGCCACACCCTGGCGGGCAGCCTGCGGGGCGTCCGGGTGCCAGACATTCTGCACGAAGCGCACTCCCTGCTCTCGCAGAAGACGCTGAACGCCACGGATCGTGTACCCCTCACCATAAAGAAGATGGCGGATGCCACGCAGGAGTTCGAGGTCGTCCGGCCGGTAGTAACGGCGACCGCCGCCGCGTTTCATCGGCCTGATCTCGCGAAAACGACTTTCCCAGAAGCGCAGTACGTGCTGCGGAACTTCGAGCTCCTGCGCCACTTCGCTGATGGTCCGGAATGCACCCGGTGCCTTCTCCACCGCCGCTCGGCTCCTTCGTCTATTGGGACGCTACTTTGGCAGGCTGGATTCAGCGTTGATGCGCTGCTTGAGAATGGCGGACGGCTTGAACACCATCACACGGCGCGGTGAAATCGGTACCTCCTTGCCGGTCTTAGGATTGCGCCCGATTCTTTGTCCCTTCTTACGGACCACGAACGACCCGAACGACGACAGCTTCACCGTCTCGCCTCGCTCGAGACAGTCGGTAATCTCCTTCAATACGAGCTCGACGAGCGTGGCCGATTCCGTGCGCGACAATCCGACTTTCTGGTAGACCGCCTCGCACAAGTCCGCGCGTGTGACCGTTTTTCCCGTCATCGCCAGCCCCGCCTTCGGCGATCAAGATATCTCACTGAATTATAAGACGATATTAGCTTGAGCCGAAGCGGTCAACGGGGCGTGCGAGGAAGATTTCAATAATCCTTTGTCACCATCGCAACAGCGTCGAGCCCCAGGTGAAACCACCGCCCATAGCTTCCAGCATGACAAGGTCCCCGCGTTTGATGCGGCCGTCCGCGACTGCCACCGTGAGCGCGAGCGGAATTGAAGCTGCCGACGTGTTGCCGTGTTTGTCCACCGTCGTCACGACCTTTTCCGGCGCGATGCCAAGCTTTCTTGCCGTGTCATCGATGATGCGCTTGTTGGCTTGATGCGGCACGAACCAATCGACGTCCCAGGCGCTGTAGCCGGTAGCTTTGAACGCGTCCTCGATGACGTCGGTTATCATCGCCACCGCGTGCTTGAAGACAGCACGGCCTTCCATCCGCAAACGGCCGACCGTTTGAGTCGATGATGGACCGCCATCCACATAGAGCTTGGACTTGTAGCGTCCGTCCGAGCGCAAGTGCGAGGTCAGAATGCCCCGGTCTTCGCGCGTGCCACGCTCGCGCTGCGCCTCGAGCACAACAGCGCCGGCGCCGTCGCCGAACAGAACGCACGTACTGCGGTCGCTCCAGTCAAGGATGCGGGAAAAGGTCTCCGCCCCTATGACGAGCGCACGCTGGAACACCCCTGTCTTGAATAGGCCATCGACTGTGGCAAGACCGAACACAAACCCGGAACACACCGCCTGCAAATCGAAAGCTGCACCTTGGGTGAGGCCGAGCCCTGCTTGTACGGACACCGCCGTCGCGGGGAAGGTGTTATCGGGCGTGGAGGTCGCGAGCACGATAAGATCGATGGATTGCGCCTCGACACCGGCCGCGGCGAGCGCTGCGCGCGCGGCCGCCAGTGCCATGTCCGCGGTAGTCTCCCCTTTCGCGGCGATGTGCCGCTCGCGAATGCCCGTCCGCTGCGTTATCCATTCGTCGGAGGTATCTACCATCCGCGACAACTCGGCGTTGTTGAGAACCCGGCTTGGCAAATAGCTGCCGCAGCCGAGCACCACGGACCGCAGCATGCTCACGAAGCTGCTCCCGCAACGGCACGCGCGGGAACCGTCGCCCTGTGATGGCGCGTTAGGCTCTGGCCGATTTTCGCGAGCAACTCGTGACGCACCATGTCGTAGCCGAGATCGACCGCGTAGGCGAAGCCCTCTGCATCCGTGCCACCGTGACTCTTGATCACGACGCCATTGAGGCCCAAGAAAACACCGCCGTTGGACTTGCGCGGATCCATCTTGTTGGCGAGCGCGCGGAAAGCCCCACGCGCTAAGAGGTAACCGAGCCTTCGCGCCAGTGTGCGATTCATCTCCTGCTTGAGGTATTGGCCCAGTTGACGCGCGGTGCCTTCGGCGGCCTTCAGGGCAATGTTGCCGGAAAAGCCCTCGGTCACCACCACGTCAACAGTGCCCTTGCCGATATCATCACCTTCGACGAAGCCGGCATATTCGAATTGCGGCCACTCCCCCGCGCGCAGCATTTGACCCGCCTCGCGCACGGCCTCGAGACCCTTAACTTCCTCGACGCCGATATTGAGGAGCCCCACAGTCGGCCGATCTAGGCCGAACAGCACCGCGGCCATGGCGCTCCCCATGGCCGCGAGCTCAACAAGATGCCCTGCGTCGCCACCAATCGAAGCTCCGAGATCGAGCACCACGGACTCGCCTCTGAGGGTCGGCCAAAGGGCGGCAATCGCGGGTCGATCAATTCCCGCCATGGTACGCAGGTCAATCTTCGCCGTGGCCATCAATGCGCCGGTATTCCCCGCGGACACCGCAACGTCAGCCTCACCTTTCTTGACAGCATCGACTGCAAGCCACATGGACGATCGCCGACGCCCTTTGCGCAGCGCCTGACTGGGTTTGTCGTGCATCTGCACCGCCACGTCGGTATGCACCAGTTGCGAGGCTGCCTTGAGCTGCGGCCGCGACTCGAGCAGCGGCTCCACGATGAGGCGATCGCCGAACAGCAAGAATTCAATGTCGGGGTGGCGCGTGAGCGACAGTTCGGCGCCTGGAACGACCATCGCTGCCCCATGGTCGCCCCCCATGGCGTCGAGCGCAATGCGGACTTTTTGGGGCATGCACAACAATACCGTGTCGCCGGGACCCACAACAGGGGCCGGTTCCTCACGTCTCCTCACCTGCCTGACGTTTTTTCAACGAGGCGAGCGCGGCAAATGGATGCGCAGAATCCTCGCCGACTGTTGATGATTGAAACACGGCGCTCGGCTTGCGCGGATAAGGGTCGAGGCCGAGGACCAAAAATTCGGTCGCAATCTCCCCGAGATCGACTGCGCCGCCGATCAATGCCTCCGGGGCATCGGCCGGCATCTCAACCTCTGCGCCGCCGCCGACCAGTGGCAAGGCGTCGGTGGGCATGAAGACGAGATCGATGGCCTCCTGGATTTCGTTTTCGAGCGGCTCAAGTGTGACGACGCAGGTCTGGCCGACAGTGGCGGACACTCGGCCGATCACGCGTAACCCGCCGCGCCCATGCGGCGCCACATCGAAGCTCGCTTCTAGGCGCGGCAGAGCGACGAGCCCGGCATGCTCGGCGACTGCGGCCCGCGTCTTACTGTCGGCCACGAGATCGAGGTGTCGGCCGGCTTCCGGCACGTCAGCGAGTGAGAGCGGCACGCTCCATGGACGTCCGGACCTTCGTTCGCTCGGCGTCATCGGTTCATCCAAGTCTGTCGCGCTTGCAGCACGACCTGTTCGGGATCCGGAAAGGCGAGTTGCGCGCGCTCCAATTGATTCTGAGCGGCAATCCGCCGCACGCTTTCGCGCACGTAGAGGGCAAGCCAAAACGCGACCCGGGATTGCGCTCTGCGCTGCAAGGCCGCAGCAAGTCGCTCATCCTCCAATGCGTCCAAGGCTGCATCATAGGCAGCCTGCCGGCCATAGAACGCCTCCCCAATCCGTCGCATGGTTCGCGGAACCGCAAGATCGCCCACGCCTATCTCACGCCCGTTGCCATCCAGGTCCCGGCAGAACGCATCAAACAGTCCCTGGCCGAGGGTGCGGAGGGAGGCCGCCCCTCGCTCGAGGTGCTGCAGAACGAGGACCATGTGGAGCATGATCATTTCCAATCGGCCGGTAAAAGGCGGGGGTTCGCGCCTGTGCCACGATCGTGCCATAGAGACGCGCGAGGGTATCGTCCGGCGGGGTGGGGCGAAACAGCTTCAATAGCATTGGGTTACTCGGCGGCCGCCCGGCTATAGCGCCGAGGATACCGATGCGCCAGCGTCCGCCACAATGATATGGCCATCATGCGCCGCATGAACAGACCAGCCCGCTCGCGCCTTCGGGCCGCCACCGTCGCGGCGATCACGGCACTCGGCGTGCTGCTGGGCGCATGCTTTTCTGAGACCTATCAGCGCGGTTACATCGTGCCCGAAGGCGCACTCGAGCAGATCCCGATCGGTTCCACCCAAGAGCAGGTCTTGATCGTGCTTGGGACGCCCTCCACCGTCGCGACGGTGAGCGGCGAGGCTTTCTATTACATCTCCCAGCGTGCCGAACGACCGATTGGCTTCATGCCACAGCAGGTGGTCGATCAGCGAGTGATAGCGGTTTATTTCGACAAAAATCGCAGGGTGGAGCGCCTAGCGAATTATGGACTGAAGGACGGCAAAGTCTTTGACTTCGTCAGCCGCGCCACGCCGACTGGCGGCAAGGACGTCGCCTATCTCAACGCGCTATTCAAGATTTTCTAACGCCCGGCCGAGTGCCCCAGCGCGCCCAAGGGTCAGCGCCAGTGCGCCAATACGGCAAGCAACAAGAGGGCAACGATGTTGGTGATCTTGATCATCGGGTTCACCGCGGGACCAGCCGTGTCCTTGTAGGGGTCCCCGACCGTATCGCCCGTGACCGCCGCCTTGTGCGGCTCCGAACCTTTGCCCCCGTAATGACCGTCCTCGATGTATTTCTTGGCATTGTCCCACGCGCCGCCGCCGGAGGTCATTGAAATCGCGACAAAGAGCCCAGTGACGATCACACCGAGAAGCATTGCGCCCACCGCAGAAAACGCCGCTGATCTGCCGGCCACGCCGCCGCCGGCGATCCAGTAAATCAAGAAATAAGCAATGATCGGCGAGAGCACCGGCAGCAGCGATGGAACGACCATCTCTTTGATTGCAGCCTTGGTGAGAAGGTCGACGGCGCGGCCGTAGTCTGGCTTGTCGCTGCCTTGCATGATGCCAGGCTTGTCGCGAAACTGCCGCCGCACCTCCTCCACAATCGCGGACGCTGCGCGGCCAACCGCGGTCATGCCCAGCGCGCCGAACAGATAAGGCAACAAGCCGCCGAACAAGAGCCCGGCCACAACATATGGGTTGTTCAAGGAGAAATCGAGCTGGACCCCCTGGAAATAGGGGTTGGTCGCCGCATTCGCGATGAAAAATTTCAGATCCTCGTTATAGGCGGCGAACAGAACGAGTGCGCCGAGGCCGGCCGAGCCGATCGCATAGCCCTTCGTGACCGCCTTGGTGGTGTTGCCGACCGCGTCGAGAGCATCGGTCGATTTGCGCACCTCCTTGGGCAGCCCGGCCATCTCCGCAATGCCGCCGGCGTTATCCGTGACCGGCCCAAAGGCGTCGAGCGCGACAACCATGCCGGCGAGGGATAGCATCGTGGTGACGGCCACCGCGATTCCGAACAGACCGGCAAGCTTGTAGCTGATCAGGATGCCCGCGATGATGACAATCGCGGGAAGAGCTGTCGCTTCGAGCGAGACGGCCAACCCTTGGATGATGTTGGTGCCGTGACCAGTGACCGACGCCTTTGCGATCGACTGTACTGGGCGGAAATTCGTGCCTGTGTAGTACTCGGTAATCCAGATGATCAGTCCGGTGACGAAAAGTCCGACCACCCCGCACATGAACAATGACGTGCCAGAATAGGACTGTCCCGCCACGGTCCCGAACCCGACCAGAAGATGTGTAACCAAGGCGACGCCGGCGAGTGAGAGCACGCCCGTCGCGACGACGCCCTTATAGAGCGCACCCATGATCGATTGGCTCGCGCCGAGCTTGACAAAAAATGTGCCGACGATCGAGGTGATGATGCAAACACCGCCGATCGCAAGTGGGTAGGTCATCATCTTGAGCAGCACGCCGGCACCGGCGCTGCGGAAAAAGATGGCTGCGAGAACCATCGTTGCAACGGTCGTCACCGCATAGGTCTCAAACAGATCGGCCGCCATGCCTGCGCAATCACCGACGTTGTCGCCGACGTTGTCGGCAATGGTAGCGGGATTGCGGGGATCATCCTCTGGAATGCCGGCCTCCACTTTGCCGACGAGGTCGCCTCCCACGTCCGCGCCCTTAGTGAAGATCCCGCCGCCAAGGCGAGCAAAGATCGAGATGAGCGAAGCGCCGAAGCCAAGAGCAACGAGCGCATCGATGACGGTGCGGTCGTCAGGCGCCATGTGGCGCGTACCAATCAGGAAACCGAAATAGAGAGTTACGCCGAGCAGCGCTAGGCCGGCGACTAAGAGCCCAGTGATCGCGCCCGCCTTGAACGCAAGCTCGAGCCCATTGGCGAGCGAACCGATCGCTGCCTGGGCGGTTCGCACGTTAGCACGCACCGACACGTTCATGCCGATGAAGCCCGCGGCTCCCGAAAGCACCGCTCCGATCAGGAATCCGATGGCGACCGTGAACCCCAGAAAGTACGCGAGAAGCAAGAAGATCACGACGCCAACCACGCCAATGGTCGTGTATTGGCGCTTGAGATAAGCCTGTGCGCCTTCGCGCACTGCGGCTGCGATCTCCTGCATCCGCGGGCTGCCCGGATCGGATGCCAGCACAGACCGGATCGCCCACACGGCATAGAGAACGGCGAGCACGCCACAGAGGACGATCAGCCAAAGAGCGGTCATTGTTGAAGAACCCCGTCGACGGAACGGCCGCGCGCATGGCGGCGGCCGCTTGCGCCGCGCCTGATCTGTCACCTATCACGCGGCTTGAAGCGGCGCGGACATTGCCAAAAACGGCTGCGCGACGCAACGCTCGAAAATGACACCATGTTGCCGGATGTTCAGCGGCCAGCGGCGTTGATGGTAGGACGCACTCTCGGCAGCGTCCAGGGTCCCGCCCCGAACTCGGGTTGACGCTCCATCTTCCTTACGTCCCGTTCCATCTCAAGACAGGTGAGCCATTCTACGTAGCTTGGGAGATAGACACCTGTTCGCATGCACTGCTTCTTGTCGGCGGATGAATACGTCGCCCGGTCCTTGACGATTTGATCACGCGCCTTTTGCTCAGAGTCGAGACATGCATTGATATCCTGCTCGGTTGTGGTCCCTCCCATCAGGCTGACCATTGCACCCGCGGCAAGCTTGCAGGTGTTTTTAATGTCGATGCTGGGCACCTCTTTGCGTCCTTGCGTCTCGAGTGCGACGGCGCGCTGGCGCGCCTCGGCAACGTGCGCGCCGGAGCCGAACTTCTGAATATAGCTCGTGAATGCGGAGGGAGTGCCTGCGCGCACCGCATCGGCCCAAGCTTTCTCGTCCTCTTCTTTGCGCGACTGTTCTTCGAGCGTGGCGACGCGTTGGCGCGCCTCGGCGACGTGCGCGCCGGAACCGAACTTCTGACTGTAGCCGGTGAATGCGGCGGCCGTGCCGGCGCGCACCGCATCGGTCCAGGCTTTCTCGTCCGCCTCCTTGCGGGTTTGCTCGTCGAGCGCGGCGAGGCGTTCGCGCGCCTCGGCGACGTGCGCGCCAGAGCTGAAGTTCTGGGTATACGCCGTGAAGGCCGCGGGGGTGCCTGCGCGCACCGCATCGGCCCAAGCCTTCTCGTCCGCCTCCTTGCGGGTTTGCTCGGTAACGCGCTGGCGCGCCTGCGCCACGTGCGCGCCGCCGCCGAAATTTTGGATATATGACATGTATGCTGCGGCCGTCCCGGTCTTCTCGGCCTCGGCCCAGGCCTTCTCGTCCGCGTCCTTGCGCGCCTGTTCGTTGAGACTGACGATGCGCTGGCTCGCTTCCGCCACGTGCGTCCCCGAGCCGAAATTCTGCAAATAGCTTGTGTATGCCGCCACGGTGCCGGTCTTCTCGGCCTCAGCCCAGGCCTTCTCGTCGGCGTCTTTGCGCGCCTGCTCCTCTACGGCTTGGCGCTGTGCCGCCGGGGGTTGTGAATCCGAGGGCTGGCTGCAAGCCGAAAGAAAGGCGGCGGTGGCAATAGCAGCAAGGATCATCGTCGGCAGAAATGCCGGGCTGCGCTTGCGATTGGGCTGCTGACTCAAATCAGCCATGACTAACCTTTGGACCTCAGATGCAACTTGGGTCCTATCATGTCCCTAAATGCAGGGGCGGTCAAAGATAGGCCGCTCAGCATTAGGCTGGGAGGCGGTCTCAGCAGTAAGTACCGAATCCGAACGCAAATCAGAAATGCAATGCGCCGGGATGGCGAATCGTCACCGAGCGCGCTTGCGCCGGCCCGCGCGCGCCGATTTGGCCGAACGCCGCCTTCATCTCGTCAATCATGAGATCGATCACATGAAGCGGGCCTTCCGCGCCGAGTGCGCCGAGACCCCACAAGAACGCTTTTCCGGCAAACGCAGCATCCGCGCCGAGCGCGACCGCCCGCACCACATCGAGCCCCGAACGGACCCCGCTGTCGACCATCACGGTTACCCGGCCGCCAACGGCGCCAGCAATGGCGGGAAGTACGTCCACGGCCGCCGGCAAGCCCTCGACCTGCCGTCCGCCGTGGTTGGAGACGATGATGCCGTCGACCCCAAGCGACACGCACCTTTCCGCGTCGGCCGGATGAAGAAGCCCCTTCACCACCAATGGCGCTTTCCAGCGCTCCCGGTACCGTCCGATCTCCTCCCAGGTGAAGGCGCCGGCCATCTCGCGTCGAACAAACGCCGCGATCTCGTTCACATCGGCCGTGTCGCCGGCATAGCGCTTAAGATTACCGAAGCGCGGTTGACCGTGCTTCCATAGCGACCGGAGGTAGCCAGGCGAACTTAGAATAGCCGCGAGCATGCGCAAATCCGGCCGGAACGGCGAAGTAATGCCGGCCACGACTTCCCGTGGGCGCGTCGTGCGCACGGGCACGTCCGCGGTTAGGACAAGGACGTGCACCCCGGCCGCTTGGGCACGGCGGAGGAGATCGAAACCGATGGCATGGTCGTTGCGGAAACAGCGATAGAGCTGGAACCAAAGCACGTCGGGCGCGATCTCGGCTGCCCGCTCGACCGTCATTCCCCCGACTAGGCCGAGCACGTAAGGCACACGCGCGCGCTGCGCGGCGCCCGCCAGATACTGGTCAGCACCTGGCCACACGATCGAGGGTCCTCCCATCGGGGCGATGCCGATCGGTGCCGAGTAGCGCCGGCCGAACAGCTCTACATCAACCGGCGGCAAGGTGACGGTGACCCCATAGCGTGGCACGAGCTCGATCGCATCGAACGCGTTCCAATTGCGGGCGATACCGCCATCGCCGCCCGCGCCCCCATCCATGTATTCGAAGGCGAAGCTCGCTACATGCGACCGGGCATGCTGGCGCAGATATGCAATGGTCGGAAAGCGACGATGCAGCTTGAGGAAACGCGGATTGTCGACCGGCGTATAATCCTTCTCGGCCGAGCGAACCAAGGCGGTGGTGTCGTGCATGGGGCACTCGCCCTTTTGTGTCTCATTATAGCAGCGGAACGAAGCCCGCGCGTCTGCCGGTGGCGCGCCGAAGGCTACCAATGGCTCGCCCTTGCCGGCCGCAGATGCTCAGAAATGGCTGAACGACGGCCGCGCAAACACAAACTGTGTACCGTCCGCACCGAGAAAGCGCGCCCCCCCCTTCCCCGCTGCAATGGCGCCGACCTCTGTGACCACGACGCCTGCTGCAGACGCCTGGTGGCGCAATGCTTCGACTTTGCCCGCGGGCACGCTTGCCACAACTTCATAGTCGTCGCCGCCGGTGATGATCGTTTCGATCAGGGCCGGCTCGGCTGAAAGAGCGGTCCGCGCGCCCTCCGAGAGCGGAATACACGCTACTTCGATGTCGGCGGTGACAGCGGAGGCGCGGCAGAGCTTGCCCAGGTCTCCTGCAAGGCCGTCCGAGATATCCATGGCGGCCGAAGCATGCGCGCGGAGAATTTCGGCGATGGCGAGGCGTGGTTCCGGTACGAGATACCGCGCCTCGAGGCTCTGCCGCGCCGCGCGCGCGAGGCCCCAGCGTGCAGCGGTAGAGCCATCGCGTCGCAACTGCAACCCCAACGCCGCGTCGCCGATCGTACCGGTGACCACCACGCGATCACCCGCTTGGGCGCCGGTGCGCCGTAACATCTTGCCCTGCGGCACGGCGCCAAGCGCGGCAATCGAAATCGTGATCGGTCCCCCCGTGCGGTCGGTGTCGCCGCCCAAGAGGGGGCAGCCGAAGGCCTCGGCATCGGCGCCAAGCCCGCGCGCGAACGGGGCGAGCCAGGCATCTCCGACCCCTTCGGGCAGCGCTAGCGTGAGCAGAAACCCGAGCGGCTTTGCGCCCTTGGCCGCAAGATCGGAGAGATTTGTACGCAGCGCCTTCTTGGCAACCGTATCGGGGGGGTCGTCAGGAAAGAAATGCACGCCGGCCACAATGCCATCGGCCTTGAGCACGAGATCGCAGCCAGCCGGCGGCGTGATCGCAGCCGCGTCATCGGCAAGCCCGAACGCGCCGGCATGTTTTGCGAGAGGCGCAAAATAGCGCGCGATGAGGCGCTCTTCGCCGGACGGCGCTGGGCTGCTTTGGTTCATCGCAATACAGCGCCTAAGCAGTTGATCAAGTGACCGAGCGCAGTGCCCATAATTAGCATTGGCCACATCCCTACCCCTCACCGGCTGAGCGGCGAGAACTCGTCGGCACGAAACCGCCGTGCGATCTGGTCGAGCACGGCATTGACCATCCCGGTCTCGTCCTTATCGACGAAGGCGTGGGCGACGTCGACGTATTCGGAGACGACAACGCGCGCCGGCACGTCGCTGCGATGGCCGAGCTCATAGGCGCCTGCCCGCAGCACGGCACGTAAGATTGCTTCGATTCGTTTGAGCGGCCAGGCCTCGGAGAGCACTTTATCGACGAGAGGATCGAGGCTTCGCTGCTCGCGCACGACGCCCGACACCACATCGCGGAAGAAGGCTGCCTCGGCCGGGAGATATTGTGCGCCTTCGACCTCGCGACCGATCCAGTGCCTCTCGAATTCCGCGAGAATCTCGTTGAGGCCCGTACCGGCGATGTCCATCTGGTAGAGCGCCTGCACCGCGGCGAGGCGAGCGGCACCGCGCCGGTTGGCCTTGCGTGCGTGTTTGGGCTCGTTAGTGCCGGCCATGTCTTAATCCCCGGCCAGGCGGCGCTTGAGCCGCACCAGCGAAAGCGCCGCGCGCGCCGCATCGCCACCCTTGTCGGCCTCATCCGCGCGCGCGCGGGCCCAAGCTTGGGCGTTGGTTTCGACCGTGAGAATGCCGTTGCCGATCGGCATTCGACGCGCGACTGAGAGGTCGAGCAGAGCGCGCGCTGATTCCTGCGCCACGATCTCGAAATGCAGCGTCTCGCCGCGAATAACACAACCGAGCGCGACGGCGCCGTCGTAAGGACGACCTGAACGCTCGGCGGCATCGGCCGCAATCGCGATGGCGGGAGCGACTTCGAGCGAGCCTGGCACGCTGACGCGTTCGTAAGCCGCTCCTGCTGCTTGCAGCACACGGATCGCGCCCACGAGCAAAGCATCGGCAATATCTTCGTAAAAGCGCGCCTCAACAATGAGAATACGCACGCCGTCGAGGTCGCCTTGCTCGAATGCATCCTTGACGGAGCGGCGGCGCTCGGCCATGACCGGTCTCCAGTGTTCGGCCGGTGGTACCAAGCGAATTGGGCCGGAGGCAAGTGAGCGGCGATCGTCTCGGCTTAGCGCTCCATCAGCCGCGCCGCATAACGCGCCATCAGGTCGACCTCGAGATTGAGGGCGTCGCCGACACGGAGCAGTCCCAGTGTCGTGGCCTTCAGCGTATGCGGGACGATCAGGACCGAGAATGACTCCCCCTCAACCTCGTTAACGGTCAACGATACCCCGTCGAGCGCGACCGAACCCTTCGGAGCAATGAAACGGGCAAGCGTCGCGGGGGATCGCAAGCTGAGCCGTGCCGTATCAGGCGTGTCCTCCCGCGCGATCACGTGGGCACGCCCATCCGCATGACCGGCGACAATATGTCCGCCGAGTTCATCACCGATCTTGAGCGCGCGCTCCAGATTGACACGCGTGCCCCGGCGCCAACTGCCGACCGTCGTCACGCGCAACGTCTCGGCAGCGGCTTCGACGGCAAACCAGCCCTGGTCGTTTCCCCAACCGCGGGCCACCACGGTCAAGCAAACGCCACTGCAGGCGATCGAGGCACCGACGTCGATACTGTCCGGATCATAGCCGCACACGATCGTGAGACGGGTAAGCCCCTGCGCCTGCGGTTCGACCGCCGTCACCTCGCCGATGTCAGTGATGATGCCGGTGAACATGTCACGCGCGCTCGTACTTCTCCAATGTATCCGCCTCGATGATTTCGCTGCCGACCAGCTTGAGACTTGGCGACTGAGTTAATGCGGAAAGCGGGAGTGCGTCGAGAGCTTCGATCCCGTGAGGCCCGATCACGCTGCACGAGCGAAACAGCGCCACTTCATCGATGAAATCGGCGCGCAGGAGGGCAGCAGCGAGAATGGGGCCACTCTCGACCATAAGACGGGTGATGCCGCGCTGGGCTAAAAGCGTGAGCACGTTGCCAAGGTTGAGCTTGCCACCTGTCGTCGCTGCGCGCAGCACATCGACGCCCTGTGCGGCGAGGGTCTGCTGGCCCGCACTATCCGCGGCCTCGCTGGTGACGACCCAGAGCGGCACCTCTCGGGCGCTTCTAACCAGCTTGCTCGCAAGCGGCAGCCGTAGCGTGCTGTCGAGCACGACGCGCACCGGCGAGGACATTCCAGGCAGGCGGCTGGTCAAGATTGGATCGTCCGCGAGCACGGTGCCGATGCCGGTGAGCACTGCATCGCTCCTTGAGCGCATCCCATACACACGCGAGCGCGCCGCCTCTCCGGTAATCTCCACCGGGCGGCGGCCTGAGCGAGCGACTTTGCCGTCGGCCGATACCGCGAGTTTCAACATCACCTGCGGACGGCCCGCCGTGACGCGCCGGATGTGACCGGCATGCGCCCGCCGCCCCTCGGCGGCGCCTAGGCCGACTTCAACTACGACCCCAGCCTCTGCCATGCGCCAATGACCGGCCCCGGCAACCTCAGGATTGGGGTCAACAAGGGCGGAGACCACGCGCGTGATGCTGGCAGCGATGATCGCGTCGACACATGGCGCCGTCTTGCCGTGATGCGAGCAGGGCTCGAGCGTAACATAGAGCGTCGCCCCGCCCGCCGCGGAACTGGCGCGGCGCAGCGCCTCGGTTTCAGCATGCGGCCGCCCGCCAGGCTGAGTCCAACCCCGGCCGACGATTATGCCGTCCCTGACGATGACCGCGCCGACGGCGGGGTTGGGCCAAGTGCGTCCCAGCCCGCGTTGGCCGAGCGCGAAGGCAAGCATCATGAAGCGGGTGTCTTCCGCGCTATGGTCGGCGTTGCTCAATGAGTTGCTGTGATTTGGATGGAGGACCGTGATCCCGGGTGGCTTCACTTCCTCACCGCCGCACCCGGCTTTCCATCTTCTGTCAGTTCGTCGAGCAAACTTTCGAAATCCTTGGCCTCGCGGAAATTGCGATAGACCGAGGCGAAGCGGACATAGGCAACGTCGTCGAGCGCGCGCAGCGCCTCCATCACCATCTCGCCTACGGTCTCGGAGGAGACTTCGCTTTCACCCTGGCTTTCAAGCTCGCGTACGATTTTCGAGACCGCCTCATCGATGCGCTCGGGCTCGACCGGACGCTTGCGCAGCGCGATCTGCACCGAGCGCAGTAACTTGTCCCGGTCGAACGGCACCCGACGGCCGTTGCGCTTGATGACGACCAGCTCGCGCAACTGCACCCGCTCGAACGTGGTGAAGCGGAAATTGCACGCAAGACACACCCGGCGGCGGCGGATGGCGGAGGAATCCTCGGTCGGCCGCGAATCCTTGACCTGCGTGTCTAGGCTGCCGCAGTTCGGACAGCGCATGGAAGTTTCCTTACCGCATTCCTCTGCTCGGCCAGCTCGTCATGCCCGCAAAAGTGGGGCGTCCAGTAATCACACGAGTCCGCCACAGGGTTAAGGGCGTATTGGTGCATCCCGCGGACGATGACACCGGAGCAGCATTATCCGTTGTAAATCGGAAATCGATTGACGAGTTTCTTCACCTTCTCACGCACCGCCGTCTCGGTGAGCGCGTCCTCCTCAATGCCCTTCTGCGAGAGGGCCTCGAGCACTTCTACGATCAGTTCGCCCACTTCTTGGAACTCGGCAATGCCGAAGCCGCGACTCGTCCCCGCGGGGGTGCCTAGGCGCACTCCGGAAGTGACTGCCGGTTTCTGCGGATCGAAGGGGACGCCATTCTTGTTGCAGGTGATGTGAGCGCGGCCGAGCGCCAGTTCCGCCACCTTACCGGTCAAGCGTTTGGGCCGCAGGTCCACCAAAATAAGATGAGTGTCGGTACCACCGGAAACGATGTCGAGGCCTTTAGACCTGAGCGTTTCCGCGAGCGCCTTGGAATTTGCGATGACGTTACGTGCGTAAAGCTTGAAACTGGGGCGCAACGCCTCGCCGAAGGCCACCGCCTTCGCGGCGACCACGTGCATCAGCGGCCCGCCCTGCAGGCCGGGAAATACTGCCGCGTTGAATTTTTTCGCTAACTCTTCGTCATTGGTGAGGATGAAGCCCGAACGCGGCCCGCGCAGCGTCTTGTGTGCAGTCGAAGTGACGACATGGGCGTGCGGGAATGGGCTGGGATGTGCGCCGCCGGCGACGAGACCGGCGAAATGCGCCATGTCGACCAGAAGTTTGGCGCCGACCTCGTCAGCGATCTCGCGGAAACGGCGGAAATCGAGGGTGCGCGGATAGGCTGATCCGCCCGCGATGATGAGTTTCGGCCGAAATTGACGCGCGAGCTTTGCCACCTCGTCGAAGTCTATTCGGTGATCGTCCCGCCGCACACCGTAGGGTATCGGCTTGAACCACCGTCCCGACATGTTGACCGGAGAGCCATGCGTCAGGTGGCCGCCAGCGGCGAGATTGAGCCCCATGAAAACGTCGCCGGGCGCCATGAGCGCCATGAAGGCGGCGGCATTAGCGGAAGCGCCTGAGTGTGGTTGGACGTTTGCAAATTTACATCCGAAAAGTTTGGTAACCCGTTCAATTGCCAAAGTTTCTGCTACATCCACATATTGGCAGCCGCCATAGTAGCGCCGCCCCGGCAGACCTTCGGCGTATTTGTTAGTGAGTACGGACCCCTGCGCTTCGAGGACCGCTTTGCTGACGATGTTTTCAGAGGCAATGAGCTCGATCTCGTCGCGCTGACGACCGAGTTCGCGCCTTATGACCTCGGCCACCTCAGGGTCGGTCTCGGCCAGCGGCGCCGTGAACAGGTCCGCGGCATCGGCGCGGGCTCGAGACGGATCGGTCATGAACGTCACGCTGTGTTGTTGGGCGACCTATACGCCCGGAGGTCGCCGGGGCGATAGCACACCCGCTGCGGAGCGCCAAGTTATGGGCACCGACGCTGCCTGGTTCCCCACATTTAGCTGTCGGACCAGTTCCGTTCCTGGGCCCTTCGACCAAAAAAGCCTGCCCCGGCGGGGCGCCGGGGCGAGAGTCGATCAGCAAACCTTGATCACAGCCGGTAGAGGATCTGGTCGGTCCAAAATCGCTCGAGGCGCTGCAGCGACTTGTTGAGTGTCGCGAACTCGTCCCCATCGATGCCGCCAACCTGGACAACGTTGGCCACGTGCTTCTGGTAAAGTGTATCGACGATGTCGCGCACCTCGCGTCCTTTGTCGGTGAGTTTGATGCGCACTGAGCGGCGATCGATCTGCGAGCGCTGATGATCGAGGTATCCCATCTCGACGAGTTTTTTGAGGTTATAAGACACATTCGAGCCGAGATAATATCCGCGCGTGCGCAGCTCGCCGGCCGTGAGATCCTTCTCGCCGATGTTGTATAGAAGCAGCGCCTGCACCGCATTGATCTCGGCGCGACTCCTGCGGTCGAACTCGTCCTTGATCACGTCGAGCAGGCGACGATGCAGGCGCTCGACCAAGGTCAAAGTTTCGAGATAGTGGGGACGTACGCGCTCGACATTCCCGTCGCCAACGGACGGCTCGATTACTTTTGCAACACTTCTCAACATGACACCTTCCCCGTGACTTATATTTGTTACTAGCGAGGCATTGTTCCCCCCGCTCGAGGTGCAGCCTACGATGCGGCGTCTAAAATTCGCTTTAAACAACACGCTAAAGATAAGGTTTATCTGTAACGGTGAATGGTCCATTGATGGACGCGCGTCTCATGTTGCCGCGAGCTTCCATTCATGCCGAGCAGCCGCGCATGGTGCGCTGGACATGCAAGTTGCAGTCGGTTGCAAGCATCACCACGTCTTCGATGACGCGGCATTGTGCTTCGATCTCGTGCGTCTCGAGGCTGAACGTAAATAACGGATGATCAAGAACGGTTTATGAAGTTACTTGTGCAGCGCCTGTCCATTACGTTTGCTTCACCATCATTTCGTTCTCTGTCGAGCAAAGGAAGCTCCGTTTCACATCCGGAGAAGTCTGGACTTCGCCAGGATAAGATCAACGGAGGTGCAACGCCGCCTTCACGCGCCGCGCAAATAACGAATGATCCCGGAAAAATCGACGCTGCCATCGCTGCTTTCGACGAAGCGCTCGTAGACCGCAGCGGCGCCCGCCCCAAGTGGCGTCGTCGCGTGGCTCGCACGCGCGGCGGCTTGCGCGAGTTTCAAATCCTTAAGCATCATGGCCGCGGTGAAGCCCGGCTTGAAATCGCGGTTTGCGGGTGAGGCCGGCACCAAACCGGGCACTGGACAATAGCTCGTCATGGACCAGCACTGCCCCGACGATTTAGAGGAAATCTCAAACAGCTTTTGCGCATCCAACCCGAGCTTTTCCGCGAGTAGGAAGGCTTCCGCCACCACGATCATCGAGACCCCGAGAATCATGTTGTTGCAAATCTTGGCCGCCTGACCATTGCCCGGCGCGCCGGCATGGACGATCGTCTTGCCCATTTTCTCAAGCACTGGTCGCGCGCGTTCGAACGCCTCGTCGCTGCCGCCTACCATGAAGGTCAGGCTTGCCCCTTCCGCGCCGGCCACGCCGCCCGAGACTGGGGCGTCGACCATCGCGAAGCCTTTGTTTTGGGCGACCTGCGCCACCTCGCGCGCGGTGTGCACGTCAATGGTTGAGGAATCGATCAGCAACGTTCCCGGCCCGACGCTCGCCAACACGCCGCCAGACCCGAGATAGACCTCGCGCACCTGTTCGCCCGCGGGCAACATGGTGATAACGATCTCGCCGGCGCTGCACGCCTCGCCGAGCGAGTTCGCTCGGGTTGCCCCTTTGCCCGCGAGCCGTTCAATCGCGGCCGCGTTGAGGTCGAAGCCGGTCACCTCGTAAGCAGCCTTGAGCAAGTTTTCGGCCATCGGCATCCCCATATTGCCGAGTCCGATGAAGCCGACCGTTGCCATGATGTCCTCCAGCGTGGTTGTCAGCCCGGCTGCTCGCGCGCGGCCATCAGTGCGAGCCACAGATAGAGGCCGAGCATCACCACCTCCGCCACGATGACCCATATGTTCCCGCCGAAGATTTGCGGAAACAAGAGCTCCACCGCAGCCATGGAGATTATGGACGTGAGCCAGACTACGGCGCCCCAGGGCGCGGCGAGCCACAATCCGACGCCTGCCACGAGATCGATGACGGCGAAGAAGACCGTCGCCACTTGATAAGGCGTCGAATAGGAATCGAATCCGGACGCAAGCGGAGCCCCGATGCCACAAATAACCGCCCAGTGGTACAAACCCTTGCAGAGCGAGACGCCCGCCATCACGCGGAGGAACAGCACCAGCCGGTAGGCCCATGGCTTGCCGGCGGCTTCGCCGTCGGCGGCCTGAACCGGTTCGAGAAGGTGCGGCCCTTCAACGTTCGTCATGGCAGTTCGAGCTCGCGGGCTACCGGAGCGAAGTGCCGCTCCACCTCGGCCGTATCAACCGCCGCGAGAGCGGCCGGTTGCCAGTGCGGCGCCTGATCCTTGTCGATGATCACCGCCCTCACCCCCTCATAGAAGTCATGGCCCCCCACCACGCGGGACACTATGCGGAATTCGGTGCGCATGCACTCGGCGAAATCGAGCGTGGCGCCGCGCCGCATCTGCGCCAGTGCGAGCTTGAGGCTTGTTGGCGACTTTGTGCGCATCGAGGCCGCGGTCACAGACGCAAATGCCGCGTTTGGACCTTGCATGGCATCCTCGGCGTCCAGCGCGCCCAAGACCTCCTCGATCTGATCCGCCTTGAACAACGCCGCGATAGCGCTGCGTCGGGCGACTGCGGCTCCGCGCTCGGGGGACTGCGCGTACGCGGCAAGCGACGCGTCGACGGGGTCCGGGCGACATAATGCTTCGATCAGCTGTGGAAATTGCGGCGACGGCACCCGATGGGTGGCGATTCCTGCGGCGACCGCGTCCGCGGCATCGAGCCGCTCGCCCGTGAGCGCACAATAGGTGCCGAGCCTTCCTGGCAGACGCGGCAGGAACCACGTCGCGCCAACGTCGGGGAAAAAACCGATGCCAACCTCGGGCATCGCGAACGTGAACTTGTCACCGGCAACGCGATGGGAGCCGTGCACCGAGATGCCGACGCCGCCACCCATCACGATACCGTCGATGAGCGCCACATACGGTTTGCGATAGCGCTTGATCCGGGTATTGAGGGCATATTCCTCGCGAAAATAGCCGAGCAGCTCATCGAAGCGTCCGGCGCAGCCGAGGTCATAGAGCGCGCGCAGATCCCCGCCCGCAGAGAAGGCGCGGGGATCACGCGAGGCAACGATCACCCGGCTGACGGCGGGATCTGTCTCCCATTCGGCGAGCTGTCGCGTGAGCTCGCGCACCATGGACAGCGACACCGCGTTGAGGGCGTGCGGCCGATTGAGCGTGATGAGACCCGCCACGCCGCGCCGCTCGAACAGGAGATCGTCCGAGCTCACGCGCTTGACCACAGAAACATCAGCGTCGCCGCCAACCCGAGCGCGCTACGGCCGACATGTAGCCTACCCCAGGTTTGGATGAGGCCGCGGGTCGTCGCGCTGGCCGTATCCGGCGGTGTTGCCGCGATGCGTCTGTTGACCGGCAGGATGGCCAGCAACGTGTAAGGCCAATTGGTGAAGATCAGCGCGGCTCCCACGAGCGCGCGCCAGTCACGTGTGAGCCAAAAGGCCAACAGGCCGAACAGCGTGGAAGCGAGCGCAAGCCTTGCTTGCATGGCGAAGCCGAGCGCGTAGCTTATTTTCCATTCAGCAAGCAGCGCCTTGCCATCGATGCCGAGCCGCGCCGGCTGTTCCCCGACATTGACGTAGATCGCCGCACCCGTGAATGCCGACGCTGTCGCGAGCGCCAATTCTTCTGCCATGAAAGTTTCGAGCGGCATGCAAACGCTAAGCGCGGGCGCGCCAAACGCCCGCGGCGGACCAGGCCACGTGCCCCATCAGGTCGGTGCATGACCATGTAATGCTCGGCAGGATTTCCATCATACATTCCGTGCGGTGGCGGGATTTGCTCACTCGTAGATTGGGCTTCTCAATTCCCCAACAAGTCCCTGCTGACGATCAACCGCATCACCTCGTTTGTACCTTCGAGGATTTGGTGCACGCGTAGGTCACGCAAGACGCGCTCGATGGGGTGATCGCGCAGGTAGCCGTAGCCGCCGTGGAGCTGTAGACAGCCATTCACCACCGCAAACCCGGTATCGGTCGCAAGCCGCTTGGCCATGGCGGCAAGGCGCGTGGCGCCTCTCTCGTGCCGATCGAGCGCGTCCGCCGCCCGGTACAGCATCAGGCGCGATGCCTCGAGTTCCGTCGCATAATCCGCGACGCGGAAGCCGAGCGCCTGGAAATCCGCGAGCCGGGTGCCGAACTGCTTGCGTTCCTTCATGTGTATGATCGTGCGCTCGAGACAGAACTGGGCGCCGCCGAGCGAGCACGCCGCAATGTTGAGGCGGCCGCCGTCGAGCCCGCTCATGGCGATCTTGAACCCATCTCCCTCGGCGCCGATCCGGTTTGCGACGGGCACGCGGCAGGATTCGAATATCACCATCGTTGTCGGCTGCGAATGCCAGCCGAGCTTCTTTTCCTGTGCTCCAAAGCTGAGCCCTGGTGTGCCGCTCTCGACCAGAAAGCAAGAGATGCCGTGTGGCCCCCCTTCCCCCGTACGCGCCATGACGAGGTAGACGTCGGAGCGCCCTCCGCCCGAAATGAACGCTTTGGTACCGTCGAGCACATAGTGGTTGCCGTGGGCTTGGGCGTGGGTCTTCAGACTTGCCGCATCCGACCCAGAGTCCGGCTCGGTGAGGCAGTAGCTGGAGAATTTCTTCATGCTGCAGAGATCGGGCAGAAACCGTCGCCGCAGTTCGCTCGACCCATACGCATCGATCATCCAGGCTACCATATTGTGGATCGACACATACGCAGCGGTCGAGGGACAGCCCTGCGCCAGCTCTTCGAAGATGAGCACGGCATCGAGTCGCGAGAGCGCGGAGCCGCCGACGTCGCCGGCCACGTAGATGCCGCCGAAACCGAGCTTAGCGGCTTCTCTCAGCGTATCGATGGGGAAGACCTCATCCTCATCCCACTGGCGAGCAAATGGCATCATCGCAGTTCGCGCGAAAGCGCGAGCGGTGTGCTGCATCGCGCGCTGCTCCTCGCTGAGTTCGAAGTCCATTGTGGCGACCGATAATGACAGCGCGATCGAGCGTCAATCGACGAAGGGCATATGGCTAATGGTTGACCATATTGGCCACCGCTGCCGCAATCGACTTCGGCGTTTGGTAGACGTCTTGCACGATTGCCTGCACCGCATCGCCGGCAACCGGATTAATCTCCAGCTGCATCTTTTCGGCTTCAGCGAGAAAGGCCGGATCCTTCATGGTATCCATGAACGCTTTGCGTAGGCTCGCCGTACGTTCCGCGGGAACGCCCGGAGGCGCCAGAAACGGCCGCCCCATTGGCTGGCGGGCAAACACCAGCCGGAAGATGTGTCGCTCTTCGTCGGTCTTGGCAAAATCCATGACCAGCGGAACGTTCGGCAGATCGGCGTGTTTTGTCAGTGACAATTGCACAAGAATATTGATCTTTTTATCATCTACCCAAGCTTTGTGAGTTGCGACCACACTCGACCACGACCAGCCGCAGCGTCCCATCACTTCGCCCCGCTCCATCGCCAAATCAATGTCATTGCCGCCTGGATAACCAGGAATAATCTTGAACTTGGTACGAAGCGTAGCGTTGAGAACTTTGGGAAATTGATCGGTATCGGCGGCCGGGCCCGTGCCGCCGATTGTCAGCTCTTTCTGCGTGACGTCCTCGAGTTTGACGATACCGCTCGTGTGCCATGCGACACAGACGCTCACCTCGTCATTCATGCTGCCGATCCAGTTGAACTTGGCCGCATCGAATTGGGCCTTTGTTGAGCCGAGCAAGGGGTCGAAAGCAGTACCGCGTCCGATCATGCCGAACGCGCTGCCGTCCTTGGACGCGACGTTGTAGAGCCAATTGGCGAGCACGAGACTGCCGGCGCCCGGCATGTTCTTCGGTACAATCGTCGGATTGCCGGGGATGAAGCGGCCCATGTAGCGCCCGAGCGCCCGAGCATAAATGTCATATCCTCCGCCGGCACTGTAGCCGACGTGAAGATCAACCGTCTTGCCCTTGTAGAAGCTCGCGGGATCCTGTGCGTGCGCGTGCGCCATGTGGCAGAACGCTAGAATCGCGACGGCGTGGGTTGTGGCCACAAAGCGCATATGGTCCTCCTGTGCGCTTAGGTCTCGGACCCGTACCGGACCGATATTGCTCCGACGGATCTATTTGGGCCAGGCCGGAGCGACCCTCAGTCGCATGGCACCCATTTGAGCGCAAGGCGCGCTTTGGGACGCCGAACATGAAGGCGCGAACGGATGAGAGCAACCGTTATGGCAGCCTGTAGAGCGTCACGCCAGCGCAGCAACGCTGGCAAGAGGGTCTCTGAGCGGCTACAAATGGGGCGTTTCATGCGGGAGGAGCGTAATGGCCATCAAATACGGCCGCGCGATCGAGGCCCGAGTCACTCCTATCGAGGCAAAAACCAAGCGCAGGCCGGGTCTCGATCTCACTAAGCGTCCGCGCCGAAACCGTAAGGCCGAGTGGGCGCGGCGCCTCGTGCGCGAGCACGAGCTGAGCACACACGATCTGATTTGGCCTCTGTTCCTCGTCGATGGAGTAAAGACGCGAGTGCCTGTCGACTCTATGCCCGGCGTCGAGCGGCTGTCGGTCGATGAGGCAGTGCGCGAAGCCGAGCGCGCTGCCGCCCTTGCGATCCCGTGCCTTGCGCTATTTCCGTATACCGATCCAAAGCAGCGGGACGAGGCCGGCAGCGAGGCCATCAATCCAGACAATTTGGTGTGTCGCGCCATCAACGCCATTAAGCGTGCGGTGCCGGACGTCGGTGTCCTCTGCGATGTCGCCCTCGATCCCTACACCAGCCATGGCCATGATGGCCTACTGCGCGACGGCGTCATCCTCAACGACGAAACGGTGGAGGTCTTGGTGCAGCAGGCGCTGGTCGAGGCGCAGGCCGGCTGCGACATCATCGCACCGTCGGACATGATGGATGGGCGCGTCGGGGCGATCCGCGCGGGTCTCGACCGCGCCGGCTTTGCTGACGTATCGATCATGGCCTACGCGGCCAAATATGCCTCGGCCTTTTACGGTCCATTCCGCGAGGCAGTCGGCTCGGCCGCGACCCTAATTGGCGACAAGCGCACGTATCAGATGGACCCGGCCAACAGCAACGAGGCGCTGCGCGAGGTCCAGCTCGATATTAGTGAGGGGGCCGATATGGTCATGGTGAAGCCCGGCATGCCGTACCTCGACATTCTGCGCCGCGTGAAAGACGCCTTCGGGGTACCAACCTTCGCCTATCAGGTATCGGGCGAATATTCGATGATCATGGCAGCCGCGCAGAACGGTTGGCTCGACGGCGAGAAAGCGATGATGGAGAGCCTGATCGCGTTCAAGCGCGCCGGTGCATGCGGCGTGCTCACCTATTTCGCTCCGAAGGTTGCCAAAGCTCTGAAAAACGCGGCGTGAACCATGCGCGCTGCTTTTGGCCGCCGCTTGCACGTATGCGGTGCGGCCTGCATGAGGGGATCTGCCGAATGCCTTATCGTTTGCGAGCGATGCCGCGGGCGCTGGCCGCCGCGGGGCGTATTCTGTATGGTGGATTGTTCGGGGTCTGCGACCATGACGTGTCGCCGGATGGGAGGAAATGAGCATGTCCAATGAATCCATTCTCGTCATTTTGTTGGTTGGTTTGATCGCGGGATGGCTTGCCGGAAAAATCGTCAGCGGCACCGGTTACGGCCTTGTGGCCGATATCTGCATCGGCATCATCGGTGCCCTCATCGGCAGTTGGTTATTGCCACAACTGGGAATTCACCTCGGTGGCGGCATCGTTTCGGCCATCATCGCGGCGACCATCGGCGCCGTGATCCTCCTCGTCATCCTGCGGCTCGTCAACCGAGGAGGGAAATGGTGATCCCCTATCAGGGTTACTCCCCAACATAGCCGGTGCGCACGCATACGCTTTTAGAGTGCGCCGGACACCAAGGACTGATCGGCTGAAATTACGCGCCGATCTCGCCGATTGACCGGCGTAAAGCCGCGATCAGATCGCGGCTGTGGGTGAGGTGCGGCTCCTCGGCGGCGATGATGGTCGCAAAGCCGCGCTTCTTGAGCGCCAACACGTCAATTCCATCCGCCTTAGGATCAACGCCTGCCGCGTCGCAAACGATGTCGATGAGTCGGTCAAGCGCATGCAGGCGCCCGAGGAGGTAATCGTTTTCCCGATAGGCGCGCGACAAGAACGCGGCGAAATGGCCGAAGCCAATGCCCTTCAAGCTTTCAACCCCATCGAATCCAGAAAGCGTGCGTGCATCCTGCGGGCTGATCCGGTCGATCAAAATTTCGTTGAGTTCGCCAACCTCGCGCGCACGCGTCATCGGGAAGGTCAACACGTCCCAGAACGGGAAGCCGAGATAATTGACAAGCACCTCCTTGCGCGCCTCCGGATGCCACTCGGACGGATCGAGCGAAGCCAAGAGATCGTCGATTTCGCGCGTGCTCGCACTGAGATCGATCTCGACAGCGAGTTGCTCGATCAGACGATCGAGCTTGGCCACGTGTTGCTCCACAAAGCAGGCTGAATAGGCCTCAAGATGCCTGACCTCCGCACCCGAGGGCGCGGCGGGAAAAGTATCTGCCACAAGCTCGCGCACCTCAGCGCTGTAAAAGCCGGCGTCCTCCCGACGCCGCAACGCGTCCAGCCGGGCATAAAACTGACGCTTGAGACGATCGACCACGAGCGGATCAAGCTCGGCGAAACGGTCCTCATCGATGAGCTCGTAAAGCCTATTCTGGCCCGTGATGAGGAAGTGCATTCGCCGCACGCGGTATCTCACATCGAAGGCCAGGAGGTATTTCACCCAGGCGGGAAGATGATCCGCGGTCTGGCTCTCGAATTCGAGCGCTTCGCTGTCGGCCCGTTCGTAGACGATGCCTTTGTGCAACGCCCAGGCATCGATGATTTCGGACACGACGCGCGACAGCGGTGATTGCGCGGGCACGCCACGCAGCTTCACGATCAGCTCAGCACCGAACGCGCGCACAGAGGCAAGCTTGAGCCGCACATAGGCCTGATAGGCAAAGCCGGCATCGCGCGCGACGTGAGAGTTAACCTGCTCGCGCCAGGCTCGAATCTCCTCGCTTGAGATCGGCCGATCAAATGTCGTGGTCACAACCTTTCCTACCAACTCACTGATGTGGGGACGGGCGCTGTCGACGATGGCCCGCAGCCGGCGCACCTGCTCGTTGAAGTCGATCACGCGCGTAAGCTCGTCGATCACCGGCTGTGAACTCGGGATATCCGATAGCGCCCCGCGCAGCATCGCGAAGAAGCCGGGCACTACGTGCTGGCGAGGCAATAGCACCGGCGCCGGATGCGGGTCGATGTACACCAGACGGCGATCGATCTCTCGAAAGGCCGGTCGGCCGTGGATGGCCGAGATCGCTTCCTGAAACGGACGGTTGTTGAGCACCGACCCGTCGAGGAATGACACCGTCGTCGGGTCGATGCCGGCGCGCATGTGGTTGCTAAATGATTTTGCGATGAATTCCGCGCGTCGCGGCCAGCTCCCGTTCCTCTGTAAGACGACCTCGTTCATTTCCACGATGCGCGCGGGCGGAAATGCACCCGGGAAGGACGACGTCGCACGCGCGGCGAATGCAAGCCCTGGCGCATTATCGAGGTCGAAGTCGCTCTCGACCTCCCCGTTCGAATGGCGCCGATAGGTAAAGTGCAGAACATGGTGGTGCTCTTGCTCGTGGATTAGTGGCGGATCGTGGATTTGCACCAACTGCTGGTAACCGTAGTAATCCGTCAGGGTCACGAAGAGGTCGAGTGATTGGCCGTAAGGAAGCAGCGACGCGTTTCGGCTTTTCGCGGCACCCATCGAAATGACGGCGTCGTACATGAGACGAGCCATCACCCGCCCGTCAAGCGGCGGCTTGAACCAGCGAGAGCGCACGAACAACGAAAGTTTCTGCCGCACTTCCATGTCGGTGATCGCGCGAAAGCTGCCAGTCTTAGTCATGGCCCACAGGAACGGCTTGAGGAACCACTTGCTCCAGGTGCCGGCGCGCGCGTCGGGAGCAAGCAGGATCGCGACGTCGGCGTTATCGAGCCAAAGATCTCGCAGCGCGTTCATGGGCAGGTCGTGGCTGATCGCGCGCGCCAACATTGTGCCATTGATGCCGCCAGCCGAGGCGCCGGCGATGACATCGACGACCGCGCGCATCTCGACATGACGGCCGATTTCGCGAAGCAGGTCGAAATAGATGTCTTCGGTATCGTACTCCGGGCCGCTGCGTTCGCCGCCATTGAAGAACGACGCTTTCGCGCGCCGAGAGCGATCCGCAATTGCATGCAGCGCGCTCGAGGCGCGCACCAGCTTGAGGATTTCTTTGGTCACGCCATGCATGTAGATGGCGAGCGAAATGCCGCCGAAGCAGACAAGCGCTATGCGAAGTTCCTTTTCCCGCAAGATCTAGCACCCTCCGGGCCGGCGACTCGTGCGAGCGCCGTAATTATGCAGACAGAAGGCGCCGGCCTGAAAACACCTCCTACCGTTATTCCATCATAGTCGCAGTATCGATCCATACCGGTTGGAAACCATCGCCCTCGAGCGCCTTGAAGATCTGCTCGCCGTGCGAGCGATCGCGCGTTTCGACTGTGACGTCGAGCTTGGCGCCTTTCGCCGGCACGTCGAGGAACAGGCGGCGGTGCTCGACTGCGAGAATGTTGGCGCCGAGCCAGCCCAGCCGCGTGGCGATCTGCCCGAGCACGCCGGGCCGGTCGGGGATGGTCAGCCGAAAGGAGACGATGCGATCCTCGCGCTCGAGCTCGCGCACCATGACCGACGCCAAGATCCGCGCGTCGATGTTGCCGCCGCACAGGATCAACCCGATCTTGCGGCCGCGGAACGTCTCCGGCTCGGCCAGCACCGCGGCAAGGCCGGCGGCGCCCGCGCCTTCCGCCATCGTCTTCTGCAGGGTCAAATACGCATTCACCGCGCGCTCGAGATGGGCCTCATCTACAAGTACGATTTTCGACACGAGTTCGCGTACGATCGGCAACGCTAGCACGCCGACGTTCTTCACAGCGATGCCTTCAGCGAGGGTGGCGCCGCCGAGCGGAAGGTTTTCGCCGTGGAGCGCGTTCCAGAACGAAGGATAGAGCGCGGCCTCTGCCCCGATGATCTCAATTGTCGGCTTGCGCGCTCGGGCGGCGATGGCATTGCCCGCGATGAGCCCGCCACCGCCGATCGGAATCACCAGCACATCAAGGTTGGGGACGTCTTCCAACATCTCAAGTGCGATTGTGCCTTGTCCGGCGATCACCAACGGATCGTCATAGGGATGCACGAAGCTCAGTCCGCGCTCCCGGGCTAGTGTTTCGGCGCGAATCTGGGCCTCCGCCACTGTCTCGCCTTGAAGCAGGATTTCGGCGCCGTGCGCCTGCGTTGCCTCGACCTTCACGAACGGCGTCGTCACTGGCATGACGATGGTGGCGGGGATCGCCAATCGGGCAGCATGATAGGCGACCGCTTGCGCATGGTTGCCGGCCGACATCGCAATGACGCCGCGGGCGCGGGCGCTTTCGCTCAATGACGCGAGCTTGTTCAGCGCGCCGCGATCCTTGAAAGAGTTGGTGACCTGCAAATTTTCGTATTTGACGTAGACCTCGGTGCCGGTCATCGCTGAGAGCTTGGGCGCCGGCAGCATGGGCGTGCGCAGCACCTGCCCGGCGATGGTGCGTCGCGCCGCCTCCACGTTTGCAATGGTGATACTCATGCCTTCAGCTCCTCGGGGCGAAAGACGTACTCGGCGATGAGCGGCGGCCGGTGCACGGCTAAGCGCTCGCCCGTCTGGCACAAGCGGAGACCAGCTCGAACTCCCACAAATGACCGTGCCTCCTGCATAAAGAGCGTCTATGCTGGATGCGGCGGATTTGCAGGATAGCAGAATGCCCAGCGAGGACGGTTGCACATGAGCGACGGCGGATCGAGGAAGATCGGCGTCTCCATCGAGGTTAAGCCCCATGCCTACGACCCGATTGCCAACCCGGAACTGTTCGAAGGCGTGTTGGCGCGCCGCTGCATCGCTTTCATGATCGACGTCATCATCATCGGCATTCCAGTCCTGTTTGCGGCGGCCTTCATTTTCATTGTCGGTCTCGTCACGCTCGGCCTGGGCTGGATCCTGTACTGGTTGTTGTCACCCGCGGCCGTGATCTGGGCAATCTGCTACTACGGGCTGACCTTCGGCAGCCCGGCCTCCGCGACGATCGGCATGCGGGTGATGGATATCGAAATGCGGACCTGGTACGGAGCTCCTGCCTACTTCGTCTTGGGCGCGGTTCATGCTGTCGTCTACTGGGTCACAATTTTGTTCTTGACACCGCTGATCCTTCTGGTCGCGCTTTTCAATCAACGGCGCCGGCTGCTGCACGACATGCTGGTCGGCACGATCGTCATCAACACCGGCACTCGTGCCCAGGCGTTGCGCCGTACGTCCGGCCCACAGACATTTGACGAAACGCCCCGCGCGCGCGATCCTGCACGGTGAGATGGAAATGGTACCGGCCCCGAGAGCGCCGTGACCCAGCACTCGCGCAATACCCCCCAATTCTATTTAACGGCGCCCTCGCCGTGTCCGTACCTGCCAGGCCGCGAGGAGCGCAAGGTGTTTACGCATCTCGTCGGCGAGCGGGCCGCTGAGCTCAACGATTTGCTGACGCACGGCGGTTTTCGGCGCAGCCAGTCCATCGCCTATCGGCCCGCCTGCGAACACTGCCGCGCGTGCGTATCGGTTAGGGTGGTAGCCGAGGATTTTCAACCGACGCGAAGTATGCGCCGTATCCTCGATCGCAATCGCGATATCGTCGGCGAAATGCGCACCTCGGTGCCGACCGCCGAACAATATTCGGTGTTCCGCTCCTATCTCGACGCGCGGCACCGCGACGGCGGGATGGCAGACATGACGGTTCTGGATTACGCCATCATGGTGGAGGACAGCCACGTCGAAACCCGTGTGGTCGAATATCGGCGACGGCGGCGGGGAGAGAGCCGCGGGAACGGTGAGCTGCTCGCGGTCGCACTGACCGACGTACTCAGCGACGGGCTCTCTATGGTGTACTCCTTCTTCGATTCCGATCAGGCGTCCCGCTCGCTTGGTACATTCATGATTCTCGACCACATCGCGCGTGCGCGCGAGATGCGGCTCGCCTATGTTTATCTCGGCTATTGGGTCGAGGGCTCGCGCAAAATGGGGTACAAGGGACGCTTCCTGCCGCAGGAACGGCTCACGCCGCACGGTTGGACGCGGGTGGAGCGCTAGCCCAGTATTCGCGCCGCAGCTTAGGTCAGGACTTGGTCCGCGATCAATTTCACGTTGAGCGCAATGATGAGTGCGGCCACGAGCGTCGCGAGCGCCGTGAGCCAGCGCGGCGAAACCAGCGCATTCATCTTCCTACGGTCGGCGGTGAACATCACTAGCGGCACGATCGAGAATGGCAAGGCAAGGCCCAAAACCACTTGGCTGAAGATCAGAAGCTTTGCCGTGCCGGCATCGCCATACCAGATGGTGACGATCGCGGCCGGAACGATGGCGAGCGCACGCGTCACGAGCCGCCGCGCCCAAGCCGGCAACCGGATGTCGATGAAGCCCTCCATGACGATTTGACCGGACAGCGTCGCGGTCACCGTCGAATTGATTCCGCAGCACAGGAGCGCGATCCCGAACAGCGTCGGGGCCATGGCGGAGCCGAGCAACGGCGCCAAAAACGCGTGTGCCTGATCGAGTTCGGCAACCTCCGTCTTACCCGCCTTGTTGAAGGTCGCGGCCGCCAAAATCAGAATCGATGCGTTGATTAATAATGCGAACATCAGTGCTATGGTCGAATCGAGCGTAGCGAGCTTGATCGCTTCGCGTTTGTCCTCGACCGTGCTGCCGAACCGGCGGGTTTGTACCACTCCGGAATGCAGATAGAGATTGTGCGGCATCACTGTCGCCCCGATGATCCCGATTGCGAGATAGAGCATTTCGGGATTGGTTACGAGCTCTGTCGTTGGTGCGAAACCGAGGATTACCTTGCGCCAATCGGGGTGCGCGAGCGCAATCTGAACGGCAAAACAGGCAGCGATGATGCCGAGCAAAGCCACCACGATGGATTCGACCCAGCGGAAGCCCAGATGCTGCATTCCGAGAATAAGAAACACGTCAAGCGCCGTGATGACGACACCGATTTCCAGCGGAATCCCGAACAGAAGATTGAGGCCGATGGCGGTGCCGATCACTTCGGCAAGATCGGTCGCGCAGATGGCGATCTCAGCGAGCAACCAAAGCGGCCAGGACAAGGCCCGTGGAAACGCATCGCTGCAGGCCTGCGCAAGATCGCGGCCGGCCCCGATTCCCAGCCGCGCGCATAGCGCCTGCAGCAGGATCGCCATCACGTTGGAGAGCAGCGCGATGACAAGCAGCGCGTAGCCGAACTTCGACCCGCCGGCGAGCGATGTGGCCCAATTGCCCGGATCCATGTAACCGACTGCGACCAGATAGCCGGGTCCCAGAAAGGCCAGGAGCTTCTTCCATAACGGCCCGCGCGGGCGCGTCGACACCGAGCCAAAAACCTCCGACAGCGAGGGTGTGCTTCGGCTGCGCCGCCAGCCGGGTTCGGGATATGCGGAGGCGGGGGACGATCGCTCTTGCGGCACGGACGACAGGGTCATGGTGAATTTCCGCTTTTGCCCTGGATAGCCTTCTTGCAAGTAATTTGCAATTGCAGGCCGCACGTGGCGAACCATGCGCTTAAGGCCGCTGCCGGGAACAATTGCGACAGTGCCGGATTGAAAGGGCCGCGGGCCTCCTCATGACCTGCTCCACGCCAATCTTTGCTGCCGCACGCGAGGGCACGCGCCCCTGCTTCTGCGCGGCTGCGGTTCTGGCGCTGAGCACAGCTCCGTCGCTCGCGGCCGAGACCGGCAAGAGCGGCGCGTCGGAGGTCGTCTTTCTCGCCCAGGTCATCGTGCTGATGACGGTCGGTCGCCTCTTGGGCGAGATCATGAATCGCATCGGCCAGCCGTCGGTGATGGGCATGCTGCTCGGCGGCCTCATGCTCGGACCTTCGGTGCTGGGCGCGCTGTGGCCGGACTTGCAGCGCGCCATCTTTCCGCCGACAGCCGAGCAGAAAGCCATGCTCGACGGTGTCTCTCAATACGGCATTCTCCTGCTGCTGTTGCTGACTGGAATGGAGACCGACCTCAAGCTTGTGCGAACGGTCGGCAAGGCGTCGCTGAGCATCTCACTCACGGGCGTCGCAGTTCCGTTCATTTGTGGCTTCGGCCTCGGTCAGCTCCTGCCGGAGTGGCTCCTTCCGCATCCGGATCAGCGTTTGCTCACCTCCCTGTTCCTCGGCACCGCTTTGTCCATTTCCTCGATCAAGATCGTGGCGGCGATCGTGCGCGAAATGGGATTTACCCGACGCAACCTCGGACAGATCATCGTCGCCTCCGCAATCTGTGAAGACTCCATCGGCTGGGTGATCATCGCCATCATCTTCGGGCTCGCCCAGGCAGGCACGATCGACGTCGTCAATGTCAGCAAGAGCGTAGTCGGGACGGCCGCGTTCCTGCTTGCGAGCTTCACCATTGGCCGCCGGATCGTCCATTTCCTGATTCGGTGGACGAATGACAATTTCGAAAGCGAATTCCCCGTTATCACGACCATTCTGGTCATAATGGGAGCCATGGCGCTCCTGACGCATTTCATCGGCGTGCACACGGTGCTCGGAGCTTTCGTCGCTGGCGTCTTGATCGGGGAATCTCCGATTCTCACCAAACATATCGACGAGCAACTGCGTGGTCTCATTCTCGCGTTCTTCATGCCTGTGTTCTTCGGCATTGCCGGGCTCTCTGCGGATCTCACGATCTTGAAGAATCCCGCCCTGTTGCTGATGACCGTGGGCCTGATCGCGATTGCGAGCTTCGGCAAATTCGCCGGCGCCTTCATCGGCGGCGAAATCGGCGGACTGAGGCGCCGGGAATCCTTTGCGCTTGCTTGTGGCATGAACGCACGCGGCTCGACCGAGGTAATCATCGCCACGATTGGATTGTCGATGGGCGCGCTCACCCAGGATCTCTTCACAATGATCGTGACCATGGCCGTTGCGACGACCATGGCGATGCCGCCGATGCTGCGCTGGGCGTTGGCGCGGGTGCCGATGAGCAGGGCGGAGAAGCAGCGGCTGGAGCGCGAGGAGTTCGAGGCGCGCGGCTTCGTGTCGAATCTGGAGCGCCTGTTGCTCGCTGTGGACCAGAGTCCAAACGGCAAATTCGCGGCCAGCCTCGCAGGGCTCTTGGCCCGCACCGAAGGCATTCCGATCACCGTCCTGTCGCTGTCACAGAAAGGCAAGTCCGGCCAGAAAGAGGACCTGGAGAAGAAATCGGGCAATCGCGCCGAGGAAACCGTTAAGGCGGCCGCCGACGAGACCCAACCTGCGCAAAAGGGCGAGGACGAGCCATTGCCGGTCGACGTGACGGTTCGCAAACAAGATGCTGGCGCCGGGGAAGCAATCGCTAAGGAGGCGAAAAAAGGCTACGACCTTCTGTTAGTCGGCATCGAGAATACGCGCGGCAAAAGCGGGCACTTTGATGAAGCCGTCAGCCGGATCGCGTCGGCATTTGAGGGCCCGCTCGCCGTCGTCGTGGGGAACGGCGATCACCTCCGGGAGCCACGGCGAGCTTCGCTGCACATCCTCGTTCCGGTCACAGGGAACGAGGTATCGCGTCGCGCCGCCGACGCCGCCGCCGCCATCGCACACGCCTGCGGCGGCATGATCACTGCGCTCTACGTTGCCACTAGCGCCGGAAGCAATGGACGCAAGCGTCGCCCCTTCCGCGCACGTCGGCAGGAGCAGGCCATCATGAAAAATATAATCGAGATGGCGGACCACCGCGACGTCAGGGCAAGGCCCGTCGTCCGGTCGGACGTGGCAGCACGTGATGCGATTCTTGCGGAGGCGAAAAAACAGGCCCCTGACCTCATCATTATGGGCGTCAGCCGCCGCCCGGGCGACAAGTTGTTCTTCGGCGACACGGCGGCGGCGGTGCTCGAAAACTCGCCGGTGTCGATCGTATTCGTTGCGACCTAAAGAGCCTGCGAAATCGCAGTCTTAGAGGGCCGTGTGGCCGCCGGACGAGCCACCCTTCAAGTTGATGGCCGACAAGAACTCCTGACGGGTCACTGCCTTGGTCCGGAATGTTCCCAGCATACAGCTGGTTACCATCGTCACGTCGGATTTATGTACTCCTCTGGTGGTCATGCATTCGTGCGCGGCTTCTACCACCACGCCCACTCCAAACGGCTTGAGTACGCTGTCGAGGCACGCGGCGATCTCGGCGGTCATTTTCTCCTGAACTTGAAGCCGTTTCGAATAGACGTCCACGAGACGGACAAGCTTGGAAATTCCCACAACCCGCTGGCGCGGCAGATAGCCGATGTGAACGCGGCCGATGATCGGCGCTATGTGGTGTTCGCAATGCGATTCGAACCGGATGTCGCGCAACAGGACGATCTCGTCGTAGCCGGCGACTTCTTCGAAGGTCCGCTTCAAGTACTCGCGCGGATTTTCGAAATAACCTGCAAACCATTCCTCGTATGCGCGCGCGACACGCGCCGGTGTGCCGACAAGTCCTTCGCGGTCGGGATCATCGCCGGCCCAACGAATGAGCGTGCGTACCGCCTCTTCTGCCTCGGCGCGCGAGGGCCGAACGACGGCGATCTGTCTCGAACCTCGTTTTTTGAGGCGATGATTGAACTTTACGATCTTGTCCATCTGATCTTCCCGGCACCTCGGTGCCTTGAACGATACGGCCCGCTCGACGTGGCTTTTCCCGCATATGGAAGTGCCGCGCAAGGCATCCCTATGCTCTCATTTTCCCTCCCCCTTGCCGCGAAATTGGCCAAACGTATTAGAACGCGGGAACCCCTTCGGCGCCAATCGCCCGGCGTCGGCGCGATTGCCGCGCCAATCGGCAAGCTCGTCGAGCGTGAGCGTGAACGCACGGCCGGCGGTATCGGTCCACGACAGACCCTGCTCGGCCATAAACGTCTTGAGATCGCTGAGGCCTCCGTCTTTGTAGCGTTGCAGCCGCACGCCGCGTCCGCGCGCCATTTCAGGAACCTGATCTAGCGGGAAGATCAGCATCTTGCGGTTCTCGCCGATCGATGCGACGAGCTTGCCCTCCACCATCGCAAGCGCCCGCGCGGCGTCAGGCGTGGCGACGTTGAGCACCTGCTTACCCTTACGGGTATTGGCCAAGCATTCGTCCTCGGGAACAACGAAGCCGCGCCCCTGTGCGCTTGCAAGAAGGAATTTGCGCCCGCCGTGGTGGCGGAAAGCAGCTACCAGATCAGCCTCCTGCTCCAGATCGATAAACAGCCGGATCGGCTCGCCATGGCCCCGGCCGCCCGGAAGCTTTGCCGCGTCCAGCGTGTAGAAGCGGCCATTGCTAGCAAACACCATACACCTCGAGGTGGTCTCTGCGGGGAATGCGAATTTCGGGCCGTCATCCCCCTTGAAAGCAATGCTCGACAGATCGCTCACCGTGCCCCGCAGCGCCCGGATCCAGCCTTTTTCCGAAACCACTACTGTGATCGGCTCGCGCTCGACCAGTGCCTGTTCGATTGCTGCCTCGTCGTGCTCGGGTGCCTCGGCAAACGTTGTGCGGCGCTTGCCCAGCGGGGTCCTGGTAGAGAACTTCGCGCGTACCTCTCTGATCTCAGCTGCGACCTTGCTCCACTGTTCCTTTTCCGAGCCGATGAGCGCCTTGAGGGACTTGCGCTCGGCGCGCAGCCGCTTGTCCTCCTGCTTGATCTCGATTTCCTCGAGCCTGCGCAGGTTGCGGAGCCTCATGTTGAGGATGGCGTCGGCCTGCAGATCGGAGAGCCTGAACGCCCTCATCAGAACCGGCTTCGGCTCATCTTCGTTGCGGATGATCTTGATGACCCTATCGAGATTGAGATAGGCGACGAGGTAACCACCCAATACTTGCAGCCGATGTTCGATCTGCCCGAGCCGGAATTGCGAACGCCGCAACAGCACTTCGCGGCGATGAGCAAGCCATTCGGTGAGGACCTCGGCGAGGCCGATGACCTTTGGGATGCGTCCCCGGACCAGGACATTCATGTTAAGCGGAATGCGGGTTTCGAGTTCGCTCAGCTTGAACAAGGATTCCATGAGCAGTCCGGGATCGACCGCACGCGAGCGCGGTTCGATCACGAGTCTGATATCACTAGCCGATTCGTCGCGCACATCGGCAACGAGCGGCAGCTTCTTCTCGTTGACGAGTTCGGCAAGCCTTTCTACCAGCCGGCCTTTCTGCACCAGCCAGGGGATCTCAGTGACGACGATGAGGTAAGTGCCGTGACCGGTCTCTTCCTTGTGCCAGCGTGCCCGGACCCGAAACGACCCACGGCCAGTGGTATAGGCTTCGGCGATGACGGCGGGGGGATCAACGATGATAGCTCCGGTCGGGAAATCGGGACCGGGCATGTACTTCAATAGCGTGCGGCTTCTGGCATTGGGTGTATCGATCAGGTGAAGAGCAGCGTCGCAGAGTTCGGCCGCATTGTGCGGCGGGATCGCTGTCGCCATCCCAACCGCGATGCCCTGCGACCCATTGGCGAGAAGATTTGGGAAAGCGCCCGGCAGCACCACCGGCTCGTTCTCCGAGCCGTCGTACGTCGGCCGGAAATCGATCGCGTCCTCCTCGATGCCATCGAGCAAAAGGTGCGCAACATCGGTGAGCCGCGCTTCGGTGTAGCGCATGGCCGCGGGATTATCGCCGTCGACGTTGCCGAAATTTCCCTGTCCATCGATCAAAGGATAGCGCTGGGCAAAATCCTGCGCCAAGCGCACGAGCGCGTCGTACACAGCCTGATCGCCGTGCGGATGGAACTTGCCGATGACGTCTCCAACCACGCGCGCGCATTTCTTGAATGCGGCGCCCGGATCGAGACGTAACTGCCGCATCGCGTACAAGAGCCGGCGGTGCACCGGCTTGAGCCCGTCGCGCGCGTCCGGCAGCGCGCGCCCGGTGATTGTCGACAGAGCATATTGCAAATAGCGCTCTTCGAGCGCCTGCCGCAGCGCAATCTCTTCGATCTCGCCCTCACGAGGGGGAATCAGTTCCTTGCCCATGCGCAAGAGTTAATGCCCAGCCAAGCCATGAACAAGCGATGAATGAATTAGCCACGCGCTGTTCTGTTTGCGAGGGGTAGATTCAAGCTAATGGCGTTTGGTCGTCGCGTAAGCGGCGATCGGCGAAGCCGATCGACGGATGAACCCGCGGCGCGCCCGGCCGATTCTCAAGACCGCAGCATGCGGTCGTCAAGCGCCAGACGTGGAAGCGCTCGGTCGGCGCTTTCCGAGGAAACCAAGGAGAGTGGAATGCGTGCAATCTTCGTCGCGGCGCTGGTGAGCGTGGGTATCGTCCTCCTCGGCGTCTCGCCGGGCTCGGCTGCGCCGGGCAGCGGTGCCCTAGCAACAGCTGCCAACCTTAACCGGGAAGTCGATCAGTTGCACTGGCGCGGCTATCACTACCGGCATTGGTGGTGGCGGCACCGCTGGCATCATCGCTGATGGTAAGCCCGCCGGAGGGCGGGTCGAACCCCGACCCGCTCTCCTCGGCCACACCCGCTGCACGACGAGCCTCACGCCGCAGCGCGCCGATAAAGCTTGCGCGGGCGTCGGCGAGACTGACCCGGCTCGGCTCGAGCACGCAACGCGCGAGAAAAAAGCCAGTCAGATCAAAGCCGTCGGCGATGTCCTGGGACGAGGGTTCACCGGCGCACGACTCGCGCAGGAAAGGCGGTAGAACCAACAGCTTGTCCTTCCACGCTTCGCCCGCCTGCCGAGATACCGCGCGTCCCGATTTCGGCGATACATAGACGAGATCAGTTTCTACTCCACTCGCCGCGCAGGCCGAAAGATCGAGTCCGAAACCGAGCTCCGCCAGAAGACTCAACTCGAAGCGCACCGTGTCGGGCGCGGCGCGGCGTGGATCGATGAGCCCGTCGAGCAGGTGCACAAGTGCGGCATGAACGTGTGGATGCGGGTCGCGCTCCGGCAGCAGCCGGCAGAGCGCGGCGAGATACGTCATCCCGTAAAGCGCATGCGGGATAGGCAGAAATGAGGCCGCGCGCGCGTCGAGGGCCTCGACCACATAGTGACCGAGATGCTCGTCGAGTCGCGCCCGCCAGATGCAGCTGACGCCATTGCCTGCCTGTAGCACGGGACGCAGTCGCGCGTTCGCGCCACCCCGCACGAGCCCGAGATGGCGCCCGTGTGCACGCGTCATCAGCTCGAGGACTGCATTACCCTCGCCGTGACGCTTGCTGCCAAGCACGATGCCTTCGTCGGTCCACTGCATCGTTAGTTCTCCGGGAACTCAAGTCCCATCCCACGGTAGCGTTCTGGATCTTCGCCCCAACGCTCGCGCACCTTGACGAACAAAAACAGATGCACCGGAGCCTCGATCATGTCGGCGATCTCCTGCCGCGCATCGGCGCCGATCCCCTTGATGGTATGCCCGCCCTTTCCGAGGACGATCTTACGTTGGCTTTCGCGCTCGACATAGATCGTCTGCTCGATACGGATCGAGCCATCCTTGAGTTCCTTCCATGTATCGGTCTCGACCGTCGACTGATATGGCAATTCTTGGTGCAGGCGCAAATAGAGCTTCTCCCGCGTGATCTCGGCCGCGAGTTGGCGCAGCGGCGCATCGGTGATCTGGTCTGCCGGGTAATGCCACGGGCCTTGCGGCACCTGCTCAGCCAGCCAGCGTTTGACATCGGCAACACCATTGCCGGTCAGCGCCGAGATCATAAACGTCGTCGCGAAGCGTACGCGCGCGTTGGCCGCCCGAGCGATCTCGAGCAGCGCAGGTTTCTCCACGAGATCTACCTTGTTGATGAGCAGGATCTTGGTCCGAGCAACCGTAGCGAGCCGCTCGAGCATCGCATCCTCCTCATTGCCGAGACTGCGATGAGCATCGATCAGGACGGCCGCTATGTCTGCATCATCCACCCCCGACCAGGCGCTCGCCACCATCGCCCGATCGAGTCGGCGCTTAGCCGGAAAAATTCCGGGCGTATCGATGAAGATCAGCTGCGAGCCATCAACGATCGCGATCCCGCGCAGCAGCGCGCGCGTCGTCTGCGCTTTGTGCGAGACAATGGCGACCTTGGTTCCGACAAGCGCGTTGATCAACGTGGATTTGCCCACATTAGGCGCGCCGATCAGCGCGACGAATCCGCAGCGTGTCTTTCGCTTTGCGCTCGGCGCAGGAATGTCCTGGCCGCCCTCCCGCGCCGACGAAGCAGACGCGGGGCGAGCGCCTTTCGTGTCAGAGGCGATCGGTTTTGACACCGGCGCGCGAGAGCATAGCGGCAGCGGCGGCTTGCTCCGCGGCCCGCTTGGAGCGACCCAGCCCCTCGGCCGGCGCCAGATGGGGAAGCTCCACCGCGACGCGGAATTCCGGATTGTGGTCCGGGCCCTTGCGCTCGACCTCGCGGTAGGCCGGCGTTGGCATTCCGCGCGCCTGCGCCCATTCCTGCAACACCGTCTTCGAATCGCGCAGCGGCCGCGACGGCGTGCGCATGCGTTCGCTCCAGAGCCGTTCGACGAGCGCTGCGGCGGCGGGATATCCGCCGTCGACGAACACTGCTCCGATCAGCGCCTCGCAAACGTCCGCCAGGATTGCAGGGCGGCCCCGGCCTCCGGCATGGGCTTCCGACGCACCGAGCCTGATCACCGCGCCGAGATTTATCGCCCGGCCGACATCAGCGCAGGCCTCCCTGCGCACGAGGTCGGCGAGACGACGCGACATTTCCCCTTCGTCCGCTCTTGCAAAAGTCCGGAACAGCATATCGGAGATGATTAGGCCGAGCACGTGATCCCCGAGAAACTCGAGCCTCTGATAGGACGAGGCGCGGTTGCGCGCCCCGCTCAGCGCAGAGATGTGCGTGAGCGCCTGCTCGAGCAGCGCGCGATCACTGAACCGATAGCCAATGTGCTCCTCGAACGCCGCGAGATCGCGGCGACGCCGACGCTCCTTCGGACTGGGCTTTGGACGGGGTTCGGCAGCGGTTGGACGGGACGGTTCACCGGCGGTTACCGCGCTAGGCGCTTCGATGGGAGCTGATTTCCGTGCTCGACCGCGGCTCATCTTACAATCGTGAAAAGCCGGTTCCAGCGGACGGCCCACGGCCAGCGCCACACCATCCAGGCGTGCTCGCCTTCGCGGATCGAGAAAAAGATGATCTGGGCGCGGCCGACGATGTTCTCGAATGGCACGTAGCCCACCTGGCTGAGCACGCGGCTATCGGTGGAGTTGTCACGATTGTCGCCCATCATGAAAAAATGACCGGCGGGGACCTGATACACCGGGGTATTGTCGTAGAAGCCGTTGTCCACGAGATCGAGCGTCGTGTAGCTCACCCCATTCGGCAACGTTTCGCGCCAGCGCTTCACGCGCGTCGCGCGCGTGCCTTCTTCGGTCTCGATAAAGTCGTCAACGCGCTCGCGCTTAACGGGCTCGCCATTGATATGCAGCACGCCGTCGATCATCTGGATACGGTCGCCGGGTAAGCCGATCACCCGCTTGATGTAATCGGTCGAATCGTCCTTGGGCAATCGGAACACGACCACGTCACCGCGATTGGGCTGCGATGCCCAGATGCGACCAGGAAACAGCGGCGGTGAGAACGGCAGCGAGTAGTGGCTATAGCCATAGGAATATTTCGACACGAAAAGATAGTCGCCGACCAGCAGCGTCGCCTTCATCGAGCCAGAGGGAATATTGAAGGGTTGGAAAAGGAAGGTGCGAATGACGAGCGCAATGATGAGGGCGTGAAAGATTACGCGCCCGGTCTCGGCAATCCCGCCCTCTTTTTTCTTCGCCATTGATGTCACGCTCATCTGCCTCTCGTCCATCTGCCTCTGCGTCCTTTTGGTGGTGCGCGCCCCGCGGTGCCGCCCGAGTCGGCGACCCCGTCCACCGCTATGGAAATCACCTTATTTTCAGCGTGTTAGTCCTTCGGAGCCGCGTCGCACCCCCCAATCGCCGCGACCTTCCTCCGCCGCGCCCTTGTAGCGGCTCGCGAACAAAGGCGCAAACGTTGGCAAATATGGGGTTGGCAACCTGGGCCGGCAATCATCGCACTCGCCGTGGAGCTATCCAAGCGCCGTACAAAAGGTCCGGAAGAACAAAGGGCATCGAAAACTATAGGGCGGGCGTGATCGGCACCGCCGAGATTATCACGAGCGCCTGCGCCATTGGACCTTCATCGGTGAGGGTCACATCAATGCGCGCCTCACAGCCCGCCGGCGTAATAGCTTTCAGGCGCGCGAGCGCCCCGCCGGTGAGTCTCATGATCGGGCGGCCTGATCGAAGATTGACCACGCCCATGTCCCGCCAGAATACGCCCGCACGCAGACCGGTTCCGAGCGCCTTCGCGCAGGCTTCCTTGGCGGCGAAGCGCTTTGCATACGTCTCCGCCCTCCTGGCGCGGCCTTCAGCTTTCGCCCGTTCAGCGGCGGTGAAGATGCGAGTGAGGAATCGCTCGCCGTGCCGCTGCATCGTTCGCTCGATGCGGCGCACATCGATGAGATCCGAGCCGACGCCGAGTATCACGTACGCCCCCGATCGATCGCCGTGCGCATGGCTCTCACAGCCTCGGCGAGACCGCAAAAGACCCCCTCCCCGATCAGAAAATGCCCGATATTGAGTTCGACGACCTCGGGCAATGCCGCGATCGCCTCGGCAGTGGCAAAGTTCAGGCCGTGGCCGGCATGGACCTCGAGACCGAGACGCCGAGCCAACTGCGCGCCATGGCTGATGCGCCGCCATTCGGCCTGTGCGGCTGGCATCCGGTTTTCGGCAACGGCGTCGCACCACGCCCCGGTATGAATCTCGATTACCGGTGCACCGATGGCAACCGCTGCCTGGATCTGCCGTGGCTCGGCGGCGATGAACAACGAGACGCGAATGCCGGCACCCCGCAATCTGGTCACGACGGAGGCTACTGTGTCCTGCTGGCCGGCTACATCGAGGCCGCCCTCGGTCGTGCGTTCTTCGCGACGTTCAGGTACGAGACAGGCGGCGTGCGGACGGGTATGGATCGCCACCCGAACCATCTCTTCGGTCGCTGCCATCTCCAAATTGAGTGGTTTTGCGATCTCCGCCTTGAGGCGGGCAATGTCATCGTCGCGGATATGGCGCCGGTCTTCCCGCAAATGCGCGGTAATGCTGTCGGCGCCGGCATCGATGGCGATCTGCGCCGCCTGTACCGGATCCGGATGGCGTCCACCGCGGGCGTTACGGATGGTAGCGACGTGATCGACATTGACGCCGAGGCGAAGGTAAGGAGCCGCCATTCTTGGTTGCCGTCAGGTCGCGTCGCCGGGGAGCTTCCCGTGTCTTCAAGCATGCACCCGCTCGGCCTGCGCCACTACGTCCTTCGCCCGCAATTGCGCGATGATCGAGTTGAGGTGCTTGATATCGAAGACTTCAAGATCGATCGTTACCGACGTGAAGTCGGGTGACGACCGCTCCATACTGATATTGTCGATGTTGCCGTCGTGCTCGGCGATGACCTGGGCGACTTGCGCGAGCGATCCTGGCTCGTTGACCGTCTGAAGCACGATGCGCGCCGGGAACCGCTGCGGCGTGCGCTCCTCTACGTCCCAACGGAGATCTAGCCAACGCTCGGGCACGTCCTCGAAATCCCTCAAGGCCGGCGATTGGATTGGGTAAATGGTGATACCCTCCCCCGGAGTGAGAATGCCGACGATACGGTCACCCGGCACTGCGCCGCCGTTAGGCGCGAAGCGCACTGGTAAGTCGGAATTGATGCCACGAATTGGAATGGCAGTTCCGCCCTCACCCGGGACCTTAACTTTGACGGATTTCGCTCGCTTGAGGCCGAACCAGCCGCTCTCCGGCTTTGGCTGCTGGGCAATGGCGGCCGCGCGCTCCTCCTTGTAGTCGGGGTACATGGCACGCACGACATCGGCAGCGCGCATCTCGCCGCGGCCGACGCACGACAACACCTCCTCGACCGAGGGGCGCGCGAGCCGCGGCAGCGCGCCGTGGAGCTTTTCGTCGGAATAGACAATCTTCGCGCGCTGACAAAGCCGTTCGACGATGCGGCGGCCGAGACCGGCATATTGGGTGCGCACCGCGACGCGAGTGGCGCGTCGGATCGCCGCGCGTGCCTTGCCGGTGGTTACGAGCGATTCCCACGCAGCCGGTGGCGCGGTCTGTGCCCGGGAGGTAATGATCTCGACCTCGTCCCCGTTGGCGAGCTCCGACACGAGCGGCGCGATCTTTCCGTTGATTTTGCAGCCGACCGCCATATGGCCGACATCAGTGTGCACCGCGTAGGCAAAATCGATGGCATTTGCTCCGCGCGGAAGCGCGATCAACTTGCCTTTCGGCGTGAAGCAAAACACCTGGTCGTGGAACAGTTCGAGCTTTGTGTGCTCGAGAAACTCCTCTGGGTTGGAACCCTCGGCGAGCAGCTCGATGGTGCGACGCAGCCACGCATAGGCGCTCGATTCACGCGAGAGCATCTCAGTCGGCGAGCCGAGGCCGTCCTTGTAGAGGGCATGGGCCGCAATTCCGTACTCTGCGATCTCGTGCATGTCGCGTGTGCGGATTTGCAATTCGACGCGCTGTTGGCTTGGGCCGATGACCGTGGTGTGGATGGAGCGATAGTCGTTCTGCTTGGGGGTTGAAACGTAGTCTTTGAAGCGACCCGGCACCACCGGCCAGGTCGTGTGCACGGTGCCGAGCGCCTGGTAGCATTCAGCGACCGTCTTCACCACGACACGAAACCCGAAAATGTCGGAAAGCTGCTCAAAGCCGATCGACTTGCGCTCCATCTTGCGCCAGATCGAATAGGCACGTTTGCGCCGTCCCGACACGTCAGCTTCGATGCCGCGTTCGGAGAGCTTTCGCGTGAGCTGCTGCTCGATCTCGGTTACCAGGCCGACATTTTTCGCTTCGAGTGCATCAAGACGCTCGCTGATAACCGCATACGCTTGGGAATTGAGTTCGCGGAACGCCAGATCCTCGAGTTCCTCGCGCATCCCATGCATGCCCATGCGTCCGGCGAGCGGAGCATAGATGTCGAGCGTCTCCTCCGCACTGCGTCGGCGCGCCTCGGGCGGCATGTGGGACAGCGTGCGCATGTTGTGCAACCGGTCCGCCAGTTTGACCAGCAACACCCGCACGTCATCCGCGATCGCCAGCAACAGCTTGCGCAGGTTCTCGGCTTGCTTGGCCTCTTTGGTGACGAGTTCGAGTTTTTTGAGCTTGGTGAGGCCCTCAACCAGCGCACCGATGTCCTGCCCGAACATCTGGTCGATCTCGGCGCGGGTTGCGGTGGTATCCTCGATGGTATCGTGCAGCAGCGCGGCGGCGATCGTGGCATCGTCGAGCTTGAGATCGGTGAGGATGCCCGCCACTTCGAGCGGATGGGAGAAATAGGGGTCGCCCGACGCGCGCCTCTGCTCGCCATGCGCCTTCATCGCGTAAACGTAGGCGCGATTGAGCAAGGCCTCGCTGGTCTGTGGATTGTAGCGCTTTACACGTTCGATCAAGTCGTATTGCCGCATCATTGGCGGCGGGGATGACTTCTTTTGTTTTACGGCCTTCTCAATGACTTGGGAGACAATATTGAGACTACGCTCGAGCGGCGCCCGCGCCCGGGACTGGTTCTGCATGCGCGGTAGGCTGGGAGAGGAAGGCGCCATGCTTATCCTTGGGTACCTGCGCGGGTTGCGCTGGCATTATACCTCAAGGATATCATCACGGTTGTTAACGGCTACCAGGCAGACTGGCGAACCGCCTCCCGACAGCGGCGCCCGAGAGAGAGAGGGGCGAGATCATACCCCCAAGGCTTCACTCTTCTTCCTCTGGCTGTTCCTCGGGCGGAGTGAGGCCTTCCAGCCCCTTGAGAAGCTCTTCTTCAGTCATCCTGTCGACGGTCACCTCGGTATCGTCGGCATCCACCGTGCCGCCGGCCGCGGCGATCAGCGGCGCCGCCTCGGGCTCGGGCTCGTCCACCTCGACATATTTCTGCAGAGAATGAACCAGCTCTTCCTTGAGGTCATCGGGCGAAATCGTCTTTTCGGCGATTTCGCGCAGCGCAACCACCGGATTCTTGTCGTTGTCGCGGTCGATCGTGATCTGCGAGCCGGATGAGATCATCCGCGCACGGTGGCTTGCCAACAGCACGAGATCGAAACGATTCTCGACCTTGTCGATACAGTCCTCGACGGTGACGCGCGCCATGATCGTGCAGCTCCTGCAATGGAACTCGAAGTCGGCTGTTAGGTAACGATCTTGTCATGAAAGTGCAAGGCGAAATTGGCGTTCACATTTTTCTTGGCGTCTCGGCGTGCCTCTGTTAGGCAAATGAAGGAACCGCCACGCGATCCTTGTATTTTCGGATTGGTTGTGACAACGAGCGTGCACCCGCAATTGAGCGGCAGGCGATCACCCAGTCCCGACGAGCCAAGGACCGGCAGCATTAGCCGGTGGGTGCGCGCGTCCGGAGCAACGTCCAACATTGAATTGACCTTGCACGAGACCGATCATGGAACCCAAAACGGAAAAAATCGCTCTATTCATTGACGGCGCCAACCTCTATGCGACCGCCAAATCGCTCGGTTTTGATATCGACTACAAGCGTCTGCTGCGCGAGTTTCAGTCGCGCGGCTATCTCTTGCGCGCGTTTTATTATACCGCCGTAATCGAGGACCAGGAGTACTCGTCGATCAGGCCCTTGATCGATTGGCTTGATTACAATGGCTACAGCGTCGTGACCAAGGCGACAAAGGAATTCGTCGATCAGACTGGCCGGCGCAAGATCAAAGGCAGCATGGATATCGAGCTCGCCGTCGACGCGATGGAAATTGCAGGCTCGATCGATCACTTGGTATTGTTCTCCGGTGACGGCGACTTCCGCTCCTTAGTCGAGGCAGTGCAGCGGCGCGGCGTGCGCGTCACCGTGGTCTCCACCATATCCACGCAGCCGCCAATGGTCGCCGACGAGCTGCGCCGGCAAGCCGACGTCTTCCTCGATATCGTCGAGCTGCAGCCGAAGATCGGCCGCGATCCCGCCGAGCGCGCGGCGCGAGAAGCGCGCGAGCCGCGCGAGCGCCATACGCCGCAGTTTCTGCAGCGGCCCACGGCGCCGCAGCGGGCCGGCGCCGGCGCAGCCTTAGATGACGACGACGATTTCGAGGACTGAACGCCCCGCGCAGGAGGGCTCCGGCAAACCAGGACGGGATTGCCCGCTTTGTCCGCGGCTGAAGGCCTTCCGGCGGGAATGGCGTCGCCGCGAACCCCACTGGTTCAACGCACCGGTGGCCTCGTTCGGCCCGCGCAGCGCGCGGCTTCTCATCGTGGGTTTGGCGCCCGGTCTAAGGGGAGCAAACCGCACCGGACGACCCTTCACCGGAGATTTCGCCGGTGACCTCCTCTATGACACGCTCAAGCAGTTCGGCTTTGCCCGCGGCAATTATCTCGCGTCGTCGCAGGATGGGCTCACCCTTCTCGACGCGCGCATCACCAACGCGGTGCGCTGCGTGCCGCCGGAGAACAAGCCCACGCCCGCGGAAATCGAGACCTGCCGCACTTTTCTCAAAGCCACCATCGCCGAGATGCAAAATCTCCGCGCCATCGTGACGCTCGGACGGATTTCCCATGAGAGCACGGTGGCAGCACTCGAGCAGCGCCGCTCGGCCGCGCCGTTCGGTCATGGCAGGTGGCACGACATCGGGCGGCTGCGTATCTTCGTCAGCTATCACTGCTCGCGTTACAACACGAGCACTGGCGTGCTGACGCCGGACATGTTTCGCGACGTGTTTGCTGCCGCGCGCGCCTACCTGGGCAAGTGATCTAACTCCGCTCGCCTCCACAAGCGGCGCCCAGAGTCACAGCTCGCGGTGCCTCGGTGTTCGCGTTCGCGGCGGAAACGGATTCATGCTGAACCGCCGTCGCGAAGCCAGGCGATCACGTCTTCGGCATTTTTGTCCGGCGGAAACACCGGGTAGAACACTTTGCTGATCACGCCGTCGTCGACGACAAGCGCCATGCGTTTGAGCAGCGTCATCCCCGCGACCTCGAACGTCGGCAGCTCGATCGCGCGCGCAAATTCGAGCCGTTCATCGGAGAGCACCGGGAATGGGAGGTGCAGGCGCGCGGCCGCTTCGCGCTGGTAGCCCGTATCCTGGGTCGAGAGGCCAAAAACACGCAGGACCCCCAGCCGTTTGAGCTCGCTGAAATGGTCGCGGAAGCCGCACGATTGAGGCGTGCAGCCGCGCGCTCCGGGAATCTCGTTCCAGCCCTCCGGAAGAGGCTGCCCCGGTACCCCGGTGCGCGGGTAGATGTAGACGACCGTGCGGCCGGAAAGCTTGGAGAGGTCGATCTCGGAGCCGTCGGTCGCCTTAAGCGCCAGGGAAGGCAATCTCATGCCCCTGAGGTGGCGCGCGGCGCCATCGTCTTGCGGCACCGGGAGATCGCCCGGGAGGATGTTTGGATCGTGAAGCGTCGTCATGCGTGATCTCCGGCTTTGCGATGATAGGAAATGAATTCCAACAGTGAGCCGTCGGGGTCGCGGAAATAGACGCTGATGCCCGCCCCCTTTGCGCCGAAGCGCTCGACCGGACCGGTGTCGATGGGAACGCCGTAGCGCTCGAGATGGACGATGGCACCCGCGATCGGCCCGTCCCATTGAAAGCAAAGATCGCTGTTGCCCGGCGCGACCGGCAGCCGCGCCACCTCGGCCGGATGAAAGCCCGGACCATGCAGGTTGAGCTGCGCGGCGCCGAAACGATAGGCCCAGCCCTGCGGCCGGCGAACGAGTTCAGCGCCCAATACGTCGCGATAGAATGCGTTCGAGCGCTCCCAGTCGGAGACATGTACGACGCAGTGGTCGAAGCTAACAGGCAGCGTCATCGGCATCGCTCAATGTTGATAGGACGTTGCGGTGTACGCAACCGCAAGGCGGCTCCGGCGGCGGCCCATGGTCGTTTCCCCTCCAACCGGAGATCGTCGTTTCCCCTTCAACCGGAGGATGTCCATACGCGCGTGCACGCCGCCATCACACGTCAGCGCCGCGCGCGCACATATGATCCGCAACGATGAGGGCCCGCGGCAGGATACTTGCCGCGGGCCCTGTGATTGCCCCGCCGTTCAAAGGAACGGACCCTTCAAGATGCGTTGCGAGAGGTGTGCGTTCTCAACTCCGTGACCCGCGCGCGGGATCTAGCCCCGGATTACCGCGCTGCCACACTCTTCTTCTTCCTGGCCGGCGCAGCGGCTGCGCCCTTTGGCGCCGGGCATGGCGCCTGGTAGCCGTAACCGCGTCCCAAGTCGACATGCGTCACACACATATTGCCCCGCTTATTCGGACCGGGACCGGCGTGCCATTCATAAGGTGCATTTCCCGTCGCGCCGTACCGCTCGCCCGCATTACCTGGGTATTGGTTCGGGTTGATATTCGCTTGCGCGTTAGCAGCCTGCACTCCCAGGATCAGAGCTAGAACGCCCAAGCCAGCGATCAAAGTACGCTTCAGCATCAGACTTCCTCCCTTTCGACAAACAAGTGCCACAGTTTTTATTTGGTACCATCAACAAGAATAAAATCAAAGAGGCAACGCGCGCGGGAGCAACATTTTTAGGCGTAAGCTAAGAGAAAATCCTCATTAAAACCACCGTGACAGGGGATGCCCCGCTGCACGGCATTGCGAGAGGGGCGAGCGGTGTCGACGTGTACGCCACACCGTCGCGCTATGGCCGTCTAGTTAAATGGATGTTCATCTAGTAGGCGGGACGCTTACGGCGAGACGGGTTCTGCCGGACGCCGACCGAGTTCCCTTGCCAGCACGGGTTCGGATTGCAGAAGCCGCGGTTGCCCGGCGATCCGGCACGTTTCCAGGCTTCGCATGCTGCAATTCTCTTGCATGACGCCGCCGATATCGCTCAGCGCGCACCATGGGTCTTCGTAGGTCCTCCGGCTCGGCCTCGCCACGCTTCTCTCGCCAGAGTTGGATCAGGGCCGCTTCGTCATTGCCCATGATGATCCGAGCGTCCGAGCCGCCGATGAACACTCGTCGGTCCGCAGGGATTCTCCACAAGTTCGATTGCATAGATCCTCCATTTTTGGCGTCTGATGTACGAAGATTGCCACTGCGGTCGGGATCATACGAGCCTATTGGTATCATAAGATACCCGCAAGGTCAAGCATGAAGCCAAAACCGTTGAAAAGTGCGCAGATCCGAGCAGCACGCGCCCTGCTTCGATGGAGTGCTGCAGATCTTGCGCGGGACGCGGCCTTAGGACTTGCTACGATCAAGCGGGCAGAACTCGCCGATGGCGAAACATCAATGACCGCGGCCAATGACTTGGCCGTTCGCCGCGCGCTGGAAGCTGCCGGCGTCGAATTCATTGATGAGAATGGCGGAGGCACAGGGGTGCGCCTACGCCAGCGGCGCCGGTCAAAAGCGCCTAAGAAATAGAAATAGTTGTCGCGACGGGGTGGCGGTTACTACTGTTGCGAAATGGCAACAATGAGATGTGTTGAAATCGTGCCCGACGAGGCCCCTCAGAGGTTTTTCTTGTACCGCATGCGCTGGCGATGTCACAATCGAGCGCATGGATTCAGCCTAAGCCACTGGATTTATTGAGGAATGCGCCCGCGCCGGACGACCAGTTAATGCCCAGAAGGGAGGAAGGTGGCCCCGGTCGCCACCTATTCTGAAATTTGGAATCCCCCCTACCGTGGCCGAAACATCACAGCCAACGCGCGCAAGACCTGGTAAAGAAATCGACACTCAAACCTGGAACGGGGGGTTCAAATGAAAAGGCTATTTCTCGGAAGCGTAGCGCTCGTCGCGTTGGGCTTGGGGACGCCGGCGGTATTCGCTGCCGAAAGGCCGGTACCAGCACCGGCGTACGCGCCCCCGCCCGCGCCAGTCTACACCTGGAATGGCTGCTATGTCGGCGCCAGCGCAGGGACCT
>DATFQX010000031.1:0-5336 GCA_035263865.1 Xanthobacteraceae bacterium
CTATGCCGCACGCATCCTCAAGGGCGCGAAGCCAGCCGACACGCCGGTGGAACAGCCGACGAAGTTCGAGCTGGTCATCAACCACCAGACCGCCCGCATGCTCGGCCTCGAAATCCCGGCGGGCGTGCTCGCGATCGCCGACGAGGTGATCGAATGATGTGAAGGTAGAGGGAGGTTCAAAATGAAACTTCCCCGCCGAAATTTCCTGCATTTGGCCGCCGGCGCTGCCGCGCTGCCGGCTGTGTCGCGTATCGCTTTCGCGCAAGTGGGCCATCGGTCGATTGCCTCGACCGTGCGCTACACCGCCCTTGCGCCGGATCGCTTCAAGCACTTCTGGCGGGACTGAGGAGGCGCTACGCGACCCCCCCCCAAAAAATCACTTTGCGATTTCGATATGTCGACGTGCTGGAGCGCATTGACGGCGCCATCCCGTGGAAGGAGTTTTCCAGCAGTGGGCGAACCACATCGAGGGTGTTGTCCCCGGTGCGGAGATTTCTGTGGATGCCGGCCGTCGAGGTCGCAGACAGGAGTCACCGGCGCGCATATTAACAATGTCGGACTAATTGCAGAGGAAGTCCGACATGAGCAAGAAGTTACCCACCCGGGTAATGTCCGAGCGGTATGGCGTTTGCGTCAAGACCCTTGAGCGCTGGACCGCTGCCGGCATCCTCCCCCCGCCCATCATCATCAACAAACGAAAATACTGGGACGAGGAAGAACTCGAACAGTGCGAGCGCGAGGGCATGCGCGCATGAGCAATCGCGTCTCTTCCTGCGTGGTGGCGGTGGTCATCGACCTCGCCTTCCAGAGCGCTTTTGCCCTGTACAGGGCCATGCCCATCGAGCGCCCAAGAACGTAGCGCGCTGGACCTCGAGCGCAACACCATGCGCGCGCAGTGCATGTGCTGTAGCGGATAGAAAGGAAATTGATATGTTTACAACTGTTCATGAGTTGGTACGGCAGTGGGCACGGATGTTACGCGACTGGTTGCTCTCTAAACATCCAAGTCCAGAGTACGGCAAGCTTAGTGAGATGCAGTCGCAAGCAATTTTGCTAGGCATACTTGAGGGCCAGGGCCGGGCGATACCGCACACGGCTTCGGACGGAACTACAACTTGGACAGCGACATCCAAGCTTACGGATTACGGGATACGTCAGGGAGAGGTCCTAGCGGTGATGACAGATGCAACGTTGCATTAGGCCGCTTGGAATTCGGGAGGTTGCGCGAAGTGCGCGCTGCCAGCGTGAGTTTGACACCCTTCCGGGGACGAATGAGGTATCGAACGTTGCGCATGGGAGGAACCGCGCGCGCCGTTTCTCGCCGTGGCAAACTTGATGCGCTCACAGGTGGGCGGCTGGAAAACCGTGGTCTCCATACGACCCAAGAGGAGCTCCTCCCGGGTTTTGTACGACAGCCCGAGAAAGCGGCCGAGATTGTCGGCCGTCATGTGTCGGCGGGTGATCCGTGCCTCTTCGAGGGATCGCTGACGCTTCGGCCTCGGTGATTTTGCGGCCCATCTTTTCGGCGCAATTCATGAGCGCCCACACGGGATCGGTTGATTTCGGATTGTGCCAAGCCCAGGCGATCAGGAAGCGGGGAAAGAAAGGAGCTCGCGCCCGGTATAAAGCGAATTGCGGTAATTCGCGACCCCTCGGTGCCCGCCGGCTCAGGTGGCCTGGCGGCGATCCAGACTGTCGCGCCTTCGTTGAGCGTCGAGTTGACTCCAGTCGGCGTGCGCGACGCTAGCGAGATAGAGCGCGCCATCACGGCCTTTGCGCGAGGTCCGAACGCCGGCCTGATCATGGTGGGACCAACATCATCGGTGCAACGCCATCGCGATCTGATCGTCGCGCTGGCGGGCCGGCACCGGCTGCCCGCGGTTTACCCCCAGCGAACCTTCGTCATCAGCGGCGGCTTGAGCTCCTATGCGGCTGATCCGATCGACCAGTTCCGGCACGCCGCCGCCTACGTCGATCGCATCCTCAAGGGCGAGAAACCGGCTGATCTGCCTGTGCAGGCACCGACCAAGTACTCCTTATCCGAGGCGTTGCCGGTTCGGGGGCGCGACAACTTGTCCTGTCAGATTAACTTTCGGTAATCATCCTTCGACGGCACCTTCAATACCGGACACAGACGCAGGCCGACGCCAATTCGATCAGGCTGTCGATGCCGAACGCGGTGAGCGTGAGGCTGCAAGCCACAACACCCGAGCCAATCGCTACGGCGGTTTCCAGCGTCATCCAGGCTAGACTCATGTATTCGAGCCGAGACGCCTGGTTGATCATCGCAGTCCGGCCGTCCGCCGCTGGGGATTGACTGACAACACTCATGGTCATTTCACTTGGTGGTCGCGGCGCAGAAAGGAGAGAAGGAAATGAAAAAGATAGTCCGCCTCGTCGCGCTCTGCACGGCGCTCATCGTTTCCGGCTCGGCCTTCGCACGGCAGTACCCGAGCAAGCCCGTCAGGGTCGTCGTCCCGTTCCCGCCCGGCGGCGTGACCGACATCGCCGGACGGCTGATCGCGCAGAAGCTTTCCGAGCGACTGGGGTACCAGTTCTACATTGAGAACATCTCCGGCGCCGGCGGCAATCTCGGCATGGGGAATGCGGCCCGCTCGCCGGGCGACGGCTATACCATCCTGCTGACGTCGTCGAGCATCGTCGTCAATCCAAGCCTTTACAACAAGGTGCCTTACGACGTCGACAAGGACTTCATCCCGGTCACCAAGGCCGGCGCCACGCCGAATTCATGGGTCGTCAATTCAAATTTTCCTGTGCAAACGATGAAGGAGTTGATCGACCTCATCAAGCGCGAGCCCGGCAAGCACAGCGTCGGATCGCCCGGTGCCGGCACGACACCGTCACTGTCTATCGAAATGCTCAAGCTCGCCCTTGGTCTCGATTTCGTCACCGTGCCATTCCAGGGCGGCGGCCCTATGACGCAATCGCTGGTCGGTGGGCACACGCCGGTCGTCTGCGCCGCTCTCGGCAATTACGTCAACCTGATCAAGGAGGGCAAGCTGCGCGCGCTTGCAGTCACCGCCAAGAAGCGTTCGGCGGCGTTGCCCGATGTGCCGACCCTCGAAGACATCGGCATTACTGGGCAGGAGGCGGAAACCATGACTGGCGTGTTCGTGCCGGCGGGAACGCCGAAGGCGATCGTCGACCTGCTGCAGCGCGAAATCTCGGCGATCGTGAACGCGCCCGACATCAAGGCAACGCTGCTGCAGGCCGGCGTCGAGGCGGAAGGCAATTCCCCGGCCGATTTCGCGGCCTATGTGAACGCCGACATCGCCAAATGGAAGAAAGTGATCACCGACGCAAAGGTCCCGCTGATCGGAGGTTGAATCGTAGATTTTGTGAGCACGCCGTTTTGCTGCGTCCCTCGAACTGGGCGAACTCGCTCATGAAGGGGGCAGCGACCTCGGCATTGATTTTGCAGTCAAGAAAGATCTCCCGTCGCGGTGCTTTTCGTGGTTACAGTATTCTAATCGCGCAATTGGCGGCGGTAGTCTATGATCCATATCCGGGACCGTCCGTTGCGCTCGATGTGTGCGCCTGTCCGCAATACATGCCGGTCGAGCAGAAGTCGGTGCGGGAGCCATCCGGAACATGCGGGGTCTAGGTAATTGGGTTGACATGAGTCACGATTACGCGCATTCGCTAAACCCCGCGCCGGCCCGCCAGCGCCCGCCACTTCGGCGCCGCCTGCCGATGCCGGCGTATGAGCCTCCCTCGAAATATTCCGAATTCCTGCGGCGCATGCTGGTGCGGGCCCGGGAATCGCTGGGCGAGGAATTCCGTGGCATCACAGCTGACGGAATCGTCCGGCCGGAGCTGTTCCCCGTGCGCAAAACCGGGGTATCGCTCGAACCCATTTTGAGGGCGGCGCGCGATTTCCTGGCGACGCTCGATTTGCGACAGCAGCGTCAGGTCTCGTTCAATATCCAGAGTGACGTATGGCGTTCATGGTCCAATGTGCATCCATTCCTCATGCGCCACGGCCTGGGGCTCCACGAGCTTACTGCCGCGCAACGCGAGGCCGCACTCGCGTTAGTGAGCAGCGCGCTGAGTGCCAGCGGATTCGAGACCGCACGCAACGTCATGAAGCTGAACGAGCATGCTCGCGAGCTCACCGGGCTCACCGAGGAATACAGCGAGTGGTACTACTGGCTCAGCATCCTCGGCACGCCGTCGGCGTTCGAGCCCTGGGGCTGGCAGTTCGACGGCCATCATCTGATCATCAACTGCTTCATACTGGGCGATCAGCTAGTGCTCACCCCGCAGTTCATGGGTTCCGAGCCCGTGTTCGCAGAATCGGGCAAGTACGCCGGCATGCAGGTGTTCCAGGCCGAGGAGGCCGTCGGTCTCGCCATGATGCGGGAATTGAGCCCCGAGCAGCAGGCCAAGGCCATCATCGGCACGCTCCTGCCGGGCGAGGTGCTCACAGCCGCCTACAACGACAACGTCCGCATGCCCTACGAAGGCATCCGCTACGACGATCTCAGCTCCAAGCAGCAGGGCGTGCTACGGGATCTGATCGGCGTCTACCTGCATCGCCTGCGCCCGGGCCACGCGAAAATCCGACTCGAGGAGGCGTTCGATCACCTGCGCGACACGCACTTTTCCTGGATTGGCGCGTACGACGACCACGGCCCCTTCTACTACCGCATCTACAGTCCAGTCGTGCTCATCGAATTCGACCATCAGCCAGGCATCGTCTATGCGAACGACGAACCCTCCCGCGATCATATCCACACCGTCGTGCGCACCCCGAACGGCAACGACTACGGCAAGGACTTGCTGCGCCAGCATTACGCGCGGCACGATCATTCCCAGCCGCGGAGCGCGCATCGCCTCGGCAAAGAGTAATGTGAACAGGCCGGCGCCGGTTACCTCATCGATCTTCTGATGGTCTTCTGGTTCAACACAAAGTACGCTCCGCGGCTTTCTCCGTCCCCCCATCCGACTCTCAGCTAGCGGGCAGCGCGACCGCCGACTATCCTCGCGATGGCGAACCGACACTGCAAACCGCGACCCTGAGGTAACGCATGATGGACCGTCGCAGCTTTCTGGCCGGCCTCACGGCACCAGCGGTGCTCGCATTTGCCGCAAAAGCCCAATCGGCAGGGCGTCGCGAGACACTTCGAGTCGCGCCGGAAACGCTGACCAACATCTTCGATCCGCACTTCACGACCAGCTTTACGACCCGTGATTTTTCATACCTCGTCTTCGACACACTCTTTGCGGTGAACGACCGCTGGGAGCCGAGGCCGCAGATGATCGAGCGCTGGGATCGTAGCGCCGACGGCATGACTTGGACCTTCGCTTTGCGA
>DATFQX010000032.1:0-42353 GCA_035263865.1 Xanthobacteraceae bacterium
TGCGCGACAATTTCGTGACGCCGTGGGTGAAAGCCAACGGTTTCGGCGGCGTCGACCTGGCGCGGCTCGCCAAATCGATCGACCAGATCGCGCTGACCTACGACTTCAAGAACCGGCCGACGGCCGACGACATCTTCACCAGCCAGTATCTGCCGCCGGCGCCTGAACGGAAGTTGTGAGGGTGTCGTATCCCGGATGCGGTGCAGCGGGAAGTGCTGCACCGCTGATCCGGGATCGCCACGGACCGGAACGGTCCACGCAAGTCGGGTTTACCCGACTTGCGCGCATTAAGCGTCGATCTCGGGTAAACCCGAGATCGGTGTCTGCAGCACCGCTACACTTCGTTCCGCGCTGCGCCGTGCCCGAGACACCGGCTCAGTCCGCTCGTTTCGCATGACCGGCTCCGTCGACATCGCCAATGTCACTCTGACCTATCGTGGCGCCGGGGGCGGCGTTCTCGCCCTCAAGGGCACGAGCCTGAATGTGCGCCGCGGTGAATTTGCCGCCGTCGTGGGACCGTCGGGTTGCGGCAAGTCGTCCTTGATGAAGCTCGTGACCGGCCTCGTCTCCGCCGATAGCGGGGAAATCGTGATTTTCGGCGAGAAGGTGCGCGGGCCGGTCAAGATCGCCGGCATGGCCTTCCAGAACCCCAACCTTCTGCCCTGGCGCAAGGTCATCGACAACGTGCTGCTCCCGCTGGAGATCGTAGAGCCACATCGCCGCAAATTTCGACGCGAGAAGGCGCATTACCGCGCAGAGGCCGAGGCGCTGCTCAAGACGGTCGGACTCGAGGGGTTCAGCGAACGGTTTCCCTGGGAGCTGTCCGGCGGCATGCAGCAGCGCGTTTCGCTGTGCCGCGCGCTGATCCATCAGCCGGCATTGTTGATGCTGGACGAGCCGTTCGCCGCGCTCGATGCCTTCACCCGCGAAGAATTATGGTGTGTGCTGCGCGATCTTTGGCAGAAGCTGGGTTTTACCGTCATCCTGGTGACGCATGATCTGCGCGAAGCGACATTCCTTGCCGACAACATTCACGTCATGAGCGCGCGGCCAGGGCACATTGTTATGACGAAAAGAATCGATCTCCCTCGGCCGCGCGATCTCGATATCTGCTTCAAGCCGCAGTTCACCGACATCGTGCATGAGTTGCGGGCCAAGATCGCCGAGGTACGCAAGGCATGACTGCGCTCGCAAGGTTGGGGTCGCCATGAACACAACTATGGAAAGGCTTTCGCCTTGGCTATTCACCATCGGCATGTTCGTGCTGTGGGAACTCGCCTGCCGCATCTTCAAGATCGACACATTTGTGCTGCCGGCGCCATCGCAGATATTCCAAGCGATCGGCCAATATTGGCTGCCGCTCGGCAAAAACTCCTTCGTCACGCTGTGGACGACGCTTGCCGGCTTTGCCCTGGCGGTCGCGTTCGGCATCGTGCTCGGCATCATCGTCGGCTGGTCGCGGACGATCTATCGCGGCCTCTATCCGGTGATGATCGGCTTCAACTCGATTCCAAAGGTAGCGGTGGTGCCGATCCTGATCATCTGGTTCGGTATCGGGGTCGTGCCGGCGGTGCTCACCGCATTCTTGATCTCGTTCTTTCCGATCGTGGTGAACGTAGCAACCGGCCTTGCCACCATGGAGCCGGAGCTCGAGGACGTGCTGCGCGCGCTTGGCGCGAGGAAACTCGACATCATGCTCAAGGTTGGGATCCCGCGCACCCAGCCCTATCTATTCGGCTCGCTCAAGATCGCAATCACGCTCGCTTTCGTCGGCGCAGTGATGTCGGAGACCATCGGCGCCAATTCCGGGCTTGGACACCTCATGGTGCAGGCGGGATCGAACTTTCAAATGCCGCTCGTCTTCGCCTGCCTGATCGGCCTCGCGGTGGAGGGCATCGCGATGTATGCGGCGTTCGCATATGTGGAGGCCTATTTCACGCGCTGGGCGTTCCGCTCGTCAATGAGCGCAGCCGCCTGAGCAGTCCCCGAGTGGACGCGCTTGGACGATGACTCCCTCCCTGTCGTCCCGGCCGGAGCGAAGCGGAGAGCCGGGACCCATGAACACGGACCCATCGATGGGCCAGTGATCATGGGTCCCCGCTTTCGCGGGGACGACAGAACTGGTCTAGTTCTTGAGGCGATATCCGGTCTTGAAGATCCACCAAACGATCGCCAGGCAGACGACGAGGAACAAGACGGTCATCGCCAGGCTCAGGCCTACGCTCACATCGGCGGTCTCGAAGAAGCTCCAGCGGAAGCCGCTGATGAGATAAACAACTGGATTGCACAAGGCGAGGGTCTGCCAGGCCGGGGGCAAGACATTGACCGAATAAAACGTGCCGCCCAGAAAGGTCAGCGGCGTGATGATCAGAAGCGGCACGACCTGCAGCTTCTCGAATCCGTCCGCCCATAACCCAAGGATGAAGCCGAACAGGCTGAAGCTCACGGCGGTCAGGATAAGGAATGCGATCATCCAGACCGGATGCGCGATCCGCAGCGGTATCAGCAGCGCGGATGTCGCCAGCACGACCAGCCCGAGGATAACCGATTTGGTGGCGGCGGCTCCGACATAGCCGAGCACGATCTCGAACGGCGAGACGGGCGCGGAGAGGATTTCGTAGATCGTGCCCGTGAATCTCGGAAAGTAGATGCCGAATGACGCGTTCATGACGCTCTGCGTCAGCAGCATCAGCATGATCAGTCCCGGCACGATGAAGGCGCCGTAGGTGACTCCCTCGATTTCGGTGATGCGGGAGCCGATGGCCGCGCCGAACACCACGAAATAGAGTGAGGTGGAAACTACCGGCGACACGATACTCTGCAGCAGCGTGCGTCCGGTACGCGCCATCTCGAACCTATAGATCGCGCGCACGGCCCTGACGTTCATCATCTCTGTCTCACCAAGTCGACGAAAATATCTTCCAACGAGCTTTGCGTCGTCTGCAGGTCGCGGAACCGGATGCCGGACAGATTGAGGTCCTTGAGCAAGGCGGTGATGCCGGTGCGTTCGCCCTGGGTATCGTAGGTGTAGATGATTTCGCCGCCTCCCTGCGCGAGTGTCAGGCGATAGCCCGCGAGCGCCTCTGGCAGCGCGTCGAGACGTTTCTGCAGGTGAAGCGTCAATTGCTTTTTGCCGAGCTTGTGCATCAGCTCGGCCTTGTCTTCGACCAGAATGATTTCTCCCTTGTGCATCACCCCGATGCGATCGGCCATCTCTTCAGCTTCGTCGATGTAATGTGTCGTCAGGATAATCGTTACGCCGCCCGCGCGGAGCGCGCGCACGATATCCCACATGTCCTTGCGCAGCTCGACGTCGACGCCGGCCGTGGGCTCGTCAAGAAAGAGGATCTGCGGCTCATGGGCGAGCGCCTTGGCGATCAGCACTCTGCGCTTCATGCCGCCGGACAGCGTCATGATCTTGCTGTCCTTCTTGTCCCACAGCGACAAGTCCTTGAGCAGCTTTGCAATGTGGTCAGGATTGCGCGGCTTGCCGAACAATCCGCGGCTGAAGGAGACCGTCGCCCAGACCGTTTCAAAGGCGTCGGTGGTCAATTCCTGCGGAACGAGCCCGATCATCGACCGAGTCGTGCGATAATCTCTGCCGATGTCGTAACCGGCGACCGATACCGTGCCTTCGGTCAAGGTCACGATTCCGCAAATGATGCTGATCAGCGTCGTCTTGCCGGCGCCGTTGGGGCCGAGCAGCGCAAAAATCTCGCCGCGGCGGATATCGAGGTTCACGCGCTCGAGCGCCCGAAAGCCTGAGGCGTAGGTCTTCGAGACGTTTGCGACGGACAGAATGGGCTGCATGAGGAGCATCGGTTGACGCCGCCAATCACGAATTCAGCCGCGTGTATAAGGCCGAATGTGGCGGATGGAGGGAATAGGTCCGTCGGCACTACGCTCGTTTTCGCACAAGGGCATTGCGCGGGTAGCAGAAGTTCATGCCGTGGCGCGCCCACTCGCCTTGCGTGCCCGCAGCTCCTCGATCGCCGTCAGCACCCGCTCGGGAGTGGCCGGCGCATCGAGCCGAGGCGCCAGCTTGTGGTCGGCCAGGCTCGCGATGGCATCCCTGATCGCAAGCCAAACCGAGATCGCCAACATCAGCGGCGGCTCCCCGATCGCCTTCGAACGGAAGATCGTGGCTGCGCGGTTCGGTGCATCCTTGAGCAGCCGTGCGTTGAAGATCGGCGGCACGTCGCGACTGCCCGGAATCTTGTAAGTCGACGGACCGCAGGTGCGCAGGCGCCCTTCGCCGTCCCACCACAGCTCTTCGCCCGTGAGCCACCCCATGCCTTGGACGAAGGCCCCTTCAATTTGGCCGAGATCGATCGCCGGATTGAGCGAGCGGCCGCAATCCTGGATGAGCTCCGCGCGCAGGACGCGCGATTCGCCGGTCAGAGTATCGACTGCAACCTCGGCGGCCGCCGCGCCGTACACGAAATAATAGAACGGCCGCCCGGTGTTGGTGGCGAAATCCCAGTGAATCTCGGGCGTCCGATAAAACCCCGTCGCCGAAAGCGACACGCGCTTCTCCCATGACAGCGCCGCCAGCTCGGCAAATGACAGACTGCGGTTGCCGGCGTAGATGCGGTTGGAGTCAAACACAATCTCGTCCGCGGGCACGCCGAAGTGATCCGCCGCCACCTCGGTCATCCGGGTCTTGATCTGCCGGCAGGCATTGAGCGCCGCCATGCCGTTGAGATCTGAACCCGATGAGGCGGCCGTCGGCGATGTGTTGGGCACTTTCGCTGTGCTCGTGGCTGACACCCGGATGTGGTCGAGATCGATTGCAAACGCCTCGGCAACGACCTGGGCCACCTTGATGAACAGGCCCTGCCCCATCTCGGTGCCGCCGTGGTTGAGCACGACGCTGCCGTCGGTATAGACGTGGACCAGCGCGCCCGCCTGGTTGAGCGCCGGCCGGTTGAAAGAAATGCCGAACTTGACCGGCATGGTGGCGAGACCTTTCTTCACCACCGGGCTGATGTGGTTGAAATTCACGATCTCGCGCCGCCAGGCCGCGAGGCCAACGGCATGATCGAGCTCATCGACCACGCGCTCGATGAGGTTATCCTCGACCGGCATACCGTACGGCGTGATGTCGTTGCGGGTGATTCCATAGAAGTTTCGTCGCCGCACCGCGTAGACGGGAAGACCGAGGCGTCGTGCGATCTCCTCGATGATGGTTTCGATCGCGAGCATGGCTTGCGGCCCGCCATAGCCTCGAAACGCCGTGTTCGACACGGTGTTGGTCTTGCACGGAAGACCGCGGAAACGAACGTTGGGAAGAAAATAGCAATTGTCGGCATGGCACAGCGCGCGGGTGAGCACGGCCGGCGTGTGGTCGGCGACGTTGCCGCCGTTGGCGGCGAGCGTGAGGTCGAGCGCGAGAATATGCCCCTGCGTATCGAAGCCGACGTCGTAGCGGATGAGGAACGGGTGGCGCTTGCCGGTGGCGCGCATGTCGTCATCGCGCGGCAACCGCAGCTTCACCGGTTGCCGCGCTTTCCAGGCAAGCAGCGCCGCAATGCCGGCGATGATGGTCGCCTGGCTCTCTTTGCCGCCGAATGCGCCGCCCATTCGCCGCACCTCGACCGTGACGGCGTTGAACGGCAACCCGAGAAGATGCGCAACTCCATGCTGGACTTCGGTCGGGTGCTGGGTCGAACTCCACACATGCATGTCGGTGGTCTCGCCGGGCGTCGCGAGTGCGATCTGCCCCTCGAGGTAGAAATGGTCCTGACCGCCGCAGCGCAATTCGCCGGAAAAGCGAAGCGGCGCGCCGGCGAGCGCGTCTTCGACGTCGCCGCGGAGCATGAGCTGCGGCGGCGAAACGTAGCTGTCGCGCGCGATCGCCTCTTCGATCGTCAGCACCGCAGGAAGCGCCTCGTAGTCGATGGCGGCGAGCTTGGCCGCGGCGCGCGCTTGATCGAGCGTCGCCGCCGCGATCGCCGCCACCGGCTGGCCTTCGTATTCCACGATATCCGCGGCCAACGCCGGCTCGCCGGTGCGAATCGGCGCAATGTCGTTCCTGCCGGGAATGTCGGTCGCCGTGATCGCCGCAACCACGCCGGAGGCCGCGAGGCAGGCCGACAGATCGAGGCCGCGGATGCGGGCATGAGCGTGCGGGCTCAGCACCAGCGCCGCTTCCAGCGTGCCCGGCACGCTCGGAACGTCGTCGAGATAGCGGGCCGCGCCGGTCACGTGTGCGATCGCGCTGTCGTGACGGACGGCCGCATGCACGGCGCCACGAAGGCGTGGCGAAACCTCGTTCATAGGGCCTCCACCCGCATCGGCTCGGCAAAGGACGTTTCGAGTTGAAAGCGGCGCAGCAGGGCGGCTGCGGCACGCATGCGATAGGCAGCGCCGCCGCGATGGTCCGTGATCGGCACAAAGTCGCGCGCCAATAGGTCCTCCACATCGGCAATCCAAGCCGGCGCCCACGGCCGGCCGCGCACTGCTGCCTCGAGACTCGCTGCCCGCATCGCCCGCGCTGCCATGCCGCCGTAGGCCGCGCGCAGCCGCGCGACCTTACCGCCCTGGCGTTGGAGACGGAACGCCGCGACCACGGTCGAGATATCCTGATCAAAGCGCTTGCAAATCTTATAAGCCGCAAACTCCTCGCCCGCACCGATGAGGGGAATGCGAATTGCGGTGATGACTTCGCCTGTCGCGAGCGCGGTCTTGCGATAACCGGTAATGAACTCTTCCACCGACAATATGCGCTCGCCCGCACGCGAGGCCAGCGTGACCGTGGCATCGAGCGCGATCAGGCATGGAATGGTGTCCCCGATCGGGGACGCGGTCGCGAGATTGCCCGCGATGGTTCCGAGATTGCGGATCTGCCGCGAGCCGATGCGGCGCACCAAGGCACCGAACGACGGGAAATGCCGATCGAGGTGGGGCAAGGCGGCGGTATAGGTCACGGCGCCGCCGATCTCTATCCCGTCGCCGTCCGTCTTGATCCGCTGCAGCTCGTCCACGCCTTGGACCGAGATCACGGGCGTCAACGCCTCGCGATCCTTACTGACGCGCAGGCCGAGATCGGTGCCGCCGGCAAGCAAGATTGCGTTGGGGAACTGCGCGATCGCCGCAAACAGCGCATCAAGCGAGTGGGGCCTGAGAAAGGTCTGGGCGGCGTAACCATACTCCACGCATGGCGGTAGCGCGGAAAGCGCATTGGCCAGCGCGGGCAATTCGGCAACAAAGCGATCGGCGGGTCCGTGCGCGATGCGCCGGCACGCCGCCACGATCGGCCGATAGCCGGTGCAGCGACACAGGTTGCCGGCCAGCGCTTCGTGCACGATGGCGTTTTCGGCCGGCTCGGAGCCGTGGTGGAAGGCGAACATCGCCATCACGAAACCAGGCGTGCAGAACCCGCATTGGGTGGCATCGGTATCGACGAGGGCCTGCTGCACGGGATGCAGCGCGCCGTCCGCCGCCGCCACACCTTCAACCGTTAGGACTGCGCAATTGGCAATCTGCGGTAGCATCATCAGGCAGGAATTCACCGCCTCAAACCGCAACGAGCCATCCACGCGCCGCCCCAGCACGATGGTGCACGCGCCGCAATCGCCTTCGGCGCAACCCTCTTTCGTTCCCGTGAGCCGGGCGCGGGTGCGAAGCCAGTCGAGCACGGTCATGCTCGGCGGCGCGTCATTCTCGCTGAATGGCTTTCCGTTCAACAGGAATTGCACCGCGGCCATGGCTTGCCTGCTCTCACGCCCTTTCCGATGCTAGAGCATCTTGTTTGCCGCTTGAAGCGCAGCCGGCAAGTCACTGTGTCCTGCAAGCGGCCGCGCTGATTCCTTTTCTCCGCCGTGGGCTGTAGAATGCGGCTTCGCTCGCGAGGGGAGCGGCGCGCCATCCGGTTGGGAGGTAAACATATGAGATCGCAAGGGCGGAGGCTGCGAACGATCGTCGCAGCCGCTAACGAGTATTGCAAAAATTCGCTCGCCTCTGTTGCGTCATTCGGGGCCGCTGCGAAGTTCCCTCGCTGCACCCCTGGCCCGGAATGACCGCTGCGGCTCACTCAACTTTGTTCGACCGCGTATCAGCCCCTCCGAAAGGCCGAAGCCGATGACCACGATCGCTGCGTCACCCCCTGTAATCTCCAACAGGCTTGCAGATTGGGCTTCCCGCAATGGCCCCGTGTTCGCGATCTTCGCCACCATCTTCGCACTATGGGAAGCCGCGGTGCGCGCACTTGGCGTCCCGGACTACATTCTTCCCAGCCCCTCGGTGATCGCAGCCAAGATCGTCGCGTCCTGGCAGCTTCTTCTCGTAAACGCCTTTGTCACATTGGAGGAAATTCTGCTCGGCTTTGCGCTGAGCGTGATTGTCGCCATCCCGCTCGCCATCGCCGTCGTCTATTCGCGCATTTTCGAGCGCGCCGCGTTCCCCTTTATGGTCTCGCTGCAGACGATTCCGAAAGTCGCGCTCGCGCCCATCTTGGTGATGTGGCTCGGCTACGGCATCATGCCGAAGGTGATGGTCGCCTTCCTCATCTCGTTCTTTCCGATCGTCATCAATTCCGTGATCGGCATGCGCTCGGCGGAAAAGGAGATGATCTATCTGGTGCAATCCATGGGGGCGAACGAGCTCACGACGTTCCTCAAGATCCGGCTGCCCAAAGCGTTGCCGTCGATCTTCGGCGGACTGAAGGTCGGAATGGGGCAAGCTGTGGTGGGCGCGACCGTGGGTGAGTTCATCGCCGCCGAGCATGGCTTGGGCTACCTGCAACTCATCTCGCAAGTTCGGCTCGACACCCCGCTTTTGTTCGCCGCGGTGGTCGTGCTCTCGCTATTGGGCGTGCTTCTGTTCAATGTCATCGCCGTGATCGAGCGCGTCGCGCTGCCGTGGACCCGCGTGGCCACCGAACTGGTCGAGTAAGGCCGCAGATGGACGCGCCGATTGGCCAATCCGCGCCGAAATCTCGCGCCGGGGTTCCGATCGAGATCGCCAGTGCGACTAAACGTTACGTGAGCGCGCGGGGCGAGGTTCAGGCACTGGCCGAAATCGACCTTTCCATCGCGGCGGGCGAGTTCGTATCGGTCGTGGGGCCGAGCGGATGCGGCAAGAGCACCTTGCTGATGCTCATTTCCGGGTTGATTGCACCCACCACCGGAACGATTACGGTCGCCGGCGCGCCGGTCAAACGCGCGGTCGGCAACGTCGCCATCGTGTTCCAACGGGACGTGCTGCTCGATTGGCGCACCGTGCTCGCCAATGTTCTCCTTCCCGTTGAGATCAAAAAGCTCGACCCGGCCACGCACCGCGCAAAAGCGCGGGAACTGTTGCGAGCGGTGGGACTCGAGGAGTTCGAGGACAAGTATCCTGCCGAGCTTTCAGGCGGCATGCGCCAGCGCGTGGCGATCTGCCGAGCGCTCGTGCAGGAGCCGGGCCTGTTATTGATGGATGAGCCCTTCGGGGCGCTCGATGCGCTGACCCGCGAGCAGATGAACCTCGACCTCCAGCGCATATGGCTGCGCAACCGCAACACCGTTCTGTTCATCACCCACAGTATCGAGGAAGCGGTGCTGCTTTCGGATCGCGTGGTGGTGATGTCCTCACGCCCGGGCCGGATTGCCGACGTCGTGCACAACGACCTGCCGCGGCCGCGTGGCGCTCACACCCGCAGCGAGACGCGTTTCATCGAACAGGTGGAGCGCATCAGGCAACACTTCCTGGCGCTCGGCGTGCTCTCGGAGACGTGAGACGATCTCCTCAATCACTGCCGCAGTGGATTAAACTGCAAGTCTTGCCGCAGACAAAAGCGCGCAAAGTCACCCCAGCGCCGGTCCCGCGACTTGGCGCCCCGCCTTGAACACGATCCGTTCGCTCGGGCGCCGCGCCAGCGCATCGTCAAAGGATGATGCCGGCACGAGAGCGAGATCGGCCACCTCGCCTTCCTCGATTGCGCGGCGTCCATCGCACGCTGCCGCGATGAGTTGCGGCACGTCGTCGAGATGGGACGCAATCGCCGCCATGCGCGCGGTCTCCAACATGTCCCCGTCGCCGAACGGGAAGAACCAGTCGCAAATATTGTCGGTCCCGAGCCGCACCTTCACGCCGGCGGCCAAAAGCTCGCGCACCCGCGTGATGCCGCGCCGCAGCGGTGTGTGCTCGCCCCGTTCCTGGAGGAAGAGATTGGTCTCGGGCAGGGCGACCACGGTAATCTCGGCACGGGCGAGCTTGTCAATGAGTGCGGCCGCGGCCTTGGCGTCGAGGGCGGCGAGCACGCAGAGGTGGCTCAGCGCGACGCGGCCTTGCAGTCGGCGCGCGATCACCTCGTCAGCGACGAGCGCCGCAAGCATCTTCTCCGGCTGAAGGTGCTCGTCGAGATGGATGTCCACGGGCAGGCCGGCGCGCTCGCCGAGATCAAGCAGCGCCGCAAGCGCGCGTGGCGGGTCGGCGCTGGAGTTGAGACTCGCGCCGAGCAAATCGGCATCGGCGTCTACGGCGCGTTCGAGCCGCGCCAGCGCGGAAGATTCAGCCAGATCATTTCCGGAGCTCGAGAATGCGACGATCTCCACGTCGAGTGAGGCCGCGACCCGCCGCTTGGCTGCGAGAATCCCTTCCATCGACCGCAGTTCGACAACCGGATCGACGTCAGTATGGGTTCGGATGCGCGTGACGCCGTGGGCGACCGAGCGCTCGAATACCCGCATGGCCCGCGCCTCCACATCTGCGGCGGTAAACCCGGTGCGCGCGGAGGCGGCTGCGGCAAGCGCATCGGCGAACGAGCGCGGCCGAAACGATTGCACCGTGTAAGCACGATCCGCGTGCGCATGCAGATTGGCGAAGCCTGGAAGCGCGAGCCACCTCATTTCGCTCGCTCGTTCCGCCGGGCGGATTGTGCGGACCAGTCCGTCGCGCAAGGTCACGCTGAACACGCCGGTGCGATCAGGCACCGCGACGGCGTCGATGGTCACCTCGTCCTGCATTGTCCAATCAAACTCAACGCGGTGGCCGCGCGGGCGTGCTCCCGGACATTCTGGTCCGCCTCACAATGTGCGGCTATCATTTTATTGACAGCTGCGCCCAAAATCGATCAGCGTCACGGCATCTCGCCAAACGTCCGCTGCCGAGGCGTTGATGCGTCCATGAACATTGCGCTCTGGCTTGAACGCGCCGGCAAAACTCATCCGGACCTTCCGGCCGCCGCGCTGGGCGCGCGGGTTATCCTCGATTATGGCGCCCTCGCGATGCGGGCGGCGCGGCTTGCCGGGGCCTTGCGCACGCGCTGCAAGCTCAACTGCGGCGACCGCGTCGCGATTGTTGCAAAGAATTGCGTGGCTTATCTCGAAACACTCTTCGGGATTTGGCACGCCGGTCTCGCTGGAGTGCTCGTTAACGCCAAGCTGCACGGCGCAGAGATCGGCTACATCCTCGAACATTCCGGTGCGCGTGCCTGCTTCGCCTCGGCGGGACTCGACGCGGACATCGCGCCGTTTGTACCGAAGTCGCTCGAACATCTTATCGTTATCGGCAGCCCGGATTACGAGCGCCTGTTTGCCGCAGACGCGATCTCCGCTGTTCCGCGCGCACCGGAAGACTTGGCCTGGCTGTTCTACACGTCAGGGACGACCGGCCGCCCCAAGGGCGCGATGCTCACCCATCGCGTGCTATCGGTCTTGAGCCATGCCTACGCCGCGGAGGTCGATCCGATCGCGCCGGGCGATGCCATCGTGCATGCGGCGCCCATGAGCCACGGCTCGGGCCTCTACATCATGGCATACATGGCGCGGCTCGGTATCCACGTCATCCCCGAATCCGGCGCCTTCGAGCCCGCCGAGGTCTTTCGCCTCTTCGACCGATGGCCGCGCGCCTCCATGTTCGCGGCACCGACCATAGTCAAGCGGCTCACCGATGCGGGCAACGCTTGCGACCCGAAGAACATTCGAACGATCATCTGGGGCGGCGCGCCGATGTATGTCGAGGATGCGCTACGCGCGCTCGATCGTTTCGGCCCACGGCTTGCGCAGATCTATGGGCAAGGCGAGAGCCCGATGACGATCACTACGCTCTCGAAAGAGGACATCGGGGAGCGCGCTCATCCGCGCTGGCAGGCAAGGCTCGCCTCTGCCGGGCGGCCGTTTGCCTGTGTCGAGGTGATCGTGGCGGATAGCGAGGACCACGCGCTGCCCCCCGGAGAGGCCGGAGAAATTCTCTGTCGCGGCGACGTGGTGATGTCGGGCTATTGGCAAGATCCAAGAGCATCCGCTGCCACGTTGCGCAACGGCTGGCTGCATACCGGCGATCTAGGCGCGTTCGACGCCGATGGCTATCTGACGCTCAAGGATCGATCGAAGGACGTCATCATCAGCGGCGGCTCCAACATTTATCCGCGCGAGGTCGAGGAGGTGCTGCTCCGCCACCCGCACGTGCGCGAGGTCTCCGTGATCGGACGAGCGAACCCCAAATGGGGCGAGATCGTCGTGGCCTACGTCGTCGGCGATGCCGCTGCCGGCGAGCTCGACCAGCTTTGCCTCAGTGCAATTGCCCGCTTCAAGCGTCCGAAGGATTACGTCTTTATCGACGCGTTGCCGAAGAACAACTACGGGAAAATTCTCAAGACCGAATTACGTGCAATGGACGCGAAGCAGCAGGCGCGCTGATCATCATCCCAGGACGTGGACTCATACGCGTCGCCGGCCGATGGCCAGTGTCAAGCCGACCGGAGTGCCAATCGTCGCGACCCCAGTCTCAAAAGGTCTGCTTTTGCGGCAAAGCGGAAGTGGGCCGAAACGTAAACCCCGTTAACTCGGTCGAAAAAGACCCACAGCGGACATAAGCCGCCGACTTTTGCTGCGACGCACGCCTCTGAACACTTTGAACACTGCAATGCCGCAAATTCAGCGAGCTATTGCAGGCATAGAGACTTTTAGTCGGCTGCCCAGCTTCTCCGCATTCGCGCCGTTGAGAACTGCGCGCGCTTCTGGCCCGAGTGCCCTCACAGAGTTCACGTAGGCAGCGACCTGATCGTCATCCTGGACCCCCCCCTGGGGATAATCGGTCGCAAACACAACCTGCGAAGTCGGCAACTCAGTAAGGCCGGTGCGGACCCACTCAGCGCCCTGCTCGGCAGCATCATCGAGGCTCGACCATCCGCAACAGTCATAGAACAGGCGATGTTGGAGATACGATACCGATCAAATGCCTGTCGCGGCTGACGGCCATGGCGCGGTATCGCGGCGGTGCCATTTTTTTGGCGGTCCTGGAGACCGCGTATGCGCGGGAGATAGCGGCCAATGCCGCCACCGAAATGGGACATTTGAATCTTCAGGGTTGGAAGCTCATCAAACAGGCCGCTATTGATCAGCCGCACGGTCGCCACCATGAGAGAGAACTCCCAACCCAACATGCGTCCGAGGTCGTCCACATACATCTTTCCAAAACGGACGCAGCGCGTCGGCATCGAGGGCCTGGCCCTGCACCTCGGATGCAACGACCACGCCGGGGAAGTCGAGCTCGACGGCGCAGCGCTATCTGCGCATCGCGTGAGCTATCGTTCGCGGCAGTTCAGGAGGGTTGGCAGCCGCCCCAATTGGGGATTCAGAACGACTCAGGTCCTACCGCAGTGCACTCGGTCGCTATTGGCACAAAGCGTCATTTCGCTGCCGCGCAGCAATTCGGTCGCTCTCGGAGCGAAGCGGACATGGACTGGGCTGCATCATAGAAGCAGCATGAGTACACGACCTAATAGCCTTGCGGCCCGAACACCTTGATGCCGAAGCGGCGTTCGAGCGCGCGGCCGAACCGATATTTCATCTCCGGCCCTTCGTAGGTCATCGGCGGGGTGCGTAAAAAGCCTTTTTCCGGCTCGACGCGCAGCACGGTGAGCGAGGGTCCGTCCTCGGCGACGATTGCGGGGATTTGCCGCTCGAGCTCATCGAGCGCCTCGATCGTGTGCGCGCGCGGGAACCCCGAGGCGCGGGCGATGGCGGCGTAATCGGTGCGTCCGCCGTTCACCATCGGCAGAGCGCCGACCGTCTGATAGACCCCGTTATCGACAACGAAATGCTTCAAGTTGTGCGCCGCCTGCGAAGCTTCCGTGAGCAGGCAGCCGAGATTCATGCACAGCGAGCCGTCGGCGTTGATCAGCCAGACCGGCACCTGCGGAAGCGACAGCGCAAGCCCGAGCGCAAAGCTTGCGGCGAAGCCCATGGCGCCGTGCATGTAGAAGCTGTCTTCGCTCTTGGTCGCAGCCCACCATTCGTTGGCCGCCATTCCAAGCGCGCAGACCGCGACCGTCTCGCCGCGATTGCGCGCAAGGACATCGATGGCCTCACGTGCCCTCACGATGCGCCCTCCCCTTTCACCAGCCGCCGCGTCAGAAACAACACAAACGGCCGCTTCTGCATTCGGCACGTCTCGAACGCATCCGGGATCGAGGTCACATCCTCGGGCTGGTCGATGATGTGATAGGGAAAGTCGTAGGCCTGCAGCAGCGGAATGGTGCGCCGCCCTTGCACCTCCTGATAGATGCGGTGATCGTCGATCGAGCCGCGCTGGCTGACGATGAGGAAGACGGGAATCTGGTGGCGCAGATTGAGCGTTGCGAGCTCGCCCGCGCAGGTGAGCAGTCCGGTCGCTCCCATCAGCGCGACCGCGCGCACGCCGCCGAAAAAAGCGCCGCTGCAAATCGCAACCGCCTCCGCCTCGCGCGCCACCCGCACGTGCCGGATTTGATTATCGGCGGCGATGCGCTCGATCAGCGGAGCGACCCAGTCGTCCGGCAGCGAGGCGGCAAGTGTGATGCCGCATCGGGTCAGCTGCTCGTGAATTCGCTCGGCCACATCCATCGCCATCAACCCAGTTGCTCAACCGGTCACCTGCTTCAGGGCGCCGCGGCGATGACTTCGACCTCGACCAAAAATTCAGGCCGGGAAAATCCAGAGACGATCATTAGCGTCGAGGCCGGCGGCGGATCGGCGATGTAGAGATCGCGCACGCCCATATAGCCCTTGAGGTGCTCGCGGCCGACGACGAAGGAATTGATACGCACGACATCGGCGAATGTACAGGAAGCTTCCTTGAGCACGGCGCCGATATTGCGGAAGCAAAGGTGCGTCTGCTCCTCGATGGTGGCGGGCACCTGGTCATCGGGCGCAATCCCGAGCTGGCCGGAGCAGACCAGAATGCGGTGGCCGGGCGGGATTTCCACGCCGTAGCTGTAGCGCGCGAACGGCGGACGGATTCCTGGCGGCGTGATGTGTCTCATTGGCAGACGAGTCAGAAGGGTGGCCCGCTTGCACGGGCGAGCGGGAACTTTGCTATACCATGGCGCGGGCCCAGAATGTGAGTCCGTGCCGCAAGCTAAAGGGATTTGCAGGCAGGCCAAAGGCGGGCGATCGCGTAATGGCTTCCAAGCGATACTGGGCCGAGCTCAAGTCGGCCGAATTCGCCGCGCTCGATCCGCAAGCGACGCTGGCGATCTTGCCCGTTGCCGCGACCGAACAGCACGGGCCGCATCTGCCGGTCATGACCGATACCGCCATCGGCGAGGGCCTGATCAAGACGATGCTGGCGCGCCTGCCCGATGATCTCGGCGTGCTCGTCTTGCCGATGCAGACCATCGGAAAGTCGGACGAGCATTTGCGCTCTCCCGGCACGATCAGCCATTCGGCGGATAATCTCGTACGCGGCTGGGTCGAGATCGGGGAAGGCGTGCACCGCGCCGGCTTGCGCAAAATGGTGATCGCCAACTCGCACGGCGGGAACATCGATGTCATTGGCATCGTCGCGCGCGAGCTGCGCGTGCGCCTCGGCATGCTGGTGGTCACCACCCAGTGGCGCCGTTTCGGGCTGCCCGCGGGGCTTTATTCCGACTTTGACCTCGTTCACGGCATACACGCCGGCGACATCGAGACGTCGCTCATGCTCCATTTCCGGCCCGATCTGGTGGACATGAGCAAGGCGAAGCTGTTTCCATCGAAGGCCGCCGAGATGGAGAAAAGCTATAAGCATCTGCGGCCCATAGGCCAGCACGGGTTCGGATGGATCGCGCAAGACCTCAATCCTGACGGCGCCGTGGGGGATGCCTCGGCAGCGACCGCGGAAAAAGGTCGTCTTACGGCGGAGCATCAGGCGGACGGCTTCATCACGCTGCTGCGCGAGGTCGCGCGATTTCCGCTGCGCGAGCTGGCGTAGAGGTACGGATACAGGTTCGAATGCCTGGAAAAATGCGGCGATGCTTGATTTAGGTACGAGCTTCCTCGCTAGCGTCGCACGCGACCCCGAGGCGCTGGCGATTGTCGATGGGGATGTGCGGCTGAGCTACAGCGCCTGGTACAAAAAAATTTCCGCGCTCGTCGCCGCCTTCGACGCACTCGGGCTTCGCGCCGGCGACCATCTCGTCACGGTGCTGCAGAACCGCTGGGAAGCGACGACCATCCATTGGGCCTGCCAATTCGCCGGGATCATCGTCACGCCGCTCAACTGGCGCTCGACCGCCGAGGAGCTCGACTTCTGCCTCGATGACGCCGAGGCGAAGGCCGTCGTCTACGAAGAGATCTCCGCCGCGGCCGTGCAGTCGTCCAGGCAGGCGCGCGAACGCCCGTGCATCGCCATCGGTGCAGCGCGCGTACAGGACATTCCGTTTGACCAGCTGATCGGCCGCAGCGCGGACGATGTTCGCCCGCGCGTCGACGCCGAGGCCTGGTCGGTGATGCTCTACACCTCCGGCACGACCGCGCGGCCCAAAGGAGTGCCGCGCCGCCACCGGGCCGAGCGCGCCGCCGCACTCGCGCAGGTCGCACAGAATCTCTACGCCGCCCACGAGCGCACGCTCGGCGTCATGCCGCTCTACCACACGATGGGCGTGCGCTCGCTACTTGCCATGTCGCTCGTCGGCGGCGCGTTCGTCTGCCTGCCGCGCTTCGAGCCCGCCCGCGCGCTCGAGCTGATCGCGGTTGAGCGCATCACCAACCTCTATCTGGTGCCCACGCTCTATCACGACCTGCTGCATCATTCGCAATTCGAAAGAACCGACCTGGGCACGGTACGCAAGCTCGGCTTCGCCGGCGCGCCGATGACGGACAGCCTACTTAGGCACCTCGAGGAGGCGTTTAAGCCGGAGCTGTTCGTCAATCACTACGGCTCCTCGGAAATCTACACATTCACCATCGACCAGGATGCGCCGGCAAAGCCCGGCTCGGCCGGCCGCGCGGGCATCAATCAGATGATCCGGGTGGTACGGCTCGGCGCCGCCTCGCCCGAAGACATGGCCGCACACGGCGAGGAAGGCGAGATCATCGCGCTGCTTGCCGGCGAAGAATCCTTCGAGGGCTATTGGCGCCGGCCGGCCGCCGACGCAAAGGCCATCCGGGAGGGTTGGTATTTCACCGGCGATACCGGATATTTTGACGCCGACGGGGATCTGTTTGTCACCGGGCGCGTCGACGACATGATCATCTGCGGCGGGGAAAATATCTCGCCCGTCGAGATCGAAAGCTGCCTGTCGCTGCACCCCGCGGTATCGGAGGTGGCCGTCGTCGGGCTTGCCGACGAGCGCTGGGGCAAGATCGTGTCCGCCTTCATCAAGCGCAGTACCGCGGTCGAGCCGGAAGAGCTCGACGAGTTCTGCCGTGGGTCCGGACTAGCGAAGTACAAACGGCCGCGGCGTTACGTGTTCGTCAAAACGATCCCGAGGTCGCCCGTGGGTAAGCTCCTGCGCCGCAAACTCGTCGCGGGCGAATACGAGCCGGAGCTCTCGCACCCGCCGGCGAACGCGCAGGCGTGATCCGTTCCGAAGCAGCATGCCGGTCGACGAGCGAGTGTTGATCGCGGGCGCCGGGCCGGTCGGGCTGGTGGCGGCAGCGAACCTTGTACACGCCGGCGTGCCGGTAACGGTGCTCGAGGCGGGTGCCGATCTGAGCGAGGAATCGCGCGCCTCGACCTTCCACCCGCCAACGCTTGACATGCTCGATAGGCTCGGCGCCGCAGCGGCGCTGATCGCGCAGGGACTGATTGCGCCTCAGTTCCAATATCGCAGCAAGCGCCACGGTGTGCTGGCGCAGTTCGATTTCAGCGCCATCGCCGACGCGACCGGTCATCCCTATCGCGTGCAGTGCGAGCAATCCAAGCTGACGCGCATCTTGCGCCAGCAGCTGAGCGCCGAAGCGGAGTTCGAGTTGCAATTCAACGCGCGCGTCAAAGACGCGAGCCAGGATCGCGCGGGCGTGGAGATCACGATCGAGCGCAACGGGCACACCGAGCGGCGGTCTGGCCCCTGGCTCATCGGCGCGGATGGTGCCCGCAGCGACGTGCGGCGCGCGGCGGGAATCGAATTTCCCGGCTTCACCTGGCCGGAACGATTTCTGGTCGTGAGCACGCCATTCGATTTCAGCGGCGTTATTTCCGATCTCGCCGCCGTGAGTTACGTCGCCGACCCGCAGCGCTGGCAGTTCCTGCTACGGATACCCGACCTCTGTCGGGTGATGTTTCCGATCGCTCCTCAGGAAAGCGACGAGCGTGCTTTGAGCGCCGAGTTCGCACAATCACTGATGGCGACCGTGGTCCCGGGCATTTCGAATTATGAGATCGCGCACACCACGCTTTACAAGGTGCACCAGCGGGTCGCGGAAACGTTTCGGCGGGGACGAATCTTTTTGGCCGGCGACGCCGCGCATATTAATAATCCCCTCGGCGGCATGGGTATGAACGGTGGCATCCATGATGCGATCAATTTGACCTCGCGCCTCCTCGGGGTCTGGCACGGGCGAGAGGACGATACCGATCTCGAACCGTACGACCGCCAGCGCCGAGGGATGACGCTCGAATACATCGAGCAACAATGATTCAGAACAAACGCAACCTCGAGTCGGACGGAACCGAGTTCGGCCGCCGCCTCGCGCAGATCGCCGGCGACAAGCGCCGCACCTACGACTACCTGTTGCGGGTCTCGATGATCGCGAGCCTGCGACGGGCGCAAGAGCTAGGGTGAGGTATCCCGAGCAAGTGCTAAAGACCCCTGAAAAAGGGCGAAGCCGCCGGGGTTGACCGGCGGCTTCATTCCCAACCGCGCAACCCGGAAACCGGGCCGGCGGCGGTAGCCTCGCAAGCGATTGCACATAATCACATTTGCTGCCTGCGGTCAAAGCCCGATAGTCGGCGCGACGCAAGGCCAGGAAACCGACCTCGAACCTAGAGCGAGCCCGCGTTGCCGGCGGGTTGCGGCAGAGCCGCATACTTCGGCATTGCCGGGGCCACCGGCAGGCGAGGCCGTTCGATCCATCGTTTCAAAAAATTGGTGGTCGGTTTCTCAACCATGAGATAGGTGGCGGCCGCGATGAGGAGACCTGTCGCGAGCGTGGCAGCAAAATAGGTCCAAGCGTGACCGGCCGGACTGATGGCAAGTTTGGCAACGATCCAAGCCACGAGACTGAACGACAACAGGTGCGTGAGATAGAGCGCATAGGACATGTCGCCCAAGAACACCATGCCGCGGATAATGCAGTTCTTCGGACTGGGCATCGACGAGAGCGACATCCCGGCCACGATGAGCGCCGCCGTGATGCCGGCACTGTACGGTCGCGGGAGCGAATCTATGGTTGCCGCAAACCAGATGCAGGCAACAGCGATCGAACCGATTGTGGCCCAGATCGGGAATCGAACGCCGGTTCGGTAGGCGAGCGCGATGATCATGCCGAAAGCGAATTCGAAAACGATCGGATCAGCGAGATAAGCGATGCCGCTTGAAGCTGGCGGCGACCAGAGGCCGGTCGGCGCTTGGGCAGGACCCAGGAGCACGAACGAAATCAGAAACACAGTCGCGCCGGCCACGACCACGAAGCGCCGCTTCGCGAATAGTGCAATCGCAAACACGGCGTAGAAAAACATTTCGAAGATCAATGTCCACCCGACGAAGAGAAGCGGCGCCTCCACAGGAAGGTGTGGAGCGAAAAACAATGAGCCAAGGACCGCCTTCGTCGAAGCGTAGGGGACGACGAACCAAACGAGGACCGCTGTCGCTACCCAATAGAGCGGCACAATGCGTGCGAGGCGCCTAGCGAAGAACTTGATCGGAGCACCGGGCCGTCCGAATAGACGTTCGGAGGAGTAGACCATCACGAATCCAGAAATGACAAAGAAAAGATCGACTCCGAAGGGGCCGTAGAGACGGGGAAACTCCGCCGCCTCTTCGGGATTCAAGGTCAAAATGGCGTGGCCCCAAAACACCAGCAGCGCCGCGATGGCTCGCAGCGCTTGAATGGAGACAAGGGATGAGGACTCCGGCCGCCCCGGCCGTGAAATTTCCATCGTGCCCCCCACAGGCAGGAGCAGAAGCTTGACGGATTGACGCGGCAAAAAAGTGTCGAATCCCGCACCAGCGCGCGATCACTTTGCGCGGCGCCCCGTACTGGAAGAGTGAGCTTCGGTGCCGGCAGTCAATCGCAGCGCGCATGTCCCGATCCAGAGCACTCAAATCGTTGTAATGTCTGCCAATATTCCGCCGGGCGCGCTCAACCGGCGCTGCGCCGGCGACCGGGGCATGTGAGCAGGAGGGCCGTCACGGTTGGCGCGGCCCGCGCGTCGCCGCGAGATCGCCAAAATAGGGCCCAGAGCGTCCGGCAGGCCAGCGGCGACGGAGGCATCGTCTCAGCGCGGCTCGGCGCCTGCTGCGGCCGCGCGCGTGATGGGATCAAGAGCAAGACCTTGGGGCGTCGTTAGACGCGAATCGAGAGGGTTGAGGCAGACTGAAATGGCGATGACGCAAGGCAAAAAGCCATTTCCGTTCGGCGGGGTGATGCTAGCCGCCCTGCTCGCCGCCTCAGCAGCTCACGCGGTCTGCAAAAGTCCGAAGAACATATGCAAGCATTTTGACGACTGCCTGCAGCGAACCGCCAACCTCACCAACAAAGACGCCGATGAGATCAGAGCGGGTCTAAAAGCGCGCAATGGCAGGGTCCTGTTGGCCGGCGCGGAGGCATGCGCCCGCGAATTAGGAAGAAAGAAGGAGTGGGACGAGTGGGCGCGTGGGTGCTCGGATATCGACTATGTCGCAATTGCCCGGGCGGAGACAGAGCTTGGACGAGTCTTTTGCGACCGATATTCGCAATAACGCGGGATTGGCAAACGCTCTGAATACTCAATCATCCCGCCATGAGATCGCTCGCCACTCAGTTGATGTAAGCCGTTCTCGACTTCTCATGCGCGGGCACAAGCGCGCTGAAGACGCCCTATGACCGCGGATGGGTCGGCGCCAAGAGCTCTTCGTTCGATGCGAACCCACCGACCCCACTTGACTGGCGACTGCATCATGAAAGCATGGCCGGAGAGAAGAATTTGAGCCGCCGGACCGGACACGTTGCGGCATGAACGGGAGGAGGATGCGGTGCTCGAGCTCTACCACAACATCAATTCGGTCTGTGCGCAGAAGGTGCGCATCGCGCTCGCGGAGAAAGACCAGAAAGCGCAGGAGCACTTACTCATGTTGCGCGGCGATCAGAACGAGCCCAGCTATCTCAAGCTTAATCCGAACGGCGTCGTGCCGACGCTGGTTCACGACGGCACGCCGATCGTGGAATCCTCGCTCATCCTCTACTATCTCGACGAGATTTTTCCCGATCCGCCGCTGATGCCGACGGATCCGCAAGCGCGATTTCAGGTGCGCATGTACAACAAGCTGATCGACGAATACGTGCACAACTCCTGCACCATTCTCACCTTCGCCACCGCCTTTCGCCCCAATTTCTTGAAAGTCCCGCGCGAGGTGTGGCTTGCCGAAATCAACAAAGCGCCGCTCAAGCGCCGCGCGGAGTACAAGCGCAGCGTGATCGAGCACGGCCTCGATTCCGAATTCGTCGCCGACGCGCTGGCGCAGCACCAGAAATTGCTCACCTCAATGGCACATGCGCTCGCGCGGACGCCTTATCTTGCCGGCGAGAACTTCTCGAACGCCGAGTGCGCGGTCATTCCTTATATCCTGCGGCTCGAGCTGCTGCGGCTCGAGGCGCTGTGGGCGGACTATCCCGCGATCGCCGACTGGTGGGCACGCATGCGCGCGCGGCCCTCGGTCAAGGCGGCGATCTTCGATCGCATGAGCGAGAAAGATTGGGCGCCGTTCAAGAGTCTCGAACCGGATCCGTGGCCAAAGGTTGAGGAGGTTTTGCAAACCCGCGCGTGAACGCATGCGCCGTGAGCGCGCGTGGCGGTGCTCGCGACGGCCGCAAGGGCCGAACTACTCTCAAGCGAACGATTCTATTGCGCTCTGCGCCGCTTGCGCAGACCGCGCAAGCGGTGCCACCTCGGCTTATCCTCGCCGAACTCCCCCATGACCCAAAGGATGAACCCTGCCACCGCTAGAACTGCAATCTCACCGAACATCAGAAGAAGGAGCACCACCCATGTGGATTGATGCATTGAAGCCGCCCCGTTTGCATGCGACCCCCATTCGTTGTGATTGGGCGACATAACAGCATAAAATGCGCACTCCACTGTGACGCGATTCAAAAAAACCCCGCAGCGTGACAAATATCTCACAAGGTTGTCGCGCGCGGATCGAATCGGTACCGTGCAGGCCGCTGGATACCGCCGCCGGTACTGCTATGAGCGGTCGCGACGCGGTTGAGTCTCGCTCGCAAAAGGCTCATCCTGCCCCTCGATCACCAGAGAGCGCGCCGCCATGACCGTCGCACGCTTCCCGCAGCTTGCCCATTGGGGCGCCTTCACGGCGCTGGTCGAGGATGGCCGCGTGATCGGCTGTGAGCCGTTTGCGCGCGATCCCGCGCCCTCGCACATGCTCGAGGCTATTCCCGCGATGGTGCACTCGCCGCTGCGCATCGCGCGTCCCGCCATCCGCGACGGCTGGCGCGAGGGAAAAGAACGCACCGGCGCCGACAGATACCACGAAGTGTCTTGGGATGAAGCGCTCGCCACGGTGGCCGGCGAGCTTGCGCGCGTGCGCGAGACGTTTGGCAATACCGCGATCTGCGGCGGTTCCTACGGCTGGGCCTCAGCGGGCCACGTGCACGGTGCCCGCAGCCTGCTGCGGCGTTTTCTCTTTCTCGGCGGCGGCTGCGTCGACCAGGTCGCGAATTACAGCTTCGGCGCCGCACAATATGTGTTGCCGCGCGTGATCGGCACTTTTACCCCGATCGCCCACGGCACCGACTGGCCCTCGATCGTCAAGCACACGCGGGTGATCCTTGCCTTCGGCGGGCTCCCGCTCAAGAACGGCGAGGTGACTTTCGGCGGCGCCGGCGCTCACAGCATGGAGATGTGGCTGCGGCGGGCGAAAGAGGCCGGCATCGAGTTTATCTCCATCAGCCCGCTCAAGTCCGATGCACCCGACTTTCTCGGCGCGCAATGGGTGCCAATCCGGCCTAATACCGACACCGCGCTGATGCTGGCCATGGCGCACACGCTTCTCACCGAGGAGCTTTACGACTCGGCATTCATTTCTCGCCACTGCGCCGGCTTCGAGCCTTTCCGCCGCTACCTGCTCGGACTCGACGATGGCGTGGCGAAAGACGCCGCATGGGCGGCGGCGATCACCGGCGTTGCGCCCGAGACGATCCGCGAACTCGCGCGCCGTGGAGCGGCATCGCGCAGCCTGATCAGCTGCGCCTGGTCGCTGCAGCGCGCGCATCACGGCGAGCAGCCCTATTGGGCGGCGGTCGTGCTCGCCGCGATGCTCGGCGGCATCGGCTTACCCGGCGGAGGCTTCGCCTTTGGCTACGGCTCGACCAACGGCATCGGCGTGCCGCGCGTCGATGTGACGGGACCCGACGTACCGCTGCCGCTCAACCCGGCGCGCACCGTGATCCCGGTGGCACGCATTGCGGACATGCTGCTCAATCCCGGCGCGAGTTACGCCTTCAACGGCCGCCGCTACACGTTCCCCGACATTCGCCTGGTCTACTGGGCCGGCGGTAATCCCTTCCATCACCATCAGGATCTCAACCGGCTGCGCCGCGCCTGGCAGAAACCGGAAACGGTGATCGTGCACGAGAGCTGGTGGACGGCGACCGCGCGTCACGCCGACATCGTGCTTCCCGCCACCACCTTTCTCGAGCGTAACGACATCGGCGGCTCCTCCCGTGACACGTTCATCCTCGCGATGCATCAGGCCATCGATCCGGTTGGCGAGGCGAAGAACGACTTCAATATTTTCCGCGCGCTCGCGCAACGCCTCGGATACGAGCGCGCGTTCACCGAAGACCGCGACGAGATGGGCTGGTGCCAATGGGTCTATGATCGCGTTCGCCCAAGCGCTTCTGCCAAGGGCGTGACGCTCCCGGGCTTCCAGCAGTTCTGGGCCGAAGGATTCGTCGAGTTGCCGCCGCCCGAGCGCGACTACGTGCTGTTCGAAGATTTCCGTCGCGACCCAGAGGCGCATCCGCTCAAGACGCCGTCCGGACGAATCGAGATCGCATCCGAGGCGGTAGCCGAGTTCGCCGACGCGGACTGCCCGTCGCACCCAAAATGGATCCCGCCGGCGGAATGGCTCGGCAGCACCGCCACGCAACGCTTTCCGCTTCACCTTGTCACGCACCAGCCGGCGAGCCGCCTGCACGCGCAGATGGACCCCGGACCAGTTTCACGCCAGCGCAAGATCGCCGGCCGCGAGCCGGTGCGCATCAATCCGCGGGACGCCTCCGCGCGCGGCATTCGCGACGGTGATGTGGTGCGCCTGTTCAACGCGCGCGGCGCCTGTCTCGCGGGCGCGGTGCTCGACGCGGAAGTGATGCCAGGCGTGGTGGTGATGGCGACCGGCGCCTGGTTCGACCCGGCGGATGCCGCCGGCGAACCCGAGCGGCACGGCAATCCCAACGTGCTCACCCTCGACATCGGCACCTCGCCGCTCGCGCAAGGCACGAGCGCGCTCACCGCGCTCGTCGAAATCGAGCGCTGGGATGAGCCCGCGCCGGGGGTCCGCGCCTTCACGCCGCCGACGCTGGTGGCGGCCGAGTAAGCCGCGACCGGGCCGCGAGCGACATACTCTCTTGCGTTCGTCCCCGCGAAAGCGGGGATCCAGAGCTTCTGACCGTGGCCTCTGGATTCCCGCTTTCGCGGGAATGAACGGAATTTGCTGCGAGGCGGAATGCCAAGGCGGGGTGCGTGAAACGGCGCCGCCGTGGTATGGTCGGCTGCGATTTTGGCCAGGAGTTCGGAATGTCGAAAACATTGCTGACCGGCTCATTCGTGGCGCTGATCACGCCGTTCAACAAGGACGGCTCGGTCGACTTCGGCGCGTTTCGGAGCTTGCTGAAATTCCAAGAACAGCACGGCACGTCTGCGGTGCTGATCATGGGTTCGACCGGCGAGACCTCGATGCTCGCTCCAGAGGAAAAAAAGCAAATCATCGTCGAGACGGCGAAGATGAAGATGCCGCGCATGCCGATCTTCTTTGCTTGTATAGGAAACAATACCGAGTCGACGATCGCCAACGTCCGTTTCGCCGCGGCGAACGGCGCCGACGGCGCGATCCTCGCAGCACCTGCCTATATCTGCGCGCCGGAAAACGACATCGAGCGATTTTTCCTCGAGGTGGCGGACGCAACCGATCTGCCGCTCGGCATCTACAACAATCCGCCGCGAGTGAAGAGCGACCTGCACTGGGAGCATCTGCTGCGCATCTTCCAGCATCCCAACTACGTCGTGCACAAGGAATCGACCGCGCGCGTGGGACAGGTCGCGCAGGTGCTCGCCGCCAAGCCGAGCGTGTCGGTCATGTGCTGCGATAGCCCCAATCTCGGGCTGGTCGTGCCGACCATGTCGCTCGGCGGGCACGGCACCGCAAACATGACCGGCAATATCGCCCCTGCGGAGCTTGCGGCCATCTCGACGCCGTGGACGAGCTACGTTGAGGCGGAAAATTTCAAGACCACTTATCTCAAGCTCCTGCCGCTGCTGCACTTCACCTATTCGGCGATCAATCCGGTGGCGGTGAAATCCCTGATGAAAGCGGTGGGACTACCGGCCGGCGACCTGCGCAAACCGCTGACCAATCTCGAGGGCGAGGCGCTCGCCAAAGGCATTCGCATCGTGCAGGAGCTCGCCCTCGACAAGCAGTACGGCTACAAGCTCGGACCCATCTCCGCCGTCGCTGCGTGACGATGATGGGAAGGGCCTTGCGCCGAGACGCTCGTCATTGCCGGGCTTGACCCGGCAATCCATCATCTTACGAAGAGATGATGGACCCCCGGGTCAAGCCCGGGGGTGACCGGCGTGGGATACAAGTGGATCTCGGAATCAGCGGACGAAAGGCGCTACTGAGCGGCGCGAGCCGAGGCCTGGGGCGGGCCTGCGCCTTTGCGCTCGCACAAGAGGGCGTCGACGTGACCATCGTTGCGCGCCGGCGCGACGCATTGGAAAAGACCGCCGCGGAGATACGGTCAGCGACCGGCGTCGAGGTGGCCACCATCTCCGCGGACATCACGACGGAGGCCGGTCGCTCGGCCGCGCTCGCCGCGTGTCCGCAACCCGATATCCTTCTCAACAATACGAACGGACCGCTGCCGGGCGACTTCCGCGACTGGTCGCGGGATGATTGGACCGCGGCACTCGACGCGATGATGCTCTCGCCCATCGAAATGATGCGGCTCACCGTCGATGGCATGATGACGCGCGGCTTCGGCCGCATCATCAATATCGTCTCGCGCAGCGTGAAGATGGCGCAACTGGAACTCGGCCTTTCGAACGGCGCGCGCTCTGGTCTCGTCGGTTTCGTGGCGGGGCTCGCGCGCCAGACCGTCTCCCGTAACGTCACCATCAACAATCTCTTGCCGGGCATTTTCGACAGCGACGCCCAGCGCGTGCATGTCGGCGCCATGGTTGAGACTGCCGGCAAGACCTTCGAAGAACTCTGGCGCGCGCGCGCCGAGGCCAACCCCGCCAAACGCTATGGTCGGCCGAGCGAACTCGGCGCCTATTGCGCGTTTTTATGCTCGCAACACGCCGGTTTCATCACCGGGCAGAATCTGCTGATCGATGGAGGCAGCTATCCGGGGACCTATTGAAAGGACCGTCTCATGAAACTTGCCATTACGCCGGCGTTGGCGCTCGCGCTCGCCGCGTCCATCACTCCCGGCGCGCGCGCGCAGGATTACCCGTCCCGCACGGTCACCGTGGTGGTGCCATTTCCGGCCGGCGGATCGGTCGACGGGGTCGCGCGCATCCTGGTCCAGAAGCTCAATGAGACGATAGGCCAACACTTCATCGTCGAGAATCGAGCCGGCGGCGCCTCGGGCATCGTCGGCGCCAACGCCGTCGCCAAGGCGGCCCCCGATGGCCATACCTTGCTGCTCTCGGCCTCGGTGCACGTCATCAATCCGTTTCTATATAAGAGCGTCCCCTATGACGTCGTCCACGACTTCACGCCGGTGGCGCTGCTGGCGGAAGGACCGCTGATCGTCAGCACCACGCCAAGCGTGCCGGCGAACAATTTGCGGGGTTTCTTCGCACTCGTGCGCAAGGATCCGCAGAAATACACCTTCGGCGCGACGACCATCGGATCCGCCAGCCACCTCGCCATTGAGCTGCTCAAGCTCGACGCCGGGCTCGACACGTTGGTCGTCGCCTATAAAGGGACGGCACCGGCGCTCACCGATCTCATGAGCGGACAGATTCAGCTACTCGCCGATCCCATGCTCTCCTCGCTGCCGCTGGCGCAAGGCGGCAAGGTCAAAGCGCTCGGGCTCACCAGCCTTAAGCGGGCCACGGCGGCACCCGAGATTCCGACCGTGGCGGAGTCCGGCGTGACAGGCTTCGCATTCGTGTCGTGGTACGGATTGTGGGGGCCCAAGAACCTGCCGGCCGAAATCTCCGACAAGCTGCAGGCGGAAATCGCCAAGCTGCTGGCGCTGCCGGACGCGAAGGCGCGGCTCAACGCCCTCGGATTCGACCCGATCGGCACGGGCGGGGACGAGTTCGCGCGCTACATTCGCGAGGAGATGGCTAAATACGAGAAAGTCATCAGGGAGGCCAAGATCAAGGCGGAGTGAGCGCGCCACGCGCTACTTGCTCAAAAGGCCGCGCAAAGTTCCGTTGCGATCCCACGTGATATCGGCGATGCGCCATCCGACCTTGAGCTTGACCAAAGCGAGGACAACGGTCCGCCGGTCGCCCAGGCTCTTGAATGAAACGGTTGCCGTCGCCTTGTTGGCGCCGGTGTCACGGACGGCGACATCGACGCTGTCGATCTCCCAATCCTGCGCATCGATAAAGGGATCGCTGCCGAGTTTTCCGACCTCGCCGTGCGCTTCTCTGCGGTACTTGATGATGAGTGCCGCGAGCTTGGGATCGAAATAGCGCCGCACGGCCGTATCGGTATCGAGCGAAGTGCCGTTGCTGTTTTTTCCCGTATAAGCGGCGTAGATCGCTTCCACGAACGATTTGGCGGACGCTTCGGCCGCGCCCGCCCGCACCGCCGCAAGCGCGATGCAAGCGCAGACCGCTATAAGCACATCGCGGCGCGCGATCATGGTGATCCCGTCCATTGCTCCCTGCGATTGCTCCCTGCGATATTGTGCCGGACTAGCGTATTGTTCGCTCGGCCTCCAGTCCCCGGGCCGCGAGAAGGAGAGGGTGTGGCATGAGTGAAGACATCATTTACGACGTCGAGGAGAGCATCGCGACCATTACGCTCAATCGCCCCGAGCGGATGAACGCGCTCACGCACGAGCTTGAAGCCGAGCTGCACCGCATATTCGACCAGGCCGACGCCGACCGCGCCGTTCGCGTGATCATCCTGACCGGTGCGGGTCGCGCGTTCTGCGCCGGCTATGACCAGGGTCAGCCCAAGTCCGGCAGCAGGCATTCCGACCCGACCGGCAAGTCGCCTGCCGATTACATCGAGTTCTGGCAGCGCACCGACGCCGGCCGCGTGGCTTATTGGACGCATATGTGGCGGCTGGGAAAGCCGGTCATTGCGGCGGTGAACGGCTGGGCGATGGGCGGCGGTTTTTGGTACCAGCTCGCCGCCGACATCACCATCGCCTCCGATCAGGCGGTGTTCGCGCAACCCGAGGTTCGCCACATCTCGAACACGACGTTTCTCTTCAGCGCACTTTGCGGTTGGAAGGCCGCCAATCGTTGGGCGCTGACTGGCGACCATTTCGACGCGCAGGAAGCGCTGCGCATCGGCATGGTCAACGAGGTGGTCCCGCACGATCAGCTCATGACCTTGACGCGCGCGCTCGCCAAACGCCTCGCGCTGGTGCCGGAGCCGTCGGTGCGGCTCAACAAGGCGATCACCATGATGGGCATGCAGGCCGCTGGCCTTTATTCCGGCCTGCTGCTCGAAAGCACGCTGGGCGCGCTTGCGCACGCGTCCCACAACGAGTTTCGCGAGAAGCTGCTCGAGACCCAGCGCCAGCACGGGCTCAAGGCCTACCTCGACATGCGCGACGGGCCGTTTCAACCCGAGCCCATGGGCCCGCGCTCGGCAAAGGGCCGACAGAAGAAGGCGCCATGATCCTGGGCGCGGCGTTGCGAGCGACCACGAGCGTTCGTTTCCGATGGAGATGACGATGGCGCTGCAGATTCGACCCAACTGCGAATATTGCGACAAAGATTTGCCGCCAAATGCAACAGACGCATGCATCTGTTCATACGAGTGTACATTCTGCGCGGATTGCGTTGAAACCAAGCTGCATAATGTCTGTCCAAACTGTGGCGGCGGTTTTGCGCCCAGACCAATTCGTCCGGCGAAGGGGTGGCGGCAGGGGCTCTCACTTGCGAAGCGGCCGCCCTAAAGCACCAGAGTGCGCTTGTCTCACAGCCATGAGGACATCGCAGCCCATACGCGGCGGATCAAGGACATTCGGCCCGAAGACCGCTGACTGTATCGATTGAGCGGATCGCCACCGCCGCGCCGCATCAACTCGCAATCTACTATTCGGGCATGCCGGCCTTGCGGAGTCCCTCAGTGAGCCGCTGGTACTGCTGCTGGTAATTCGGGCTCGTGAGCGCGAGCGGGACCGGCGAAAACCGGCGGAACGTTGATAATCTCGTGCCAGGACGCCTTTCCAGATAGGCGGCGAGTGCTGCACGCGCCTCTTCGGAGCGACCGAGGAACGCGTAAGCGGCCGCCAGGAACGCATGCGGCCACGAGTTCTTCGGATTGGCATCGAGCGCGCTAATCAGCGTACGCACGGCTTGCTCGTCGCGCCCGAGCAGAATGAGCGCGTGACCGCGACCGTCGAGCCAGGTCCACCGTCCCGGATCGCGCGGGCCGATACGGTCGGCTTTGGCGAACCACTCGAGAGCTTGTTGCGACTTGCCGAGGTACAAACTCGACAAGCCGATCTCCTTATACGTCCACGGCTCGCCGGGATTTTCCATGATGACCGTTTCGGCCATGGCAATGGCATCGTCGAATCTGCCCTGCGCCCGCCGCAGCGCGGCATTCGCCTTCAACGCCATCAGGTGACGAGGATCGGTCGCGAGCGCGCGATTGAGCAACCGCTCGGCCTTGCCGAGCCGTTCCTCGCCGCCGGTATCGTAGTAGCCGTTGAGGAATTCGAAGACGAGCGTCGTGGCGACTCCGGCGAGGCCGTCAACGCTGGCAGGCTCGACCTCGAGCGCCTGCTCGAACAGATTGCGCGCCGCTATCATCGTGGCCGGCGACGACGGCAGATTAATGGTCGACTTCGCGCGCATGATGAGATCGATCAGCTCGGCGCTGTCCGGCCGCTCCTGCCAGCTCCGCCGCGCTTCGATGTCGATGACTTGCAAGCCGATCGCCCGCGAGACCCGGCGCACGACCTCGTCCTGAACCTGCAGCATGCTCGTGAGCTCGGTGTCGAAACGTTCCGCCCAAAGTTGGCTTGCTTCCCTCGTATCGACGAGCCGGACATTGACGCGCACGCGTTCCCCGTCGAGCGCCACGCTGCCTTCGAGCAGATATCGGACCTCGAGATCGCGGCCGACCTCGCGCGCATCCGCTCCCTTCCCTTTGTAGGCGAATGCAGTGTCGCGGGAGACGATCGAGATTCCGGGCAGCGCACGTGCGAGATCGCTGATGAGACTATCGGTGATCCCGTCAGCCAGATAATCCCGCTTCGCATCGCCGCTGAGATTGACCAGAGGAAGGACCGCCAGGGACGGAGCCAGCGTTTTGAGCCGGTCCGCCGGGAACGATGCGTCGTTTGCGAGCGCGTCGTCACCTTGCATGCGCGTCGCCTGCAACGGAGCGGGTGACGACAGCACCAACCACCCAGCAGAGACGAGCAACGAAGCGAGCGCGAGCACAGCGAAGCTGACGAGCAGGTTTCGCGCAGCGCCGGGCTTGCTCAATACCGTCGCCTTCGCCTCGGGCCCTGTCTCGACGTCAGGATGAGCCGGCGAAAGCGCAGAATCGCCGACGGCATCCGATGCGAGGTCAGCCCGCGCCGCCCGCGCGGCCACGGCAAGCGCGAGACCGCGCGTAAAATCGGCGTCGTCCGAGTCCCGGCGTATATTGTCGAGGCAAGGATCCGCAGCGTCGTCCGAGTCCCGGCGTATGTTGTCGAAGCAAGGATCCGCAATCGAGCACTCGTTTGACGGAGGCAGCGGTTCGCTGGCTGGCACGAGTTCCGTCGGATGATCCGCTGCGTCCGCCGCAAATCCTGTTCCGGGCGCAGGAGCGGCCGGCGCCGAATCGGCGTCTTCGACGTGGCCGACGAACCGAAAGCCACGCTTGTGCACCGTGCGAATGAAACTCTGGTCGTTGCCGCTGTCGCCGAGCGCGCGCCGTGCGGCGCTGATGCGGGAGCTCAGCGTTGCCTCCGACACGATACGGCCCCGCCAAACCGCATCGAACAGCTCGTCTTTGCTGACGATCCTGTCGCGGTGACGGACGAGGTGAACGAGCAGATCGAACACCTGCGGCTCGATGTGAACGGCCGCGCCGGCACGCCGTAGCTCGTGGCGTGCGACGTCGATCTCGAAATCAGCGAAGCGGAAGTTCAAGTGCGCCCCCGGTCGAGCCTCTTGATCGCCGCGGAGCGACGACTTGTCAAAATAGCGATACGCTATCGCCTGCACTACGGCATTTTGAGAAATCTCCAGCGAATCTACAGACAGATTCCAAACAAAATCAAGCCGCGCTCAAGCTCGGCGTCAAGCTTCTCATCCGCACGGCAGCTAAGCATCCGCGCATGCGCTCCTGCGCCGATGCGAGCCTTTTCACGGCCTCGCCGTTGCTCAGGGTCTACGCCAAACCTTTGTGAGGATTGAGATCATGGCTAAACCTTCGGTCAAAGCGACCTTTTCTCCCAGTGCCGGAGTGCTGTCGGTATCCGGCGACGACACGGATAACGTGATCGTGACGAGCCGCGACGCAGCGGGACAAATTCTCGTGAATGGCGGCGCCGTGCCGGTTGCTGGCGGCACCCCGACCGTCGCCAACACGAGCGTGATTGAGGTGTTCGGCAACGGCGGCAACGACACGATTACGGTGGATGAAGCAAACGGGGCCTTGCCAGCCGCCCATCTGTTCGGTGGCGCGGGCAACGACGTTTTGACCGGCGGCTCGGGCAACGACCTGCTGTTCAACGGTACGGGCAACGACACCCTCAACGGCAAAGGCGGCGACGACCTGCTGTTCGACGGCGCGGGCAACGACGTGCTGATTGGCGGCACTGGCAGCGAGATGTTCGGCGAAGCCGGCAACGATCGCATGATCTGGAATCCGGGCGACGGCAGCGACCTCATGGAGGGCGGCGACGGCGTCGATACCGCCGAGGTCAACGGCGGCAACGGCTCGGAAACGTTCACTATCACGGCCAACGGCACGCGCGTGCGTTTCGACCGCATCAGCCCCGCGCCCTTCACCTTGGACATCGGCACCACCGAGAATCTCGTTCTCAACGCCAATGGCGGCGATGACGTCATAACCGCCGGAAACGGGCTCGCCAATCTCATCAAACTCACGATCGACGGCGGCGCGGGCAACGACACCATCACCGGCGGCGACGGCGACGACACGCTGCTCGGTGGCGACGGCAATCACACCATCAACGGTGGCCGCGGCAGCGACACGGCCTTGCTCGGCGCGGGCGACGATACGTTCGTTTGGAATCCGGGAGACGGCAGTGACGTCGTCGAGGGCCAGGCGGGCACCGACACACTGGTATTCAACGGCGCCAACATCAACGAGAAGCTCGACATCGAGGACAACGGCAGCCGCGTGCGCCTCACCCGCGACGTCAGTGTCGTGACCATGGATCTCAACGGCGTCGAGCAGATCCAGCTCAACGCCAAAGGCGGTTCCGACAACATCGTGGTCGGTGATCTGACCGGCACCGGAGTGACGCAGGTCTCGACTTGGCATCGATGCCCGGCAGCGGCACCGGCGACCTCGCGGCGGACACCGTGACCGTCACCGGCACCAAGGGCGACGACGTGATCGAGGTACAGGGCCAGAACGGCGCTCTGACCGTCACCGGCCTGCCAGAGGTCGTCACCGTCACCGGGTCGGAGGCGATCGACGCGCTCATCGTCTCCGCTGGCGCCGGCAACGATACGCTCTCGGCGGCGACGCTGCCGGCCGACAATGTGACACTGACCCTCGATGGCGGCGCCGGCAACGACACCATCGTCGGGAGCCAAGGCGCCGATGTCTTGCTCGGCGGCGATGGCAGCGACACCGTCACCGGCGGCCGCGGCAACGACACGGCCTTGCTTGGCAACGGCAAACGATACGTTCATCTGGAATCCGGGCGACGGCAGCGACGTCGTCGAGGGCGGGGCTGGCACGGATCGGCTCGTCTTCAACGGCGCCAACATCGGCGAGAACATGGACATCTCCGCCAACGGCGGTCGCGTGCGCCTCACCCGTGACATTGGCGGCGTCACCATGGACCTCAACGGGGTCGAGAAGATCCAGGTCAACGCCGCAGGCGGCGCGGACAACATCACGATCAACGATCTCACCAGAACCGGCGTGACGCAGGTCGCCATCGACTTGTCTGGGCCCTCGGGAAGCGGCCAGGGCGACGGAGCCGCCGACAGCGTGACCGTGAACGGCACGGCGGGCCGCGACAGCATCAGCGTCGCAACCATCGGCGCATCGGTCGTCGTCAACGGTCTGTCGGCACCGAGGGCGCCAACGACTCGCTCGTCGTCAGCGGCGGCGCTGGCGACGACACCATCAACGCCTCCGCGCTCAACGCCGGCCAGGTCAAGCTCACCATCAATGGCGGCGCCGGCGATGACATCATCACCGCCAGCAAGGGCGATGACGTCGTTATCGGCGGGCAAGGCAGCGACAAGGCCCTGCTCGGGGCCGGCAATGACACGTTCGTGTGGAATCCGGGTAATGGCAGCGACACGGTCGATGGTCAAGCAGGCAACGACACGCTCCAGTCCAAAGGCGCCAACGTCGCCGAGAACATCGACATCTCTGCCAATGCCGGGCATGCCCGGCTGGTGCGGGATATCGCCGCCATCACGATGGATCTCGACAACGTCGAGACCATCAATGTCCAGGCCTTAGGCGGCGCGGACAAGATCACCGTGAACGACCTGACGGGAACGGACGTCAACAAGGTCAACATCGACCTGGGCGGGAGCAGCGGCGGTGGCGACGGGTCGGACGACACGATCGTCATCAATGCGACCAGCGGCGACGACGTGATCACCGTCACGAACAACAACGACGTCATAACGGTGTCCGGCCTGAGGTGAGCTCGCCCTGGAGAGTGCAAGTTAGCATCCAACTCGACAGCGCAAGACCCTCGGCGCTCGAGCCGTCGTGGTGCTGCGGCATCTCCAGGGCGTCCGCCACCCGTGCCGGCCGTGTCAGAGCATCGCCCGGCTGGGCGACTGCGCGCACGGGGTAGTAACGAGAAAGGACGTCCACGCGATGACCATCGCCGATATCACGCTTGCAGCGTTCACGCTTTGCAACAGCCTGCGCTTTGCGGCCTACATCCCCAAAATCACTAGGGCGATCAGGGATCAAGGCGGTGCGGAAGCCTTTTCGTTCGCGGCGTGGAGCATGTTCCTCATCTCGCACGCATCGGCTATGACCGGGACGCTCGTAGACAATGAGCAGTGGACTGCAGGTTTCATGTTTTGGGGCAATGTTATCGGCTGCAGTGCGATGCTCTTCATCGCCGTCGCCACTGTCCGCGCAGCGCGCAAATCAGCAAATGGCTCGGCGGTGCCGATACGCAGAACTATGGGTAGCAGCTTGGACGAGGTAACAACGATGGCGACTTACAAGGGCGAGTGTTTCTGTGGCGCGGTTCAACTGGAGGCCTCGGGGGAACCCGAAGGCATGGGATATTGTCATTGCGGCTCATGCCGTTCGTGGTCGGGCGGGCCTGTCAATGCCTTTACGCTTTGGAAGCCTGGTGCCGTGCGGGTCACAGCGGGCGCGGAGTGTCTTGGCACGTTCCAGAAGACGGCATTGAGCCAGCGGCAATACTGCAGGAAATGTGGAGGCCATTTGATGACCAATCACCCTCCGCTGGGATTGGTCGATGTCTTTGCAAGTACATTACCTGCGTTGAAGTTTAGCCCGGGCGTGCACATCAACTACGACAAAACTGTCTTGCCCATGCGGGACGGGCTCCCGAAGTTTAAGGATTTCCCCGCTGAATTTGGCGGATCGGGCGAGCAGACAGCGGAATAGCGCAGGTCGCATTTATCCGACTTGCACAGCTAAAATGGGCGGAATCGGGGTAAACCCGATTTCGCATGGTTGTCTTTTGCGAAAGGCAACCATTGCCCGGTCGGGCTTCGGCAATACGATTTGCATCGGAGTCAGCTAACGCGTGCAGGACACCAAATGCATCGGTCACTCGGTCAAGCGGCTCGAGGATCGCCCGCTGCTCGTCGGTAAAGCCCGTTTCGCCGCCGATCTTGCGTTTCCCGGCATGCTCGAGGCGGCCTTCGTACGCAGCCCGCACGCTCACGCAGCCATCCGCGGGATCGACACCAGCGCCGCGCGCGGCTGCGCAGGCGTTCATGCGGTATTCACGCTCGCGGATCTTGCGCCGCTTCTCGCGCAGGAGCGGCTGCCGCTGCAGTTCCGCACGGCGAATCTTCCAGCCGACATCACGCCGTTTGCGCTCGCCAAGGACGAAGTCGCGTTCGTCGGCGAAGCGGTGGCGATCGTGATCGCGCAGACGCGCTACATTGCCGAAGACGCCGCAGCACTCGTTGCCATCGATTATGAGCCACTGCCCGCGGTCTCCGACTGCCGACAAGCGCTGGCGCCGCAAGCGCCGCGCGCCCACGCCACCCGCGAGAGCAATCTTCTGATCCAGTTCCAGCAATCCTATGGCGAGGTCGCGGAGGCATTCGCTCGCGCGCCCCGCCGCCTCAGCGTCCATCTCAAGCAACACCGCGGCGGCGCGCATTCGATCGAGGGACGCGGGGCGCTTACCGTCTACGACGCCAACGAGGAGCGGCTGACGCTGTGGTCGTCGACGCAGCTCGCCCACGAGGTACGCGCCTTTCTGATGACGATGCTACGTCTCGATGAAAATCAGCTGCGCGTCGTGGCGCCGGACGTCGGCGGCGGCTTTGGCGCCAAGTTCGTGATGTATCCGGAGGAAGTGTCGCTGGCCGCGGCGTGCCTCATGTTGCACCGGCCCATCAGATGGATCGAGGACCGGCGCGAGCATTTTCTCGCCGCGGTCCAAGAGCGCGATCAGTACTGGGATGTCGAGGTCGCGTTCGACGATGATGGTCACCTGCTCGCCGTGCGCGGAGCGATGATCCACGACGAAGGCGCCTATACCCCGCAGGGCATCAACCTCCCCTACAACGCCTCCACCGCGCTGCCTGGTCCCTACATGCTGCCCGCATTCCAGCTCGAGGTGCGCGTCGCCGAGACCAACAAGGTCGCGACCATGCCGGTGCGCGGGGCCGGTTATCCGGAAGGCGCTTTCGCGATGGAACGCCTGCTCGACCGCATCGCTGACGAGCTGAACCTCGACCGCGCGGAAGTGCGCCGCCGCAACCTCGTGCCGGCGGAAAAAATGCCCTACGTGTGTCCGCTCAAGACGCGCGCCGGGTCAGCGATCACCCTCGACAGCGGCGACTTTCCGGCCTGCCAACGGACAGCACTGGAGGCAATTGACTATGCCGGCTTTGCCGAGCGCCAGCGCCGGGCGCAGGAGCGCGGTCGCTACCTTGGCATTGGCATCGGCAACGGCATCAAGGGCACCGGTCGCGGCCCGTTCGAATCCGGCATCGTGCGCATTGGCCGTTCCGGCCGCGTCTCCGTCTACACCGGCGCCATGCCCATGGGGCAAGGGATCAAGACTGCGCTTGCCCAAATCTGCGCCGAGCAGTTCGGCATCGCGCCGCAGGATGTCAGCGTCGTCGCCGGCGATACCGCCGTCATTCCCCATGGCCAGGGCGGCTTCGCCAGCCGTCAGACCGTGACCGCGGGCTCCGCCGTGCATCTCGCCGCGGTCAAGGTGCGCGAAAAAGCGCTCGAGGTCGCCGCCCATCTTTTGGAGGTCGGTGTCAGCGACCTCGAGCTGCGCGATGGCCGCGTCGAGATTGCTGGCGCACCGGGCAGCGGGCTCTCGCTGCGTCAGGTTGCCGAAGCGGTATCCGGCGTGCCCGGCTATGCCATGCCCGGCCGATTCGAGCCGGGGCTCGAGAACATGCAGAGCTTCCTGCCGAGCGCGCTCACCTATGGCGGCGGGTGCCATGCCGTCGAGGTCGAGGTGGATGTCGAGACCTGCGGCGTGCGCATCCTGCGCTATATCGTCGTCAACGACAGCGGTCGGATCATCAATCCCATGATCGTCGAGGGACAGCTCGTCGGCGGGGCTGCGCACGCGATCGGCAACGCGATGTACGAATGGATGATCTACGACGATGCGGCGCAGCCGCTGACCACTACATTCGCCGACTATCTCATCCCGAGCGCAACCGAGGTCCCCAAGATCGAGGTGATATTCGCGGAGTTTCCCTCCCCGCTCAATCCGCTCGGCGTCAAAGGGGTGGGCGAATCCGGCTGCGTGCCCGCCGCCGGCGCGATCGTCTCGGCCATTGAAAACGCGCTTGCGCCTTTCGGCGTGCGCATCAATGAATATCCGGTCACGCCGGCGCGGTTGTTCGCGCTGCTGTCGCGCGCTTAACAGCAGGTCACGCGAGCCGTTCTCTTAGAGCGGGTTCCGTTGGCATAGAACGATTTGCGGGTGAGCCTACGACGAGCAGTGCCACATCGTCCCCTCCCCCGCTTGCGGGGGAGGGACAGGGAGGGGGCACGCAATATCGTAAAGCTTTCCAGGCGCCCCCTCCCCACCCCTCCCCCGCAAGCGGGGGAGGGAGCAGACCGAGTTCGCCGCTCGCGATGATCCCGCTTCGCCGCAATCCGCACTGGGCCGCGGCGATCAAAACCGCTCGCGCTCGAGCTGGCGCCAGCGCGACATCCGCCGCTCCAGCCACATCACCAACTCGGTCAGGACCACGCCCACGAGCGCGATGACGATGATGGGCACGAACAGCTTGGCAGTGGCGAACACATTGGCGTATTCGACGATCATGCCGCCGAGCCCGCTGATCGCGGTGAAGAACTCGGCGACGATGATGCCGATGATTGCCAGGCCGACCGCGAGCCGGACGCCCGCCATGATGAACGGGATCGCCGCCGGCAGCGTGATCTTCCAGAAGATCTGCCATTCGGTTGCGCCATAGGCGCGGCCGATTTCCAGCATCGCGCCGCGCACGTCGCGAATGCCAGAATAAGTATTGACGATGATGGGGAAGACGGCGACCGAGACCAGGATCGTGACCTTGCCGGCGAATTCCAGGCCAGCCCACAAGATGATCAGCGGGATGAGCGCAATGCGGGGGATGGCATAGAGCGCGTTGACGAACGGGTCGAGCACGTATTCCAGCGTGCGCCACTGCGCCATGACGATGCCAAGCGCAATGCCGACCACGACCGTGAGCGCCATCCCGACCGCGAACGGCCAGAGCGTCTGGATCAACGCCTTCTCGAGCGCGCGGCTCCGGATCAGCTCCATCGCAGCCTCAAAAATCGCGCTCGGCGGCGCCATGAAGATCGGATCCATGCGGCGGCCGTAGTACTCCCACACGACGAAGAAAACCGCGACCGCGGCGGTGCGGATGGCGTTCGGGCTCAACAGCACGTCGCGCAAGCGTTGCGCCAATGTCAGCCGCGGCGCCGGCACCCACTGGCGTGACGGTCGGTTCTCCACCAAGCTCATCCTTCGCTCCTGAGCATGTTGCGCAATTCAGCGCGGCATTTTCCGAAATCCGGGTGCGGGCGCACATCCCCGCCGAGACGCTCATCGGCGACCGGCGATGGAATGATCGTGCGGATCCGTCCCGGGGCGGTGTGGAACACGAAGATCCGGTCGGAGAGGATGAGTGCTTCATCGATGCTGTGGGTGACGAAGATCACGGTCGCACCGCTGCGCGACCATATCGCCAAAAAATCTTCCTGCAGTTGTTCGCGCGTCTGCGCGTCGAGCGCGCCGAAGGGCTCGTCCATGAAGATGAGAATGGGTTTTCGCATCAACGCGCGCGCGATGCCCACCCGCTGCTGCATGCCACCGGACAATTCATGCGGAAAATGCTCGGCAAAGGCGGCAAGCCCCACCAGCTCGATGAAATGACGCGCGAGATCGCGGCGTTCGGCTTGAGCGACGCCATCGATCTCGAGCGGAAACTCGACATTGCCCATGACGGTGCGCCACGGCAGCAGCCCGAAATTCTGGAACACCATGCACGCGTCCTTGCGCGGGCCCGTCACCGGCGTACCGGCGATGGTGATGCGCCCCTCATCCGCAGGAATGAGCCCGGCAGTGAGCCGCAGCAACGTCGTTTTGCCGCACCCGCTCGGACCCAAGAGCGTGATCAACTCGCCCTTGCCCACGGTCGCGTCGATGCGATCGAGCGCCACCATCAGTTCCGCTCGATCGGTCCCGAGAGATGACGCCCGCACCGGAAAAAATTTGCTGACGCCGTCGTAGACGACCATCGCGGCCGCCGGCGGGCTCGTCATGGCGGGGGCTAGTTCTTCCGATAGGTGCCGAGCTTCGCGAGGGCGCGATCGACAAAGCGCGGCTCGAGCACGTCCTTGGCCGGCGCGGCCACCGGCAGATTGCCGAGCTTCATGTTGAGCTCGGCGGTGAACTCCTCGATCGCCGGATCGAGCCCCCCGTCGACACCCCAGACGTTCTCGCCGTTGAGATCGCGAACCACTGCTTTGAGGAAGGACAAGTCGAGATCGGGAAGCCGCTCGTGCAGGATAGCGGCGGCCTCGTCGGGATTAGCCATGATGAAGCGCGACCCTTGGATGCCGATGTCGGTCATGGTCTGGAACGCGGCGGCAAGCTCCGGCTTGGCCAGCGTTTCAGTGCGCACGACGTTCCAGACGTAACCCAGGCCGGGAAATTCCGCCGACAGCCTGGCCACCACGGTGACCTTGCCCTCCTGCACGCCTTTGAGCGCGGTGACGGTATTGACCAGCGTCGCATCGGCACGGCCGCCGATCACCGCCTGCAAGCGGGCGGCGTGGCCGCCGACCTGCACGAAACGCGCGCCCGTTTCGTCGATGCCGTGCTTGCGCATGATCAGGCGGGGAAGCTGGTCAGGCAGCCCGCCGGGACCGGAGGAGGCGAAGGTTTTGCCGGCAAGATCGGCGAGCTTGCTCCCTTTGCCCGTCGCGATGACGAGACTGTAGTCGCCGATCGGCTGCCACGAGTGAATTGCGCGGATGCCGGCGCCGGCATGAATCGACGCCAGCACGTTGAGCGTGCCGATTAGGCCGATGTCGGCATTACCCGACAGCAGCACGCGCATGGCATTGGCATCGCCGGTGACATGGACGTCCTCCACTTCGAGGCCGCCCATCCAGCCTTGCTTCTGTGCCACGAGATACGGCAGCGAAAACGTCGTCACTGGCCCGGGAAAGACCATCTTGATCTTGGCGGCGTCCGCGGCAGATACGTTGACGATGAAGATTACCGCGGCAATGCAGAGGCTCCCGCCTATTGCGCGCAGTCGACGACAAACATCAGCCATAACAACTCTCCACGCGATCGAGCCGCGACACCGTTTGCAAAATGAGCCTTTCGCGCAGGCCATGCAAACGGTTTCTCGGCTGCGGCCAGTTGGAAGCCGCGGCAAATTTTCTCGTGCGCATTGCGTGTGCGGGGTCCGCCGCCACCGCCGGCCCGGACCTCTATCGCGCGCGCCTCGAAGCAACGCGATGTGCGCCTCGGATATTTTGGAATGAGTTCCCGATCCCGCCGCCGTCTCGAAACGGGACGGAATAAAGTCGACCAGTAGCTTTGACTCGGACGGGCTTATCGGCCGTGACGCTCGAACCACTTCGGCCCCGGGCCGCGCATGTAATGCAGCTCCGGTCGATAGCGGCGGTGCGTGAAGACGGCTCTGATGGCCCGCAGAACGGCCACGAGATACATCCCCGATTCCCCCACGCTATTTTCCCCACCCATGCTGTGGCAGGAAGTTCCGGCTAACACATGGACGTTGTTGGGCAATAATGTGAAATGCGCGGACGGGCGCGCGCGGCGCCGAACCGGGAAAGGCGGCTGCTACGGTCACCGGGTTTGTCATGCCCGGGCTTGACCCGGGCATCCATCGTCTTTGCAGAAAAGTCTTTGCGAAGGGGATGGATTGCCGGGTCAAGCCCGGCAATGACGGGGGATCAGCGCCGACGCCCTCGGATCACACCGCGGCGATCGCTTCGATCTCCAAGAGGAAATTGGGATTGGCGAGCCCGCGCAGAACGCACAGCGTGCTGGCGGGCGCGGCGCCCGCGAAATAAGTCTGCAGGATGCCGCGCGCCTTCGGCACGTCGTGCGGGTTGCAGATGTAGATCGTGATCTTGGTGACGTCGGCGATCTTGGCGCCCCCGGCGGCGAGCGCCTTCGCCAGGTTCGCCATCACCATCTTGGCCTGAGCCTCGAAATCATCGGGTGGCAGCACTTTTCCGTCCACGTCCGCCCCGACTTGGCCCGCGCAGAACACGAGCTTCTGCGCGCCCTCGGCCGTCACCACATGCGAGTAATTCGAAAACGGCTTGGAAATGCCTTCAGGATTGGTCCTGGTGATCTTGGCCATCGTTTCTCTCCCTGGCTGTCTGCTACCATTTTGCTACCGAAATGCCTTGTCCATGATGTCGGCAGCGCGATCATCGGTGCCTCTGACGAGATGGCCATATACGGCGAGCGTGATCATAGGCGTGCTATGACCAAGCCGACGCGAGATCGTCAGGATGTCCATGCCGGACGCGATCAGTATGCTGGCGTGGGTGTGCCGCGGAGAGTGCAGCGTGATCTCCGGCATGCCAGCCGTCCTCACAGCGCGTATCCATGCCAGCGTTATCGCATTTGGGCTCTGCGGCCGGCCGTCAGGGGTTGCCAGCACTAGCCCGTCGGGACGCCTTC
>DATFQX010000033.1:0-20549 GCA_035263865.1 Xanthobacteraceae bacterium
CTTCGCATAAATACTTGGATTAATGACATGGCTGGTCGGCACCAGCAGCAGCGTGTAACCGTCCGGCGCAGACTTGGCGGCGGCGGCCGTGCCGAGCGTGCCGCCAGCGCCACCGCGATTGTCGATCACCACCGGTTGGCCCAAGCTCGCATGCAGCTTTTGGCCGAGGACGCGGCCGACAATATCGGTGCCGCCGCCTGCAGGGTATGGCACGATGAGCCGGATCGGCCGCGTCGGGAAAGATTCCGCCCTGCCAACGGCAGCGGGCAAAATCACCGCCGCGCCGCCAAGCAGCGTGATGAACGCGCGCCGCCTCATCACTCGATCACCTCGTCGGCTAGCGCCACCAGCGTGGGTGGAATTTCAAGGCCGAGCGCCTTGGCCGTCTTGAGGTTGATCACCAAATCGAACTTGGTCGGCTGTACCACAGGCAGATCGGCAGGCTTCTCGCCCTTGAGAATCCGGCCGACGTAGACTCCAACTTGGCGCCATTGGTCGGGTCGGTTAGCCCCATAGCTCATCAGACCTCCGGCCCCGACGAACTCGCGGTCCACGTAAATCGCAGGTATCGCGTGGCGGACCGACAGTGCGCCAAGCTGTCCGCTTTGGCTGTTGAAGAATGGGTCTTGGCTGATCATTAGGGCGTCTGCCCGCAGTTCGCGCAACTTCGCAAAGACTGCATCGAAATCGCGCTCGGTGCTGGCATTCACGACATGGGGTTGCAAACCGAGCTTGAGGGCAGCCGCCTGCAAATCTCTCGACTGGGTCTTGAGATTGGGGTTGGTCGAATTGACGAGCAGAGCCATGATGGTGGCCTTAGGCGCCGAGTCGTGTAGCAACTCCAACAGTTTCGGTCCGAGTTCCACGCTCAATGAGGTCACGCCTGTCATATTGCCGCCCGGACGATTTAGACTTGTGACCAGCCCGATTTGTACGGGATCGGCAATGATGGTGAAGACAACAGGGATCGTCGCCGTAGCCGCTTTCGCAGCAAGCGCCGCCGGGGTGCTAGTCGCGGCAATCACGTTCACCTTGCGCTCGATCAAATCGGCGACAAGTGAAGGTAGCCGGTCATTTCGGCCCTCCGACCAACGAACTTGTATGGCTACGTTGTGGCCTTCGACGTAACCGGTTTCGTCAAGCCCTTTGAGAAAGCCCGCAAAGACTCGCTCGTAACCTTGGGCCAGAGACCATCCTTCGATGGCATCGTGCGGGGTTTACAGCATTCTGGCGCTGGAAGTCGCGAAAGCGGGCAGGGCGGCCAAAGATCGATCGAGAGTTGCGCGATCTCATCCGACGAATGAGCAGGGAAAACCCAAACTGGGGAGCATCTCGGATCCATGGCGAGCTGTTGATGCTCGGCTTTGAGGTCGCCCAGTCGACGGTCTCGAAATACATGGTGCGGGGTGGGTCGCCGTCGCAGGGCTGGAAGACGTTCTTCCGGAACCACGCACAGGCGATCGCGGCCATTGATCTCTTTGTGGTTCCGACCCTGACCTTTGAGCGATTGTTCGCATTTCTGGTGCTGGGCCACGGCCGGCGGCAACTGCTGTGGTTCGAGGTGACACGACACCCGACGGCGGAGTGGCTGGCGCGACAGATCACCGAGGCGTTCCCCTGGGCAACAGCTCCCGCCTACTTGGTGCGGGACAACGACCGTGCCTACGGGCATGTCTTCACGTCCGGGGCATCCGCGACCGACCGATCTCGCCTCGATCGCCGTGGCAAAATCCGTATGTAGAGCGTCTGATTGGCACGGTGCGTCGCGAGTGCTTGGACCAGGTGCTAATCTTCGGCGAAGCGCACCTGCGGCAAATTCTTTCTTCTTATACGGCCTACTACAATGAGCTCCGCACGCACTTGGCGCTGGGCAAGGATGCGCCCCTAGGTCGGGCAGTGCAACGGACCGGCGTCATTGTAGCCATCCCGATCTTGTCCGGGGTGCACCACCATTACGTCCGGATATGACTTTCGGAAGGCACAGGCGCTCAAAAGCGGTTGGGCCCAAAGATCCCGTTATCCAGAAAGCCCGGTGGACGAGACGGCAACAAGTCGCCAAAGTACCTCTTCCCCCACTCCAGGAACTGGGTCGCGTTTTTGGGTTGGTTCCATCGTTGAGGAACATATTGTTCGACAGGGCCATATTTGCGCACAGTGATTCCCCCAATTGGGGGTGCGAACGCGGGACCTGTCATTGCGCTGAAGGCGAGGACCGCCAACGTGAGCAAGGTGAGCACTTTGGTCATCGTACTCCTCCATAGCCTCTTACATCCTATTTCGGCCATCCTCCCTGATGGCAGCTTAGTGCCGGTCCCAGCGCTTGCGCTGTGACGACGATCACAAAAAGGCGCATTTCAATCCCGCCGATCGCTATCTTAGTGCGTAACGCCCTTTGGCTTACTTTTGCCCGCCGTTTGACGGCTTTCCCCGCTCTTGAACTAAGGTTAGTTCTTTGAGTTTCTGCCGAAGGTCTTGGTCGGAATCGACGAGCTCACGATAGAGTTGCCCCGCATTAGCGCACGCCTTTGGCGTCTTCCCGTACGCTTCAACATAATAAACCCACTTAGAGGAATATTCGCGAAATTGATTGAGAAGCAACTCGCGCGATTCGCGAAATCCCGCGGCCCGGTCCGACCAATTGTAGAAGTACTCCACGTTTCCGGCCACCGTAAGACACGCCGCGTAAACCGCAGCTACAGCACTCAGCAGAGTCGGTATCCACTGTGGACCCGTTTCTTTTAGGAGCTGCACGGCGGCCAAGACATTGATCAACGTGAGGATCCCTCCCGCAATAATCATCCAGAACCGCCACCGGCCATGCGATCGAGCAGCATCTCTGTAGTTCGCTACGGCTTCGTTTGCCAGCTGTCGGTAGCTATCGACAATGCTGAAAAAGTCGGACTCTGTCTGCGCGTAGTATTGTGCAACCGTTTGTGGATCCTGACCTTCCCAATCCTCAAGTGATGGCCGAACGAGATTGTAATCGATCTGCTTATGTTGTTCCGCGGAAGGCGGCGGCTTTGGTGGAGATCCCTCAGGCCCGGCCACGTGCGATTGACCTTGGGGGGCCCCTTCGTCCGACCCCGTTTCCGCTGGGACTGCCGAAATACCAGACGTGGTCGCCGACATAGCGTGCTCCAGGAGAAGCGGTTTAAGTCCGTCGAATGCAAACCCCTGGCAAAAAACAATCTAGAAAAAGGGATCTGCAAGCAAAATATGAACTGCTTCACAAAGCACCTAAATTAAACCACAAGTCGTCTTCCTAGCAAATGGCCCGACCCAACCCTCAGCTATCGCATTCTCCTCTTACGGCTTCATCGGTCGGCAAAATAAGCTACGGATCGGACAATAGGGAGTCATACCGCCTGGCCGGCATCTATACCGGGCGTGTTCTCAAGGGCGAGAGGCCCGCTGATCTGCCGGTGCAGCAGGCCACGAAGGTGGAGCTGTTCATCAACCTCAAGACCGCCAAGAAGCTTGGCATCACCGTCCCACTGCCGCTGTCCGGCCGCGCAGACGAGCTGATCGAATGAGGCGCCGCAAGTTCATCACGCTGCTCGTCGGCGCGGCCACGACATGGCCGCTCGCGGTGCGCGCGCAGCAGCGGAAACTGCCCGTTATCGGCTACCTGGATATTGGATCAGCTTTTGGCTGCGCGAGATCAACGCAATGTTCGGGCCGGTGATAGGCATAATCGGGGCCTTGGATCATCAAGATACGCTGCGCGGCCTCGCTCTCCGCCGGGAAGGCATGGCCATGACGCAGTGCCGCGTCGGCTACTCGTGTCGGCACGGCAACCCGACAATGGGCGCCGGCGGTGTGCACTTCGCCATCTGCGGTCATCCATCGCGATGGCGCGAGCAACAAGATCTCCTGCATCGCCTCGGTCGGCTTCGGCGGCGGCGCGGCCGAGGGCTCTGCGGGGCAGACAATGGCGGCGTTGCCTTCTACAACTCGGGTCGCATGCACCTGCGCGGCAGCAAGCGTCTGGGCCAGCGCCGCGCCGATGTTGCGTTCAAGCGCAACCAACTGCCGTAAGTGCATGGCAACCGGACTGGGGATGCGCCCGACCACCGGCGTGAGCACCTCGATTAACCTCGCGCCGGCCGTCGTGTAGGCGTCAATCGTGGATTGCAACAGGTCGGTCAGCTCGGTCAGCTCCCTCGCCGCGGCGGCGCGCTCTTGGCGGTCGAGTTCGGCGGCAACTTTCTGCTCGGCATCAGCGAGACGGCCATTGAGCCCAAGCACCGCGTCCTCAAGGCCGCTCACGCGATCATCAGTGTCGCAGCACGCCTGGTCGTGGCGAGCAACCGCATCGACATCGTACAGGTCCGCGTCGAGCAAGGCCGTGCGCCGCTCGTCGCGCACCCTGGTCAGATCAACGCGCGCGTCGGCGAGTCGCCCTTCCAGTATTTGCTTGCGCTCGATCAGCCTGCTGATTTCGGCTTCGATCTCGGCGAACGGATCAGATCCCTTCTTGTTCAAAAACGCCACGTCACACCTTCGATCTCGCTCGCGACCAAGCTATCACGATGACGTTGCGGAGTGAAACACAGCGTGGGCGGCACGATGATGGCGGCGTCGGCGGGCGGAAGCGACGCGAACGCGCTCCTCGGTCGGTCCGAGGAGGCTCGCGCAGCGCTCGTCGCGATGCGAAAGCCTCGCGCACTCATATCGCGAGTGTGGGGCGACCACGAAAAACTGGTGGGCGGCCTCGTCTTAAGCGAACATAAAAAACCCCGCCTCGGGGGTGTTCTAACCGAGGCGGGGTTCTGCGCTCGGTGCGCGGAAGGGCGACTTCCACCCCGAGCTAGTTGAGCAGGCTCGCGATAGCGAGCACGATCCCGGTGTAAAACGCGGCAAGACAGGAAAACAGTAGGAGGTCACTCAGGATTACAGACACACAACCCCCCTGTCCCGGGTGCCAAGTCAGTTTCGCATACCGAGGCTATTTGTCTGCCCGCGCCGCGACTCTGGAACCAAGAAAGATTGCAGTATCCTAACGCTGGATTACGCTGGCGTGGAGCTATCAATTTTCGGAACCGATTTCGAATTTCCAGGGGGAGGTAAGGCATCGCAAGAAATAGGAGTTGGCGGCTTCTGGTCGCCATCCAATTCGCGCATGAGAGCTACCAAGTATTCAGGAACGGGGGCGCAAGAGGCATCAGCGAATTGAGCCCGCAGTCCAGCCCCAAATCCCTTCACGAATTCCATCAGGTCGAACGAGGATCGATTTTCGTGATGGTGCGGTTCAGTTGACGGCCGGTGAGATGTTCACCTCTCGGGTCCTGGATTTTGGGACCCCCCCCTCTCCGCCACTTAGGTACTGTCCTTCATCTGCGTGTACTCACAAATCACCCGGCCATGTTCGCTCTCGGCGAACCGGACAATTGAGCCGACACCACCGAATGACGGACCGGCTAGCTAACGTGATGTCCGCTCCTCACTCAACCGCGGAGATATGGACGAATACGAGCCCCAAGTGCCCCGCCAAACGGATTGACGCCGCTTAAAGCATTGCTTCATATTCCACAAGCAACAGCACGTCGGTCAAGTTGGTGAACTCCGCGCCGGGGTTGGCATCAGCGTCGATGGACAGAGTGAAAGTCTGGTCGGCGTCGAGGCCCACGAACGCGTTGAGCGGCAGAGGCACACCCGCGTTGCCGTCGGCGAGCGCGCCAGCGTTCGACAGTGCGATCCCGTTCTCGAAGACGATCGCCTGATCTTGCGCAGGGTTCTCGCACGCCAACGTCGCGGTAAACGGCGGGTCGTCAACGCCAATCGCCATGAGCAGGAAGTTCAGCGTCTTGCGCGATTTCTCGTTCGTATTGCGCGCGAACCGCGCGATGTCGAGCTCGAGCGTGAGGATACCGCCGTTGTCGCGGAAATCTCTGAGCATCCCTGGATTCATCGCCTTCGCCGAGACAAGGAGCGACCGGTTGTCGGCGTTGGGTAGGCCGGCGCTGTGCTGGTTTTCGAGGAGCGCCGAGTAGCTTGCGCGCATGTCGAAGGTGATGAGGATGTCGCTAAGCCCCTCAAAGCTGCTGGCGTTGCCGACTTTGGAGAGCATCAACTTCCAGACCGTCTCAATGCCGCTGCCTTCGAATGGCAGCAGCGTTTCGTCCGGCAGGTCGAACACCCACATGTCGTTGCGCATGCGGAACTCGGAGAGCGGCAGCGCGTCGGGGTAGCGGACGAGAAGGTGTGCGGCACCCTGCTTGTCGCGGGTCACGATCGACACACCCTGATTGGTGAGCATTCCGCGCGGGGAAGGACTCGCGTCCGCGTAAGCCGCGGCGACGGTCACGTTGCGCACGCGGTAACCATAGACGCCCGGATGGACGAGCCGCAGCGGCGTTTCGCTCGTGGCAAAGCGGCACAAACCTGTTTTCTTCAGCTGCCCGAGCTGTATCGGGTAATCGCGCGCAAGGCTGATGGTGTGCTTGACCGGAATCGTCTGCGTCAGGCCTTGGATGCGTGCGGCTTCGAGCTCCGCGAGATCGAGCTGGAGCTGGTCGGCGCCGGTGACCCCGCGCATCGTCCGCGGAAAATAGTCGAACCCGACGATGCCGAATTCGCGGTCCTGCTCGAAGGCGAGCGCGCGCTCCGCCGACCACGCCATCTGGCCGGCAAGATCGAGATAGCGGCGCATCAAGCGGTTCGAAAACTCGGCAAGATTGACAAGGAACGACCGGTTGAGAAACCTGCTGGCATAATAAGCGAGTAAGTCTTTGCCGAGCTGGCCATCGGCCTTGGCAATCTCCAGCGAGAGTTTGGCGATCGTCACATCGCGTTGCTTGAGCGCGACCAGCGCCTTGGCCGCCGGCAGTGCCGCTTCGAGACCCTTCAGTTCGCCCGCGCGCTTCGTGATCGCATCGGCCATCGACGACATCGACGTGACCCCGGCATAGATGAAGGCAGCGAAGGGCCCCGCTACCGCCGCGCCGGAGCCGAAGGCCGCTAGCCCGCCACCGATGTCTGTAGTGACTCCATACTTCACGGCGAATTTCAGGATATCGCCCGTGGAGATGTTTTGGGCGGCGGCGGGCTCGGCGGCACCCTCGCCCGCGAAGGCGATCTCTCCGAGCTTGCCGACTGAGGCCTTCATGCCGCCTGCAAAATCCTTCACCTGCTCGAAGAACTCATCCTTCTTCGCGATCTCGGCTTTCTTTGCCGCGATCTGGGCGTTGAGCGCATCGACCTGTTTTTGGACCTCGCCGACGTTGTACTCGGCGATCTTCTGCTGCTCCTCGGCGATTGCGATCGCCGCGTTCGACTTGGCGACCATCGTGCGCGCGGTCATTTCGCTGACCGTCAGCTGGTCGAGCTGTTGCATGTAATTCAAAAAGTCGCTCTGCGCTCCGCGTGCGCCGGCAGCGAAGCGGTCGGCCGCTTCCTTGAGCACGCGGAAGCGCACTGGCGGCACAAAGCTGGGCGAGAGCCCGTAATAGTTGAGCCCAGTGTTGATCTGCAGGAAGCCGAGGCGCGCCCGATTCACCTGCCCGACGATCGCCGGGTTGCGTTTCGATTTCTTGTACGGGAAGATCGGCAGCATCGCCTCGCGGCGCGCCCAACTCGGTGTGATCTCGGGATCCTCGCCGTGAAGAAACAGAACGGCTTTGTAGAGCTCGCGCGCCCGCATGATGGCTTCGGGCGCATTCGAGCGATAGAGCACGTCGGCCCATTCGAGGGTGGCGTTGCCGAGCTTTAGCTTGAAATAGCCAAGCTCTGCGCGATTGGTCGGGATCCGGCTCGGCGGCACCTTGGGCGGGACGGTCGAGCGATCGGACAAGCTCGCATAGGGCAGCGGCCCGTCGGTCGTGTAGCGCAGAATGCCGGGGACGGTGAAGCCCGTAAACGGGTCGAACTCGCCGGCCGCCGCGAAAATATCGAACCCCGCCGGTCCGATAAGCTGGCGCACGGCGTCGGCGTATTTGCCTTGTGCCAGTTGCATTTCCGAGAGGCACGCGGGCAGCAGGCGGAAGCAAAGATATTCGACAAGGAAAGCTACCGTGCGCCGGTAGCCGGGCTCGGGGAAGATATCGTGCCGCCCGCCCCACCACTTGTCGGAAATCTCCGTGTTGCCGGACAGCAAGTCGCCGTATTCCGGTATCACGCCGTAGTGCCAGCCCAGATAGATGTGATAGGTGCGCTCGTACTGCGCGAGCTTGGCCATCGAGCCGACGTCGGCGTTCTTCTGCAACTTGGCTGTGGCGGCAACGTCGTACTCCCACCATCCCGCCGGTGCCAAGTCGATCAGCTTGCGCAAGCGTTCCGCCCACGTCAGGGCCAGGCCATATTTCTGCTCGGCGGCGACGTAGTTGAGGGACCGCGCGTCGGCGTGGCCAGAGTTGATCAGGTCCTGCAGCTCCAGGTGATTGCGCACCCACTGCCATTTGCCGATCCGGTTATCGTAGGCTGGTTTGCCCGGGACAAATTTGGCGGTGTCGACCCGCTGATCGAGCGCTTCGGCGAGTGGCACCGAATTGGCAAACACCGCCTCGCGCGTCTTCTGGGCCGGACGGTCGTCCGTGCTCCAGAAGTAGGTCGCGCGGGGATCGAAATGGTTCTCGGGATAGAACGGCTCCTCGCGCGCCAGCCATTCTTCGTACTCGAGGAAAAACGGTCCTGCCCCCTCAGGCGGGAACTTGATGATTAGCAGCTCGGCTTTCCCCGGCTTGCGGTCCGGCTTGATCGCCCAGGGATCATCGATGCTCTGATAGCTGTCGGTGAAGAGGCGTTGCAGCGTGTCGATATTCTGCTGCACGCGGCTCGACATCTCCAGATCTGAGCGCCGGAGATTCAGGCGATAGCGTTTCTCCACTTCCTCGACTTTGAGCCTGGTCAGCGAGATGAGGTAGTCGAGATAGTCGCGATCGCTGCGCTCGTCCTGCGGGTCGATCGCCGCGACTGCGAAGCCGTAGCCCTCGCCGGTGGGCGCGGTGAGCGTCTTGACCAGGATCTCGATCAGGATGCGGTTGGCAGGCTGCTCGCTGACATCGTGGGTGGTGAAGCTCTGGTGAAAGCGGTTGTTGAGGCGGCGGATGAGCGTGGCCGGACTGCTCACCTCCACATCGCCGACGCCGAGCTGGTGCTCGAAGCGCTGGTTGCCCATCCAGCGGTCGCGCAGATAGTCGCGATAGCCGACGATCGGTGAATCGAACCATGGAAGAAGGCCCGCGAACGGTTTGGGCTGGTCGATGAAGCTATTGACGCCGGCGACATACTCGCCTGCCTTGAACTTATCGGGATCGCCCCAGAGGTTCAGTTCGCGCCAGCCGCCGGCCTTTCGCGCGCGCTCGACAGCAACGTCTAGCGCTTGTAGCAGATCGTTGCGCTCGTGCTGGTGCAACTGTTCCCGCAACCGCGCTACGGCATCCGTGTCGCCGAGTTGCGCAAAGCGCAGCGCGATTCCCGCGTTGGCAAAAACCTGGGTGGGATCGAGCAACGCCTGCTCCAACCGCATCAATACGCTGAGCCGGCGCGTGACATTCCAGTCGGCAAACAGCCGCCGCGGGGCGAGCGTGGCGAGCTCGCCGGCGATGTCGCCGAGCTGCACAGTCTGCGACTCCATCATCCGGCGGCCAAGCTCCGCCCAGTCCTGCGTACCCGGCCGGTGGATCGGCTCGGGCAGCGCGATGGGGGTGAGACTCTCATCGGCATAGGTGAACGGTTCGCTCGCGTGGAGTTGTACCTCGTCGCGATCGAGGCAGACGAGCTGGAACTTGATCTCGCCACAGCAGCGCAGTACGCACGCGGCGCGCCCGATAGCCGGGTCCTTGTCGTCCGTTACGATGGCGAAGGAGCCGTCGCTGTCGGTCACTCCGCGCCCGACCTCCAGCTGAGCGTCGCTATAGGACTCCTTGGGGTCCGGCACCAAGTGCGCCGGTGTGCGGGCGATCACCGTTACGCCGGCGACGGGCATCTCGCCATTCTCAACTGACACAACGCCGCGAATGGTCAGGGACATAGAAGACTCCTCGATACGGTTGACCTGGACCTTTTGACCTGGACCCGGAGGCTGCTATCCGATTACCTCGACGCGCAGTGGCCATGCTCGCCTGATTCGAGGGCACCATTTCCTTGAGAAATCTCCATAGGCCTGCCCTTCCCCGTCGCTCTCACTGCAAATTCGCGATTGTTTGAAACGGCCGGAAGACCATGTCGTTCTGCCAGATTGATAAGTTTGTCGCGGTCGGCCGGGTTCTAAACCCAGCCCCGATCTTTCGATCGACTCAGCGAAAGTTGCCCAGCGGCCGCAGGGTAGTGTCCGCACCTGCCTGCGAAGATCGTTGCCCGAACGAATTGAGGTTGTATTGTCGTTATGAACCAAGAAAGTACCATCTCCTTTCGATAGCGCACATGGGATTGTGAACCATCCCAAGCCGCCCGTGATCACGATGTCTGCATATCCGTCGCGATTGTAGTCGCCCACTAGCGCTTGGACATTTGCAGTTCCGGCCCAGATCCTAAAGCCATGCCGTTTCCGATCTCGAATAAACAAATCACCGGCCAAGATGAGCCTCTTATCACGACATGGCTGCGCCGCTTTCAAATCGCCTTGGGCTACAGCTTCCTCCAACTCCAAGAGCGCGCCTAAAGTGGCCAGCCGCTTGCCAACCTCGTCGGACATGGCTTGTCTTTTTGCTCTCTAGAACGTCCGTTGCGCCGGCCTGCATTTCAGCTCGTAGATCGTCTCTGATACCAGGTTCCCGGTTTCCTTTCTCCACACCACTGAGGTCGCCTCCGCGTCACCGGTGACGCGGTCGATCCCGCCCACAAGGTACATGACGGATATCTCGGTGTCGTAGGAACAGCTGAAAGTGACGACGAGCGTCATCGCTCTTAGTGCGATGGCCGTCGCTCTAACAACGGCACAGTCGGCAGACGTTCAAGGCGACGTGGTTTGTCGTTTGCTTCCGATAGGGACAGGACTCAAAATCAGGAGCCGCTCCACATCAGCAAACGAGCTGCTTGAGTGGCCTCACCTTATTCAAGCTCGGGTGCCGCAATTGTATGTGCCTGTAGCCATATATCCAAACTTGTGACGAGTGTAAGACAATGGTATAAACAAGATGGAATGACCGAGGGGTTGTTTGTTATCGGAGCGCATTCTTCTCTGTTAGCGGGAGGCAACGATGCGATTCAACCCGGTCATCGTGGATCTGTCGCATCATGACAACGTGCAGAACTGGGACGCCGTGAAAGGGTTCGGTATTCTCGGCGTCATCAACAAGGCCACAGAGGGCGAAGATTTCGTCGATAGGACTTATAGGATCCGCCGAGAGCCGGCTCGCCAGCGCGACATCCTGTACGGCGCTTATCATTTCCTGCGCCCCGGCGATCCGATCGCGCAAGCGGATTTTTTCCTCGATGTGGCATTGAATGTTAGTGAGCCAGAGAAATTGCTCCTCGCGCTGGATCATGAGGACCGTAGGGTGCCGCTAGATAACGCCAAGCAATGGATGCAACACGTTGATGACAAAGCAGGACGCATGACGGTTCTCTATTCTGGCTTCTTGATCAAGGAGCAATTGGGTAACCGCCGTGACCCCTTCCTGGCTCAACACCGACTGTGGCTGTCCCATTTCAGCTCGAATCCCGTATGCCCGCCGAACTGGGAGACTCCCTTTATCATCCAATTTACTGGAGACGGCGAAGGTCCGGGCCCGCACCACGTGACGGGCATTTCGATTGAAGGCGGTATCGATCTGAATCACTTCGGCGGTACGCCGGAGCAACTGAAGGCACAATGGGCCGGAGTACCGGTGGTAGCTAGAACGTGAGTTTCGCCGGCCAAGCCCGAGGCCGGTGCCTCAGAGGCGCGGCGAACGCCGAGTATGGGCGCATCACTGATCGCGGAGAAAATTAAAATTGATCTATGGCGCCGCCGTCCCGCGCCGGTTACGAGCCACAGACATCCGCGACAAACCCATCGTCCCGCTTTTGGGACGCCTTTGCCGAACGCTTGATCTGATCGATCCGTCGTGAATTCCGACCATCTCGTCGTATTGGGCGAGGCGCACCTGCGCCCCATTCCATTGTGCGATTGACTGCCTCGGCGCTACAGCCCGTCTTCGTGGCATTATTACCGGTATTGTAGAATCTGATTTTCGGTAAACACAGTCGGTACCCGGCGCGCGGATCCGGCACGATCACGGTGCGCCGGAATCGAATGTGCAGTCGGCGCCCCCACCGGACCTATGCGCGATCTCGCGCGGGTCGATGGTGCACACGAGGTGCGACAGGCTCGCATAGATCGACCCCGCCGCGCCTTCCGACGGCAACCCAGCTTCCGCAAGCGTCGCGTAGAGCTCATGCGCCTCGCGCCCGGTCAGGTCGGTTGACGCGGCGCCGAAGGTCAGCTTGCACGAGTGCGACGTAATGGCGACGTTGCTCGCGCGGCAGACGATCGCGTCGGCCTTGATGGAGATCTTCCTGTTGGCAGGAAAGGCGAAATTGGAATGACCGGCGAACAGCCGCGCCATCACGCGCTTTTCGTGTCGGTTTAAGAGCGGCGAAGCCGCCGCGACGAGAGACGCGAGCGCTAAAGCGCTGGAGCCCGCGGCGGTCGCGGCCGACGCACTCTGACTCGCCAGCAGCAGCGGAAAGAAAAGAATAGCCGCTCGCCTCAGGTCCCGTGTCTTCATGTTCAATTTTTCCCTCGAAAGGCCAACCAGCAAAGGCACACCAAAAACACGCCGCGAAGAGGACATCCATCCCGCCAGCGGCCGACCTGACCTGTGTGTATCGAAACCCTCGGTGACGTCGGCCACGATAGTGCGCTGATATCTCTGGTTGCCTTGCTCTTCAAGTCGAAGCGCCGGTTTGAAGCAGAGAATGCCGCGCTTTGAAGTCCCCTGCATATATAGAAAGCTCGCTCGGGCGCTTGGCGCAACCGCCGCGAACTCGCGAACCGTAGACCGCGGGACCGAAATATAATTCGGCTCGTTACTCATGGCATCAGATTCACTCTATGATCGAGATCAGCCGTAAAGTTCCATCTTGACGTTTCGGCGAATCCAGCCGCGAGAACACGCACGATTGGCTCGTCGTTGCCAACAATCGACATAGTCCTTCTCTAGCGGGAACATCACTCCAAGCCATTCGCCGCGTTGTTCGCATCGATAGAAGAAACGCCCACTGGCGAGTTTTGCGGCGGGCCGAGCACGCGACCTCGGCGCGGCGTAAACGACGGCCGCCTCCATCAACCGCCTAGCGTCCTGATCACAGGACTGCTTTTTCGGGGGCGCGGCAGCTGCAGTGGAGGCAATTTCCGACGTTACGCAACCAACGTAAATGGCGGCGAGCGCTGCAATCAGCCGAGCGCCAGACAGCGGCCAGCAGGGGATCATGCCTGATTGACCATGAGTATGATGACTCTGTCTTCTTTGGTCAGAAAACCCGACTGCGTTTTCACATAGCGGGTAATGTTAACTGACTGGCGGACATTCCCACCGATCGCGAGGACGAAATCGGGACCGACGCTTACGATGATATCGCTGTGGCTCGGGAACGAATCGCCCCTTTTGGCATCCTCGAAGGTGCTTTCGGTTTCCCGCCAAACACCGACAATGTCGCCGATCTGAGGACTTTTCTCGAAGCGTCGAAATCCCCAAAATGGCGCAGCGGCGTCGCTTGATTGCTGTTTGACGATCGAGTCGTGAAAGTATATCGAATGAGCTGGCGCAAACTTAAAGTTGTTATACTTGGGAAAAGTCGCGCCTGCATGTCTGACCATGAAAGAAATAGCCGCAGCAGACCAGGGTACGCCTCTATCCTTGCCAGTAAGGTGTAAGTGGATCGACTCCCACATCTCGCCGACAAATTTGAAAAATGGGTCTTCGAACTCCTCGCCCTGTCCCTTTTCGAAGCGCAGCCATTCCTTAATCGCTTCCGCAACCAAGGCTTCTCTTGCCGCTGACACCGGTTCTCGCAAAGATGGCCTATCATCGATTTCTTCTTTTACGACTCCCTCTACCATAGCGCCACCGACCTCCGCCTTGATTTTCACCCAACCATCTTTAGCGTCAGGCCCCAGTTCCTCGACAGGCTGGCCCAGATGCAAGATCCCGATTCGGTTCGCGGGAGCGACTACTGGCGCAGAACGAAAGTTTAGTGCCTCAACATCGACAAATTTTTTGCTCATCGGAGCGTCCTCTCCGTGCGTTATAAGAACCAGTGATTTTAGGGTCCAGACTCATAAACGTGTAGGTGTCTGATGCGACTCGCAAATTTTGGGTCAATGCGTCGGGCAGCAAAATCCGGAGAGCCGCGAACCACAACGACATCTCAAGTTTATGAGTTTTGACCCTAGTAAGCTGCCTGGTTGAAATTTTTAAGAAATTTTACCAGAAGAGTCTGGGTGTCAATAGTCCTGATGAAGCAGCCGACGGGCCGGACGACACGGAGATTCTCGATGCCCTTGTCTTGGCGGCGAGCCCACTGCGGACCTGCGGTAGACGCCGCGCGGCGAATTGGCCGTCTGATAGAGATCATCGACGGCGTTGCGATAGCGGTCAAGTTCGAGCGCCGAGCAAAGAAGGCGGCCACTGAGTTACAAGGGTCGGCAAGTTGACGGTGCAGGGAGGCAATCCTGGCGATGACGCCGTCAATAATTGGGTCGCCACAATCATGAGCCTCTATCGCAAGATTACCGGCAAGGAGCCCAGAACCTCGTCGTCGTTCGGCTAGCCCGCAGAGACCGGATCTGGATCGATGTTACACCGCATCCGACCGCGGAATGGCTTGCGCGCCAGATCACGGAGGCATTTCCCTTGGAATGAGGCTCCGCGCTACCTGATCCGTGATCGAGATCAAGTCTACGGCGCTGCTGCGAGGCGCCGACTAAGAGCCATGGGCATCCGCGACAAGCCTATCGCGCCAGGCTCGCCTTGGCAGAACGGCTTTGCCGAAAGATTGATCCGGTCAATCCGACGCGAGTGCACGAACCATATCGTCGTTCTGGGCGAGACGCATTTGCGTCGAGCGCTAAAATCCTGTGCCAGATATTACAATGAAGTGAGAACACACCGATCGTTGGACAAGGATGCGCACACCACGGGAAAGCCCACTTTGGCAAGCTCACGCACAAGCCAGGAGTCGTTGGTCCGCTTTCCAAGCCGATCTTCGCAAGCTTCCCGCCCCAGTGCCGCAAGGACCTAGACAATGCCTCGGGATGCGTATCTGCCACCCCGCGCCACACGATCGTGCCGGCTTCGTCGCCACACACCGCCGTCCGCTTGAAACCAACGTCCAGTCCTGCAAACATCCTCATCGCTGCTCTCCTTCCTTCGCTAGAGGAATCACCAGCGGAAAGGTTCGCCTTCCCGCCGGAGAGCAGAAACCTCAGCCCTCATGCCGTTGGGGGTGCGGTCGCCCCGCGCAACAGGTTGTAGAGCGTAAAGGCGCGTTCTTTGACCTTTGTGGTGATGTTGTCCAGCGTCAATTCACCCTCAGCAAAGGCGGAGCCCGGAAACACGAAATAGAGCACGTCCTCTTCCACGCTCGAATTTCGAACTTTGGAACAAAAGCCATTCCGGTCGCGTTTGCATGGGTCAGGACAGGCTGGCTGCAACGCCTCATGAGTCCGGATTGAAGCTTCGCCGATTTTATTGACAGGGCCGAGATCGCCACAGATCGCAGCGGTGATCATGTCTTTAAAGATCACGATGGCGACATCGCCGATGGCAACCTTTGGATCAAATGGTCCATCCTTCGCCTCGTTCAGCGGCAGAACAATATAGGCCACAACCTCGGCAGGCAGACTCCTGCCGTTTGAGAAACGAAAAGAGGTGACGTTCTGTCCGGTGGGATCCAGATCCGTTCCCTTCTTGTGCCCAGGTCCGGCGGCGGGGCCATCCGCATCGATCGACATCTTCGCACTCCAGAAAACCGCGCGGATCTCCGCTCCGTTCCCTGGAAACGCAAGAAGCGCCTTGCATTTGCTAGGGTCGCGATTTCCAGGCCTGCTATCCAATTGATCATAGCGGCTCTTGGCACCCACCGCGAAGTCAACAGCAGTGTCGAAAGGCACGCCTGCGAGCTGACGGCGCGATTCAGGGGGTGGTCGGAACGGCATCCTGACTCCCTCCAGCTACCACAAAAGTCTCCAGGCGGTTCAGGTATCAATCTTGATCAGCTTGGCGACCTTGATTTCGTTACCTAAGACACTGAATTTAGAAGTACCACCTGATAAAAACAATCGACAAATGCATGTAACGACTTCGAGCACGGCTAGAACCCCAATAATTATTCGGGGCCATACACGCTGGAGCAGCCGAGAACTCGCGGTGCCCTTGACCCTTGGATAGAGAGCCAACGTCTCCTTTCGGGGATGGCAATGCTGCGTAATATAATACAATTTTGCGACCAAACGGAACGGCCGCCGCGCGTATTGCGATTTACCAAGGGAATGCTCAAAGTGTTCAAGAACGGCTCCAGGACAAAACGCGAGCATGCTGGCTTGTTGCGCCGAAAATATCCGGCGCGTCGCCTTGGACTCGTCGGCGTGATGATCCTCATTTGCGCTGGTGTACCGGCAGCAGCGAAAGATCCCGGCAAAAAAGCCTACATGGTCCGGATGGTCGCTTGCGAAGGGCCAGATGCCAAGATGGAGATTTACCTCCCGCAATCAGTTGTCTTCGACCGGGACGGAGGGACGCGCACGATAAACAATTCCGTCATTGGGTATTACGCACTCGACCTGTCCGCGTCCAATAAAGGCAAACCGCTCGAACCGGTGCGGATCAGCCTCAGCCCGGACAAAAAGACCGTAATTGTAGAGCAGTATACTCGGGGGCTCCCGCCGACGCGCATTCCCGTCGTCGGAGGCACGGTCGATTTTGATAGCCGTTTCGGTACAGCGGCCAAATGCGGACCATTCCAGGCACAGGAATGATGAGGCAGGCGCGCCGATGAACGCGGGCGTATCGACCCGCGATCTAAATGTCTTCGGATAAGACAGCTTCCGATGCACGAATTGGGTCATCGACTCCTATAGGGCCGCTCTCTCAATTTGGCCGTGAGGCTGAGTGGCACCTCGAGGCAAGGCGCGACCCGAGGGCTCAAGCTTAATTGGAAGTATCGTCGACCGGATCAACTACCTGCGGCAGGAGAAGCTCTCGGGGCTCGATGTCGCGGCGACGAAATTCGTGGTCGGGGACACTCGGCATTACGGCAAGATGAGTGCAGGCGACGGGCATCGCCGCCCGAACAAGTGCAGTGCGCTCAAGGTGCACGAGCTACTGGGAAGCGGCGGGGCGCCGGAACTCATGCGCCGCTGGCGCGGGCTCAGCGACGCCTACGACATTCCCGACCTGGCCCGGCGTCGACCATGGCGCGCACGAGGTTGCCACCTGTTGCGAGCACGAGCTGGTGCGTCCTCGGTCCTGATCGCCACGCCGCCTCGACCGGCGCGCATGCCGGGCAGCTAGCGTTCACAGTTGGGGGAAGACTGGCTTTGGGTTCGTTCTGCCAAACCTCGCCATTCAGATTGTATTTCATAGATTCTACAACCGCTGATTTTTCACCTAATCGGATTGGCAGGCAGCCTCGTCCGTGCGGTGGATCGCCGGCGGTGGTGGTTTTGTCCGTGGAGTAGACAGGCGCGGCTACGACGCCATCGACACGCGTGCTGGTGTCAGCGTCGCCTGGGGCGCCCAGCGGGGATGCACTTTGCGCAGCGTCGGCCGCTAGCGCGAACGGGAGGCCAGCGTCGGCATCCTCGGTTTTCTGAGGAGCGAATGCCCGAGCAGGCTTTGCAGCCTCGGAGGCAGGAGCGACCAAGGCCGATGGCTCCGCAGTTCCAACCGAAATTGCATCAGTCTCTGCCTCAGCAGGGAGCTGCTCGACACCGTATCGCCGGGCAAGCAGATGCTCGACGACAAGGTGATCGGGTAAACGACGCGGTTTCGCGCCGAGGCCTTTCCGCCAGATTGCGATCTGCCGCAGAGCATTATCGCGGCGACTGATCGCGCGCACCCGCGTTCTATCAACCCTCTGGTAGTTCTTAGAACGGGCCCGAAGCGCGCCGTAATCGAGCGCCGTCACCCCTTGGGATTCCCATGCCGCGTCGGTCGCCTCTTTAATCCAGCCGAGCTCCATCAGATCGCGAGGCTCCAGCATCTCAGTGTAGGCGTTGAGGAGCTCGGTGTAGGCTTGCATGTTCTCGCTGCTCCCCACCGGCGGGCCGCCGATGAGAGGGAACACTTTTTTCCAATCGGGTGGAATGTATTTTCGCTCGACCCAGTCCGCTGGCCAACCGAGCTCGATGTTTGCTCGAAGTTCTTCCTCCCACTCGCTGACCGAAACAGCCAGAGACACACCCAGTTCTTTCGCCAGGCTGCGATCAGACCGGAAGTTCTGCGCAGAACGATAGATCTCGCGCGCTTCCTTGTGGTCTTGAACCCAGCAAAGAAACGCCTGTCCTGGGGGCATCGGGGGCTTGGAGCAGATTTCCCGGAGCTCCTTTCTGAGGATGAGCTGCCTACAGATCTCGATGCAGATCTCCCGATCGTATGCTATCGCCCTGTCATGAGCGGGCAGATTTTGTTGAGTTACGCTGTGACATCTCAGACTCCTATACTTCAGGTACACAAAGGTGATCGCCGCAACTGCTTGCGGCTCCGGGCTTTTTCGAAGCGACCAGACTGGATTTCCATAAAGCGTTGGACTGCGCGCCTGTGGCGTGACCATGTCCGTCGCCGATAACGTTCCAAACGGACAAGGTCCGGCATGGCAGCGCGCATTGCAGCCAACTCGTCGCGCTCGCGTGGAAGCGTGCCGCGGCCAGCCTGGTCGGTGACCGCACGTTCGCGTTGCCGATTTGATCGGACCTGGTCGTCGCCAGCAGACGCAGCAGTTGTCCCTGCGGCGTTGCTGGATGCCGCGCTGTTTGCCGCATGTTTGCGCGGAGCTTCGACCAGCATCTGATAAGTGAGTTTGGCTCTCTCGAGCATCGCGTTGGCGCGGGCAAAGCCGAGATCTCCGCTCGTCAGCGGCGTTGCCGTACTGTCCCTATGGCGCTCGATGGCGGCGATCCATTCGATCTGCACACAGTCGAGCACGAAGCCGTTTTCGGCAATGATCAGCGCCTGTTCGAATAGGAGCGGATCGTGGGCCCCGTCGCAGATCGCCTTAGCGAGCGCCTCAATTCCAGCAAACCTCTCTGGATGGTTCGGGGTCGCGGCGGCGAGCCCATGCCGCAAGGCATTGCGGCTCGACTTCGATTTGCCAATCGCGGTGCGCGGTCCACGGCTCTCTCGACCGTTGGCCCGACTGGCCGCGGCTTTTGCCTGCGAGCTCACGATTGACCCTCCTGGGAGCGTGCAATCGCAGGCGCCGCTTCGTCGAGCTTCGCTCCAGCGATCTCCGACTCGTTCGCATGCCGGTCGCGGCCGTCCTCGATCTGCTCGGCCCACGCAGAAACGGGAAGGCGCGGATCGAAAAGATAGTCATAACGCTCGATGTCAGAGAGAACGGCATTGCGGCGCACAATGGCAGCGTTGAGCAGCCGGTCGAGGTGCTCGAAATAGACCATGCCGACTTCGAGGGCGCGGGCGTGGTCAAGTTCCTCCGCAGGGCGGCGCAACATGGCGTCTATGTCCGCAATGACGCCGTCGAGCGCCTCCTCGGGCAGAATTAACTGCCCCGGCGACTGTTCAGCCAGCTTTTTGTCCAGCGCTGCTTTATCTTGTTGCGTGGCTTTCTCCCGGTAGGCCTGGAACGCCAAGCGTGCGCGGAATCGCCGTTCCATCAGGAGCAGTTGTGGCGCTTGTACCGGCCGATCTCCCATTCCTCGTCCGCAAGGTACTTGATGAGCCGTTCGCCCAGGAAATTCCTCGGCGTGTGGTGCTCCAGCAAAGAGATCAGGAGCTCATCATAGTCTTGGCGATTCTCCGAGCTGAGCACCGGGAAACGGCCACACAGCCGTTCCAGGCGCGCCAACTTGGCTGCGGTGGAGTTTTCCGCTTGTTCTTGTACGTCAGTCATTTCGATGTCCTTTCACGGTGCCAGAAGAATAATGATGGAAAGAGATCATGGAGGATTTTCAACTCCGGGGCAGTCGGGGGTTCAAAGAGGGGTCGAGCGCTCAATTGGCGGGCGCGCGCGAGCAACTGCTCGGCGACCCAATGGCGCACCTCGCAGCGCAAGAGGCAGCGGGGGAGGTTCTTGCGGTCTGGACCCCAAACCACGCGTCCATTAGGGCGGACTTTTTCCACCCAGTCCCCGCTCGCATCATGAACCAGTTCGATCACCTCATCGGCGATGCAGTGGGCCTGGAACTCGCGAGCAACGGCGTACATGTCCCGAAACTCACCGTTGTTGGAAATCCAACTCGAGACTGTAGGCACATCCGGCATCCCGGCTTCGGCGCAGATAGAGCGGAGGTTCTCATCCTCGACCAACCGGTCGCAGATCGACTCTCCGATCTCTTTTATGTATTCGGTCGGTCGCTCGGGTGCGGGTTGCTGATTTTGTCGAACAGATTGCTGATCCATCAGGACATCCTTTGTTTATTTCGGCTGCTTGCCGCGGCCAACCGGCCG
>DATFQX010000034.1:0-2293 GCA_035263865.1 Xanthobacteraceae bacterium
TCCCCATCATTGCTGTGGTGCCCTTCGCCGTTATCACGTGGGCGGTCCGAATGGCGGCGCCCACGAATCTGCTTAGGACGGGTGCCTTGGCCGGTCTTGTTGCCGGTGGCATCAGTGCAGCCGCATACGCGCTACATTGCCACGACGACTCCTTGCCTTTCGTGGCGCTTTGGTTCGGTGGAACGATTGTTCTTTGCACTTTAGCCGGCGCTGCGCTCGGGCCCCGACTCCTTCACTGGTGACCGCCACAGTAGACCGCGTCGAGGAACGGATCGCCTCCCTACTCCTCGAGCATCAATGCCGGCCAGGGCCCTCGACGCTCTTTGCGGATGTCGATCGGCTTGGTCGCGACCCTGACCGGATCGCACCCGTCGGACCGGTCGCGAAGGTCCGCGAGGCCTTGCGACTGATCGCCTAGCTGGCGCAACGATGGAAGGTGCGGTTGCGCCACTAGGACCTCGCCCATGCCGTGTGGGGTAACCGCTTGCGCGAAGCTGGGGGCGATCTCACGAATCCGTGAGCTTGTAACCGGGTAGCAAGAGCGTCCGAATTCATCAACAAGGTCGCATGATCCTACCGCCAATATATGGAAGGAGATTCGTCATGACTGTCCTGAGGAAACGTCTGGCTGTGCTTGCCTTGGGGCTCGCCGTGACCGCACTGGCATCGCCAAGCTACGCCCCGGCGAGTCCAAGCACGCCATCGCTGCCGCTGTCCCAGCCATCGGCGGGTGTCTACATTCCACCGCCCGCCAATAACCCCAGCGCGCAGATCAACCAACTTAATCACTCTTTTCCACTTAACGGGGGCTTGGGGCTTAATCCCACCGACCGGGACGCCTACATCCGCTACAACCTCACCAGGTAACGGCACCGCCCCCTTTGATCGCGTGATCAATACGGTGCCGTACTCTGTCGAGGTCTGCTTCGCTACCGTTGTCGCTTCCGAAAACTTCATCCATGGACTCGCGGTTAGCAGAGAATCAGCGCGTAACCTTCAGGATGGCAAAGAAATCCCGTCCTTCGACCGTGCCCAGCGGGTTTAAACCTGAATCAGTTATGGCCGGAGAGCCCTCAACTCGTTCGGCGACGCGCTGCCTACCGCTTCATGCGCGTGCCGGAGGCAAGCGTCTGATTTGAGATCTTGCGCACCGCCGCGTTGTCGAGCCGAGGCCCCAGGGATCTGAGCACTTCGACCGCCCCTGAGCGCACGTGCGTATACCTGTCTTGCAACAAGCGGATAATCTCGCGCAGCACTGCGGCATCCAGCCGTGCGCTCAGGGCTCTGAGCGTTTGGACGGCGGCGTCGCGCACGCGCCATTCCGCATCGCGCAACCGGCCAGCGATCTCGCGCAGTGCCTCAGCATCGAGCCGCACGCCCGCGGAGCCAAGCGTTTCGACCGCGGCCCGACGCACCTTCCAGTCCTCGTCATGCAGCCGGCCGACGATCTCGCGCAGCGCCTCGGCGCCGCACGGCTGCCTCCTGGTCGTGCAGCAAGTTGAGGATCTCACGATGCCTCGGCGTCGAGCCGCGCGTCCAGGGATCCAAGCATCGTCGAGCCGCGCGCCCAGGGACCTGAGCGCTTCGACCGCTGCCAGGCGACGCCCAGCGCCTCGGCATCGAGCCGAGCGCGCAGGGATCCAAGCGGTCTCTTGCTCGCTGGGTGCGATATCAATGCGGTTTTCGGAGGGAAGGACGGCTTTAAAGTTACGGAAAAATGTTTGTGTGAACAAAAGGACAATCCTTACGGTACGAAGGCTTGCATGCTTCAAAAAGACTGCAATAGCAGCCCGAACGGACGCTGTGCGGGCGGCTGCGCAGACTGAAAAAGCTACGAAGGCACAATCGACACCAGCTCGGCGCACGCACTGCAATGCCCTCGGCATCAGATGTTCATCTGATCCATAGGACCGGTAACGTGGCGTCCGATTGCTCTATCAGCGCCTTTGGTCCATGAGCGATGCGGCAAGTGCCGCTCTCGCTTCTCAGCTCCAGCCTTCAACGCGTCGCAAATGTCCTAGGAGCATCTACTGGCGTCAATCTGGCTGATGTCGTGCGCTCGCGTTGCCAATAGCCTCATCCCCTACGAATAATTGACGCTGTGACCCCTCCGGTTGGGGGTCATTCATGCAATGGGGGGAGCACTTGGGAGGCGCGTCGCGGTCGTCACCGCAAGCGCGCGCAAGGCGCCCGATCGAATGTGCCCGATCGAGCTCGTCAAAACGTCGAACATGACGTGGACCTGACCGCCGATCATGTCGGTGAGTGCAGGCGCCGAGCCGCGATAGGGCAC
>DATFQX010000035.1:0-15951 GCA_035263865.1 Xanthobacteraceae bacterium
TCGATTACGTCTACTGGCCCTATGCCTATGACGACTTTTGGCCCTATGCCTACGATGACGTCTACTACGGCATCTACGGTCCTTACGCCTACAACGGCCCCTACGGTTACCGCCCCTATGCCGATCCGAGTGGATACTATGCTGGCAGGAGGGCGCGCCGCGGCGTGAGCTCTGCGCGCTATGCGGCGCGGGCGAACGGTACGGAGCGCGGCGCGGCAGAAGTTTGCAGCGATGACGCCGCGCAACTGACCAACTGGCCGATCGAGCGCATTTCCGAGGTGGTACAGCCAACCGATGCGCAGCGTGCGGCGCTGGACGAACTGCGCGCCGCAAGCGCCAAGGCCATCAACATGCTCAAAGCCGGTTGCCCGAACGACCTGCCGAGCATCCCGACCGGACGGCTTGCAGCGATGGAGAGCCGTCTGCAGGTCATGCTTGCGGCCGTGCAGACCGTGCGCCCGGCACTTGAGCGCTTCTACCAATCGCTCAGCGACGAGCAGAAGGCGCGTTTCAACGCCATCGCGTCGGCGGATGACCGCGGCGCCGCCGCGAAGGACCAGCGCGATCTCACGAAGCTCTGCGATGAGAGAGCGCCGGGGGTCACCGACCTGCCGATCGGTCGCATCGCCCAGGCGGTTCAGCCAACGCCCGCACAGCAGGCTGCCCTCGACGAATTGAAAGATACGTCGGTCAGGGCGGCGCAACGGCTCAAGACGGAGTGTCCGGCCTATCAAACGCTAACCCCGACCGGACGAGTCGAGGCGATGGAGAAGCGGCTCGACGCCACGCTCGGCACGGTGAAGACCGTGGGGCCCGCGCTCGCGAAATTTTACAATTCACTGAGCGATGAACAGAAGGCCCGCTTTAATTCGCTGCGTTCGGCGTCCCGGCCGATGGGGTGAAGAACGATTTCACCGTGTGTACGGGCCCTCACAAAGGGAGACGCTTCGCTGGACGTCTGGCCTGTATAGACGAAGCCGACTACCGGCATCGCCGACTGCTGCGCCCGCGCCGCGAGCGGCCAGGCCGCTGCGCCGCCGAACAGCGTGATGAATGCGCGCCTCCTCACTCGATCATCTCGTCGGCGCGGGCGGAAAGGCCGGGTGGCACTTCGAGATTGAGCGTCTTGAAGGCATTTGAGAACACTGGCGGGCGAAGTGATCGCGCAGAGGGGCGCGGAGTTCTTCTTTGGCACCCGCTGACATGCCTGCGATGATTTTGCCCTGCGGTCTTGACTTCGGCATGATCACGATTTTTCTGGATGAAACACCGTCATTTTCGGGGCCGGCTCCTTAAAGCCCAATTCCGTCCAGCGCTCCCGAACACGGTCGTGGACAGATTTACGCAGCAGCGTGGACTGCGGAAAATCTGTCAAATACTGGTGCGGCTTGCAGGCATTGATCAGCACCTTTGAGCCGTAGGGCCGCATCTCGGGAGGAAACCGGCTGGGATCGAGTCCGGTCGACCAGGTGTTGCGCAGGATGTCGATGTCTTCCGAGGGGTAACAACGCGTGCTCAGCGCCCAAAGCACATCATTAAAGTCGCTCGGGTCGACATCTTCGTCTACGACGATAACCCACTTTGTGTAATAGGCGGCGGCCGGACATTGCGCCGTAAGCGCAAGGACCTGCGCCGAATGTCCCGCATATTTCTGTTGCATCGAGACCACGACCATGCCCCAGCCTGATGCCGCGGCCGGATGCGAGTAGACTCCAATCACCCCCGGCACGCCAATGCGTTCGAGGTCATCCAGAATTCGGGCCGAGCGCATGATCGCGTAATAAGCGCCGATTTCGCAGGACGGATAACGCGCCATTAGAGCATGGGTGAAGATCGGCGACTTCCGGTGATGCACAGCCAGCACTTCCATGACCGGTTGCGGCGAGCGCTCGCGTCCGTAGTATCCAGTGAATTCGCCGAGCGGCCCTTCCGGCATCACATCGCCCTGGCGCAACACGCCTTCGATCACGAATTCCGCATTTGCAGGGATCGGCAGGCTGACGAACTCAGCCTGTGTGAGTTCTACCGGCCGACCCGTGATGCCACCGGCCACGCCGAGCTCGGATTCATCGAGGGCAAAGCTCTGCGCCGCTAGCATGAACAGCACGGGATCGATGCCGTACGCGGCAACCACCTCGCACGGCTCGCCGCGTGCCCACCAGCCTTCACAGTCGAGCAGCCCATGTTTGCCGGGCGAGCAATACAGGCCGACGCGGTTAGGACCCTGCAGCATCTGCCGGTAGCAGCCCACATTAATGCGTCCTGTGTCCGGTGAGGCGGTGAAGGTGACGTCACCCGTTCCGATGAACGGGCCGCCATCGCCGGGCCAGAATGTCGGGACCGGGAATTTCGTGAGATCGATATCTTTGCCGGTCAGCACTACTTCGTTCACCGGGGCGCGATCCTTTGGGATCATCACCGGCGGGATGGGCTGGTTCATGATCGAGCGGGTGGCCTGGACCATCTCAGGCGTGCTTGTCGAAGGATCGAGCCCTACCGCCAGCGCGTAACGCTCTCTGCTGGCGCCAAGCATGTTTGTAAGGATGCGCGAGCCCGTCGTATCACCCTGCATCTTTTCGAAGATCAGTGCAGGCGATTTGTCCTGCCGGCTCGCGAGCAGCGTCACCGCGGCAAGCTCTTCATGGGGATCTATTATTGCGGTGACCCGCGCCAGCTCGCCGTGCTGTTCGATTTGGGCTATCCAATCGCGCAGATCGCGCCAGGCAAGTGCGCTATCGCGCGGCGGGCGTGCTGTTGCGGGTTGCCTTCGACCTGCAGCTTGGGCTTCCATGAATGTCTCCTCCAAAGTCAGCCCTCGACGATGAGGTGCCTGCTCCAATTGGATTCCGACTCGCGCAGAACTAAGCGAATAACGCGCAGCTTGCTCGATGCAATTTCACTTACCTAATTAGGCGCGAACGATCGTGCGGCGCTAGTTCAACGTCTGCAGAAAGGCTCGGACAGCCGCATTGAACTCTGTCGGCTTTTCCCAATGGACGAACCGGCCCGCCCCCCGGATCTGCGGAGCTTCTTTGAAACGCTTCATTCCGTGCAGCACCTCCGGTCGGTCGGGATAGGGATCTTTGTCGCCGCAAATGCCGAGCACGGGTACGTCGAGCTTGCGAAATTTCGGGACAAGGTCCGGAACGGATAGCCCGAATTCGAGCATGCCTCGCCTGTATTCTTCGAGCGGATGGCTTGCGAACATCTGGATAACGCTCTCCCGCACCGGAGAGTCCACTGGAATCACCCGATAGATCGACTTACCGCCGTGTTCGCGCAGCAGCGCCACCAGGCCGTCGCGGCCTTCGCGTTCGAGCACGGCGGCAGCCTGCGCCGAATATCGCTCCCAGCGCTCGAAATATTGCAAGGCATCATGCATCTCGCTCCAAGCACCCAGCACGAGTCCGCGCACCTGTCCCGGATTCCGGATCGCATAATTGGCGGCAATCGTGGTGCCGAAGGCAAGCGCGATGATAACAGGACGCTCGATGCCAAGGCGTTCGATTAATTTCTCCAAATCGCGGGTCTGGTTCACCAGCGAGAAGCCGTAATCGGTCCAACCCGTCTTGGCATGTCCACGCCGGTTATAGGCAAAGCAGCGGTGGTCGGTCCCAAACTCCGCAAACTGGTGCTCCCAATAGTCGAGCCCATGAATCTCGCCGTGGATGAAGACGATGTCAGGTCCCCGGCCTTGCATCTGGTAATAGAAGTCGCAGCCATTGGCATTGATAACGGGCATGCTTTGCTCACCGAGTCGGACGCGTTAATGTCAATTGCGTCGCTAGGCCGGGTCTCACGAGTGATCGGGCGTCACGATCGCGTGTCCCGATCGGTTTGCTTCGCGGTGCGTGAGCCGGGCCGATCGGAGCGCGTTCTGGCCCTTCGGTCTGTGCGCCGACGGAAAACTGAAGAGGTTCCGATGGCGACCTGGACGATCGGAGACGTGGCGGTAATCCGGATCGAGGAGCAGATTGGCTTCGCCAGCCGAGCGCCGGAAGACTATTTCGATGGTTTCGAGCGGGAGGTGCTGGCGCGCCATCTCGAGTGGCTGGTGCCGCATCATTATTCGCCGCCCGACGACCGGTTGGTCAGCAGCGTCCATTCGTGGCTGATCCGCACCGGGCGCCACACCGTGCTGTTGGACAGCTGTGCCGGCAATCACAAAAGCCGACCGGGCTTTCCCCGCTTCCATCAGCTCGATATCCCCTTCCTGCACCGCCTGCGCGCAGCGGGCGTGCAACCGGAGGAGGTCGATGTCGTTCTGTGCACCCACTTGCATTCCGATCACGTCGGCTGGAATACGATGCTGGTAGACGGACGTTGGGTGCCGACATTTCCCAATGCCAAATACCTTTTTTCGCGAACCGAGAACGAGATCGGCGATCCGCGCCGGAATCCCGCTGCGGAGGCTGATATTCAGCGCGGCTTCGCGTATTGCGACAGCGTCTTGCCAGTGATCGAGGCCGGCCAGGCGGTTCTGGTCGACGGCGAGCACGCGATCGATGATAGCCTGACGGTCGTGCCGGCGCCCGGGCACACGCGCGGTCATGTCGCGCTGTGGCTCACGAATACCGCCGGCCGTGCGTTGTTCTCCGGCGATGTGATGCATCATCCGCTGCAAATCCATGCACCGCATTGGAATTCGAAATTCTGCGAACTTCCGGACGTCGCGCGGGCAACGCGCCGGCGGTTGATCGAGCAGTGCGTGGAGCACCGCGCCACCCTATTTCCGGCGCATTTCGGCGCGCCGCATGTGACGCGCATTCGCGCCGTGCCGCAAGGTTTCTCCCCCGAGTTCGTCGGAGCTGATAGGAATTGAGCGCATTGCTTGCTGTCAATTCTCGATCCCAATCACCCGCGCCGGCGAGCCGTCCATGCCTTGTAGGCGTAGCGGCAGCGCCGTCATCGTAAAGCGCCGTGCGATCCGGTCGAGAGCAGTAAGCATCTGGATCATCGGAATCCCTGCTTTGAGCCAGCGTTTGTGGTTGGCGCCGCGCTCGGTCGGTGTTAGCGCCATCAGCCAGAACGGCTTTTCCGGAAAGCAATCCATCGCAACGGCGGCAACGCTGCAGCCTTCGATCCACGCGCCCACGCTCGGCTCGAGGTGGATCGTGTTGTTCCAGAACTCGGGCTTGCCGAAGGCGCGATCGGTCCAGAGCGTCTTGATAACCGCGATTTGGCCGGGCTGGGGTCGCACGCCGGTGCGTTCCAGATCATCCGCCGTAACCCCTTGTCCCGCGGCTTTCCAGCTCACGTCTAGAACAACGGCGTCGCGCATCACGATGCGATCGAGCTGAATGTCGCTGACCGAGGTGCCATCAGGATAGAAATGCCGCGGCGCGTCGATGTGGGTGCCAATGTGGCTGTTAAGTGTGAACACCGTGTTCATGCTGCCGATGGCGGGCGCGCCTGGGAGAACATCCACGCCCTCGGATACCAGCGTGGCGCGCTGATCATCGTTCACGACCGTGACCGCCTGAACGCGCGTCGGATTTTGTTCGTAGAACGCGATTTTCGGAATTCCGGCCATCCCCGACGTCACGGCTAATGTCAAATCGACGATGCGAGCCATGAGGCTTCAGCTCCGCTGCTGGGTGTAGCCGTAGTGCCAAGCCAGAACGCGATTCTCGATCAGGAGGAACAGTCTGTTGAGGATGTAGCCGAGCAGCGCCAGCGTCAAAACGCCGGCGAACATATCTCGAATCTTGAAGCCTCGTTGAGCGCTCAGGATGAAATAGCCGATGCCGCTCGACGCGGCGACCATTTCGCTGATCACCATGACAATTAGCGCCACGGCAAGGCTGATCCGCATTCCCGTGAAGATGTAGGGAGACGATGCTGGCAGCACGATCTGCGTCAGCAGCTTGTGTCCCGAAACTCCGAATGTGCGCGCGGTCTGCAACTGGATGGGGTCGACGCTGCGAACGCCGCTGTACGTATTGAGAAGCACAGGGAATACCGAAGCGAATGCAATCATGAAAATCTTCATTTCGTCGTCGATGCCGAGGAAAAGGATCATTATCGGCAGATAGGCCGGACTCGGGATGGGACGCAGTACCTCTGTAATTGGCTCCAGCAGGTTATAGAAAAAGCGCACATAACCCATCAGCAGCCCAAATGCCACGCCCAGCACCACTCCAATGAAATAGCCGGCGAACATCCGCCAGAGGCTCGGCAACAGTTCTCCCGGCAGCTCGCCCGAAACGACGAGTTGCCACCACGTCGAGAGAATCGAGCTCATCCGCGGGAAGCTCATCGGAGGAAAGATCGCGTTGGCCGCAGCTATTTCCCACAAGACCAGCAGCGAGCCTATGAACACGACGCCCACAATGCGGGTATTCCAGAGCGGGCCAAGCGTTCCCCGACCTTTCCCAGATGGTGGAACGCTCTCGGGCGAACTAGTGTGCACTATATCTGCCACGCGGCCTCCGCGCTTTTCAGACCTTCATCGGCAAAGAGCTGTGCCAGCAACTGCGCGCGATAATCGAGGTACGCAGACAGCGCCCGAGTCGCGATCTGATCGCGGGGCGACGGCAATTCGATGGGGATGTCGATGGCGATGGTCCCTGGCGTGCGGCTTAATGCTACAACGCGGGTGGACAGATACACCCCTTCGTCAACGTCATGAGTGACGAAGATGACGGTCAGGTTCAGCTCCCGCCAAAGCGAGCGGATCAGCTCCTGCAGGCCAACCCGGGTCAGAGCGTCCACTGCACTGAAAGGTTCGTCCATCAGCAGGACCGCCGGACGGCAGGCCAGGGCCCGCGCGATCGCGACGCGCTGCTGCATGCCCCCCGACAACTGCCAAGGGTAATGACGCTCAAACCCGGTGAGCTTTACCACCCCGATCAGCTCGCGCGTGCGCGCGGCGATCTGGTCGCCCGACATCGTTCCATTGTTCTCTAGTCCAAACGAGACGTTCCGTTCTACCGTTTTCCAGGGAAACAACGAGCGCGTGTACTGCTGGAACACGTAGAGCACGCCCGCGGGCGGTCCCTCTACGAGTTGTTGTTCATAAAAGACGGAGCCCTCAGTCGGCATTGCAAGGCCAGCCATGATCTGCAGCAGGGTAGACTTGCCGCAACCTGACGGTCCTATTATTGAAACGAAACTGCCCCTTTCAACTTCCAGATCGACGCCATTAAGCGCCACGGTCCTCCCGCCCGCGGCGGGGAAGCTCTTGTGCACGCAGCGGACACCCAGGATCATCCTGCCTGGATGGTTCATGGCGCCGTCAAGGCGTGAAGACACGCTTGGAAAGGTCAACCGGCGTCTTCAGAAGACCGTATTTCTGCATCATCTGTATCGTGTGGTTCATTTCCTTTAGGTTGATCGCAGTGCCAAGCCGCGGCAGCAGGACCTTGTCCTTTAGGGCCGGATTGAGATTAGTGAATTGCTGATTGATGTCGCGGGTTATAGCTTCGTTCGTCTCCGCGAATTTCGCCCCCTTCGTGAGCGCGCGCACGAACTTAGCTGCAGTGGCACGATTCTTATCGACCCATGAGGTAAGCGCAATGTATTGCGTGATGTCAGAATTCGGCGCCGTCTCGATGTAGGTCCAGCTCATGATTTCCGCTTTGCCGGTCGCCATCAACGCCGAACGGAACGGTTCGACTTGACCGATCGCATCAAGCTGTCCGTTTAACAGCGGATCATTCATTTGAGGGAATGGAACTTCCGAGAAGCGGACCTTGGTCCAGTCCACGCCGTGCTTATCGAGCGTCGCCACCATATGCAGCCACGCCGAACTGTTGATGACGTTGACGGCGATCCGTTTGCCTTCGAGGTCTTTCAACGATTTGATCGAGTCTTTGCGCACGATCAGGGCCGTCGTCGTGTCGGGTGGAGAGGACCTGACGATCGCTCCTGGCGCAATCACGATGGCATCTAGCCCTTGTTCGATCGCCTGCAGTGTCGATACCGTATTGCTGAGCACGATATCCATCCTGCCCGATTGCAACACCGGCACTGCAATCGCGCCGCTGTCAAACTTTGAAATTTCGGCCTCGATGCCTTCTTCTTTGAAGAAGCCCTGCTTGTCCGCAATGATCGCGGCCAATGATTCCGAGAAGGGCAACACGCCCAGCCTGACTTTTTCTTGAGCGGACGCCGCAAACGGTGATAGCAGCGCGCCCGCTATTAAGGCGATGATGCAAGATAACCGTCGAATGTTAGTCACAACACCCTCCATTACCGCGTATTGGACCTGCAACAGACGAGCAGCAAACTCTCCATCGGCTGCTCGCCAATCGTCACCTGCCGTGCGCAGAAATTGGTACTTTGTCACCCTTGGCGTTCTCTCCCAGAACGGCCGACTGCAGCGCAGTACAGACCGCATCCGTGCTGCTGACCCAGCCGAGAAACGTCTCTACATTGTAAATGACTGCATCCTGTATGAAAGCAGGGCCACTCTGCTGTGTTGCGTCGTCTACGAAGACGCAGAAATATTCCCGGAAAAACGCATCGCGGATCGTGGATTCGACGCAAACATTGGATGCGATCCCGGTTACGATCAGTGTCCGAATGTTCCGTTCGCGTAAAAGCGAATCAAGGTTCGTACCCGTGAAGCCGCTGTAACGCGTCTTCGGCACAACCAAATCCGTCGGCTCAACCGATAGCGAGTCGACAAGCTGAAAGTCCCAGCTTCCTTTGGTCAGGATCTTGTCGCGCAACTGCGGCCGCTCGCGCATCAGGCGCAGCGGGTTGGATTTGTACCAGTTGGGCGACTCGATGCCGCCGGCACTGCGCTGTCCTGGCTCCCACCCGTTCTGCAGTAGCGCGACCGTACAGCCTACAGCTCGCGCAGCCTTCAGGACTCGGTTCGTGTTTGCGACGACTTTGTCCGACCCGGAGATGTCGCGGCCGCGTAGGTCCCGGTAACCGCCCTTCGAGACGTATCCGTTCTGCAGGTCGACGACGATGATCGCGGTCCGCGCGGGGGCCAGGATCAGCGGCTCCGGACGCGCCTCAAGCTTGATCCGCTCGTTCTCGCCGGCGCTCATCGTGACATCTGAAAGTACTCGACCAAGGGGGGATCGTCGCGCCGCGCGACCTCGCTGTCGAGGACCAGTCCGCAGGCCGGACAGGCGAATTCACGCAGGAGGGCGTCAGGCCCGGTCGTATACACTGCGGCAAGTTCGCGCAGCGGCCGTTCCAGGATCCGCGCGTGGTCCTTCCAGCGCTCCGTGACCGCACAAAGCTCGTGACCACATCTCCGACAGCCAATCCGGCCGCCATCTTTCCCGGGGGCATACGACAGCGAAGTCGATAATTGGGTCATGCGGCCTCTCCACGTCCAGCACGGGCTCGCTGCATCGCGGCGCGGCTTGCAGTAGTGCCCGGCAGGTCAACGACGTCACCGCTCATCATCACGCCATAAAGATTACGCGCAACGTCCCGCGAGACGGTGCCCTCGCGCACATCCCTGGCAACAGCCTCCGGTTCGCGTTCCAGCGGGTCGCCATATCCGCCTCCGCCGTTCCAGCGGACGTAGAAGGCATCCCGCGGCCCGACTTCGTACACGCCCCAGGAAACCGGTTCATGCCGGCCGTTCATGTCGTGGAGGTCCTTCGACGCGTTATTGCCGCCGGAATCCATGTCGCGGATCACGACATAGCGTCCGGGTGCACCCGGGTAGCCGCCTGACAACCCATGGGCCATCGGAAAATCGATGCCTTTCCCGCTGACAACGAATCCAAAGCGCCCTTCGGGCGCATCGTGCAGCACCCAGGCATACTCTCCGCCGGTACCCCCGCGAAAGCGGCCGGCGCCCCCGGAATCACGCAGGCGCCGACGAAAAAGATAACGGATCGGCATCACCGCTTCGTTGGTCTCAACATTGGCCATGCGGGAAATCGGATTGGGAATTTCGCCCCCGATGTCGATGCCATCCCGCAGATAACGCCCGCCGCCGGCGCCGCCAAAGGTCTCAGTCGTGGACCCGATAATATCGTGACCGTGTTGGTTTTTCCCGAATTGGTACAAACAAAGGTGGCTGCCGTGCCAAACGGCGGTGGATTCCGGCCGGAAGCGGTCGCTTGCAGCAAGCATCTTGGACAAGCAGAGCAGCGACGCATTGTTGACCGCCTGCACGGCGGCCGTGGTGGCTATCGACACTGGTGCTGGCCGCAGACAATTGACGACCAGTCCTGGGTCGGCCTTCATCTCAATCGGACGCAACAGCCCCTCGTTCCACGTGATGTCGTGACACAACAGCGGAAACACAGGGGCCATTAGCCCGCCCCAGGCCGCCCACCGGGTGCAGTTCACCCCATACTTTGATTGCGGGCTTGAACCCTCGAAGTCGAAAACAAGCCGCGTATCGATCTTCCGCAGGGTCAGCATGATAATGAGGGGTTCGCCTTCCACGTCCATGTATTGTCGCGCCTGCCAGCAACCGTCGGGCAGCGCGTTCAATCGTTCTTCCAAGAGCTGTTGCGATTTCCGGATAAGCACGGTCGACACCGTCTCGAAGGCATCGCGGCCGTAGCGGTCGATCAAGACAAGCAGGCGCTCGCGCGCGACATTGTTGCACGCGATCATCGAGCGGATATCGAGCGCGACCATCTCCGGCGAACGCACCATATTGAGGAGCGTATCGATCACGTCGCGACAGACCCGACCCCGGGAAACGATCCTGATCCCGGGCGACGAAAAGCCTTCGGAGAAAATATCGCGCGCCTGAGGCGAGAAGCCGCCGGGGTTGATCGCGCCGATATCGTTGACGTGGACGAAACAGGCGGACCAAGCCACCAGTTCGCCGCGATCATGGATGGGTGATACTAGGTAGACGTCTGACGTATGCAAGGCGGCGGTATAGGGATCGTTGAGCAGGTAGATATCGCCCGGCGCGACCTCGCCGGCGAAGCGACGGATGATCGCCTTGCACGCCTCCGCCGCACTGGTGAGGTGATGCAGGAAACCAACTCCGCCCATCAGAAGATCGCCGTCCCGGGTGTAGAGCGAGACCATGAGGTCGTGGCCCTCGTTGGTGGTCGCGCTGCCGGATACTTGCTTTAGCGTGATGACGGCCTCCTCGATCGTGCGGAACAGCCGGTGCCGAATGATTTCGAAGGTGATCGGGTCGTCTTGGGTCATCACCAGCCTTCCACGACGAGGTTGCGGTAGCCGTCCATTCGCGCCGATTGTTCGCCTTGCACGACTATGGTCGTGATCGGGGTGTGAATGACCGTCGGACCCGTCACGATCATGCCGGGACGCAACCGGCCGTAGTCGTAGATCGGCGCTTCGATCATTGCGTCCGCGGTATCGGCGTAGATCCGACGGCGTCCACTCAGGGCGAATGACGGGTCTTTGGAGCCGAGCGGCTCCGGATCGGATGCCGGCCGAACGAGTCTGCCGATTGCCCTCAGCCTGACCGTGGTGATCTCGATTCCGGCGTGACGATAAGCAGACCCCTTCCCGTAGCGGCGTTCATAGAGCGCCTCAAAATCGTCCGACAGTCGCGCGATGCTTTCGGAATCGGGTGGGTCGGAGCCCGTGTACGGGGTTGTGAGTTGATGCACCTGTCGCCGGTAGCGGAGATCGAACGACCAATCGAAACGCATCTCCTCGGCGCGAAACCCCGATTGGAAGAGCTTGCGTGCGGCGTCGCCGCGTAACTGCGCCATCACCGGATTTATGCTCTCTGGTGGCGCAGGCATGGCAACGGAGAGCGCAACAGAATAGTCTTGGGCAAAATCCGCCGAAACAAGTCCGAACGCGCAATTGACCGACGCAGTAGCCGGAATTACCAGAGTGCATACGCCAAGGTCTTTTGCAAATTTCGAGGCGAACAGGCCGCCGGATCCGCCGAACGCGTATAGCGCAAAGTCGCGCGGGTCGAGGCCGCGCTCAATCGTGACTTCGCGGATTAGGTCGGCCATTTGCGCAGCTGCGATCTTGTAGATACCTACCGCCGCCTTCTCCGTTTCCAGCCCGAGTGGCCGCGCGATGCGACTTTCGAAAATGGCGGCGGCTTTCTCAAAATCGAGCGGGACCGAGCCCCCCAAAAATGTGCCTGGGTCCATGTAGCCCAACAGGCCTGCGACATCGGTCAAAGTCGGTTCCGAGCCGCCAAGCCCGTAGCAGATCGGCCCCGGGCGCGAACCGGCGCTTTTCGGACCAATCTTGGGCGCGCCATCGAGTGGATCAATGTGCACGATGCTGCCACCCCCCGCGCCAATCGAAGCGATCTCGATTTTGGGTACGCTGTAATGGTACCGATCAACAATCGGTTCGCGCGCATAGTCGAGTTGGCCGTCTTGGACGATGCCGACCTTAAAGGTCGTACCGCCCATGTCGGCGGCGATGATATTAGTGTGCCCGAGCCTACTCCCGAGCTGCTGACTGCCCACGACGCCAGCAACGGGCCCGCATTCGAGCATGGTGACCGGGCGACGGGCGGCATCGACTGCATCAACCAAACCGCCATAGCCCTGCATCACGAGAAGCGAGCCCCGGAACCCATCGCCGGAGAGTTTCGCGGAAAGATTATCCAAATAGGCCTGCGCCATTTCGCCCGCATAGGCATTGATTACCGTGGTTGATGTGCGCTCGTACTCCCCCGGAACCGGTGCAACTTCACAAGACAGCGACACATGCAGTCCCGGATAAAGATCCTGAACAATATCGCGTACCGCATGTTCGTGAGTCTTGTTGCGGAATGACCAGAGCAGTGAGACCGCGATGGTTTCGATCTTGCCCCTCTCGACCAGATCCCGGACCGCCTGACGCACCTGAGCGAAATCAAGCGGTTCGACGATGTGTCCTTTCCAGTCAACGCGCTCCCGCACCCCCCTGATGCAGTCGGCGGCCACCAGGGGCGGCGGACGGTCGGTGTCTACAGGATGTTTGATACGGTCTTCGGTCAGTCCTGCCCATCGGCCATAGGCGCCGCGGGTGATCAGAAGGGTGTCCTCGAAGCCAGCGGTGGTGATGAGGCCTATGCGGGCGCCCTCGCGTGCAAGGATCACGTTGTCGACGACGGTCGAACCGTGGAGAAACAGATCCGTCTCCGCCAACAGTTTCGATAGTGTGGTACCAGCGGTCTTGGCCGCAGCCGACACGGCGTCAAGGACCCCTTGTTCGAAGTTCGAAGGCGTCGACAGTGCTTTCCCAATGTGGACGCCTTCGCCGGGCCGGAACATGACGCAGTCAGTGCAGGTCCCGCCGACATCGACACCAATGACCATGCGCCCGCCGGCTCGAGCCTGCGTTGCGCGGAAGCCCTTAACAACTGGAGGCACCAGCGTTCCGCATTTCAGAACTAGAATTATGCTTCAAGACTGGTACGGACCGGAGACGGCAGTCAAGCTTGGCTCCATGATCCGGGCCGTTATGCCCGCGATGAAACCGATTGGCTGCTCAGCTATCGCGAGATTGACGCTGCCGCATCGACGACCATCGGAACGAACCGCCTCGTGGCAGCCGGTCCAGTTTGAGAGACCTGACAATCCGATTGAGCCGACGATGGTGCGGGACGCCCCCAAGGATCATCCAAAACCCTAACGAGTTGCGCCGAATTGCTAGGCCTTTGAAAAGGCCGGCCTGACCAAGGGCAGCGAGGGCCCCGCGAAACTCGCGAACTAGCAGTCGGCAGTTACAACCGAACTGCGTTCCATAACCGCTCATTCTGCGAACCGCGGTCCAGGGACCTAGCCCCGTAGTGGCTATTCGTGGGGTTAGCGGCAGGCTGACCGCTTCGTTTGGGCAATGGGATGCAACCCGCCAGCCATTTCCATCGTTGTCTTGTCGGCCGCACCTTTGAGTAGGTGCTAAATTAGTCGCTCGACCCTCTGGGCATTATTTCACGAGGTTCTTGGTCGTCAAGCATGTTGTATCGAACGCTCGTAAGCGGCTGCCACCGCTGAGCCCGCCAACGCCACGCACTCGATCTCGCAGCCGTTGCCGAACCGAAGCTGCATGGACCACGCCGTGCGTGCCGGCGGGTCAACCGGAAAAAATTCACGATATACTCGATCCATTTCCGCCATATGCGAAATGTCAGCCAGCACCACATGCACCCGCACGACACGTTCAAGCGACGAGCCGGCAGACTCCAGCATGTGCCGCATATTGGATAATGTTACACGAACCTGTTCGGCAATCGGCCCGTGGCTGCGCTCACCGGTCTGGGGATCGACCGGCACCATGCCTGACAGGAATATGTAGTCGCCGATACGGATGCCGGGAACGTGCGGCAGGTTGGAGTTGCGCGAGGCATTGAGTAGCGGGTTCTCTGGCTCGATCACCGAGCGTTGAAGCTTTTCGGTCATCGGATCATGCCAGCGCGGTGCATTCGACGATCACTTTCACGCCATCGGGAAGGCGTGCGCCGCAGACGGTCCGCGCCGGCGGCTGATCAGGAAAGAAGCGGGCATAGACCTCGTTCATGTTAGGCTCTTCAAGCATGCTGCGCAGCAGCACGTTCACTTTCACGACCTTGTCGAGCGAGGAACCTGCCGCATCCAGTAATTGCTTGAGGTTGATAAGAATCTGACGAGTCTCATTCGCCGTCGTCCCTAGCATGCGCTCCCCGGACTGCAGATCAGCCGCCGTGAGGCCGGACACGAACAGAAGATCCCCACCCCTTACCACCATCGACGCCGGTGGGCCGGAACCGCTCGCCGTATCAGGCGCGCGCACCGGTAGAGGAATGACTTCACGCTTAGCGCTCATCAGATGCTCTTCGCGCACGTTCAGGCGGCGGCCACCACATCGAGTTGGATCTTGAAGCCTGCTTCGATCTGCACTGTCCACACCGTCCGCGCCGGCGGCCCGTTAGCCACGTATTGCCGATAGACGCGGTTAAGTACATCGTACTCGATGCTGTCATAGATCAGCGCATGCACCTGCACGAGCCGATCGAGCGATGAGCCGGCCGACTCCAGCAACAACTTCAGATTTCCAAGAACGACGTGCGCCTCGCTTGTGAGGGTCCCGTGGCGCCGCTCCCCCGTATGCGGATCGACCGGTAGCATGCCGGAGCAGAAGATCAGACCGCCAGCGCGCACCGCCGGCGACTGGTGGTGTCCGTAGTGCTTTCGCAGATCGAGCCCAGCAAGCGGCGCCGCGATGATTTCGCGCACGACCCGTCTGCCCTGATCAGTCCGACAGCTCCGCTACACCTGGCAGCAAAAACCGTTCGATGTTGCCGCGCGCCCGCAGATCGCCCAAGCCGACCATCGCGTCGATGAGCGCATTCATCTTCACCCGCGAAATCTTGCCGGTGCGGTCGAAGAAGTTGTTCTTGTGGAAGAAGTCATAGGCTTTCTCGACGTCATCGGCCTTCTGGCCGCTGACCCGGACGAGAAGCGCAACCGTTTCGGCGCGGTTGCGCTCGTCATAGAAGAATTCGGTACTCTTGCTTTGCGCTGCAAGCACGCGCCTGAGCACGTCGGGATTCCGGGCAGCCCACGTTTTGTTGGCCATCGTGCCTGAGAAAGCCAGCTCCGGCGCATATTCGATCGTCAGACCGAGATCGTTGAAGCCTTGATTCTGAAGCTGAAAGTTGGACGGGGGCAACAGGATCGCGGCATCGACCGCGCCGCTCAACAGCGCCTGAGCACGGGCGGTGGTTGCACCAGCATAGACGTAGTCGTAATCGCCGGTTTTGAGCCCATTTGGCGCCAGCATACGATCGACATAGATGCGAGTGATGTCCTTCGGGCCGCCGACCGAGATCACTTTGTCCTTGAGGTCTTTGAGGCTCTTGATGCCCGATTTCGCGATCAAGGCATAGGGTGGCGCCTGGATTTCGAAGCGCGCGATGCCGAGGCCCGCACCTTGCTCGGCGGCCCGGATCGGATCGACCAGTCCGGTGGAGAACGACATATCGAGCGCGCCTGCCGCGAGTTGCTGGATCGCGTTGGCGCTTGCGGGGATATAGATCAGATCAACCTTGACGTTTGCGGCGGTGAAAAAGCCTTTGTCGATCCCGATGAAGAG
>DATFQX010000036.1:0-3599 GCA_035263865.1 Xanthobacteraceae bacterium
GTCCTGTCCTGAGATCGAGGTGTTCCAAATCCTCACTCAAGACAGGAGCACCCCCATGACCGAACAGGCCATCAGCCCGTTGCGCCGGCGCATGATCGAAGACATGGCGATCCGCAAGCTCGGAGCGAAGACCCAACACGACTATGTGCAAAGGGTCAAGGACTTCGCGGTGTTTCTCGGCCGATCACCGGATAAGGCTAGCAAGGAAGATGTACGTCGCTTTCAACTTCACCTCTCGGAGAGCGGAGCACACACGCCCAAGATCAATGCGACGGTCTCGGCACTGCGGTTCTTCTTCGACGTGACGCTCGATCGCGCCGACCTCGGCAAGCAGATGACGTTCATCTACGAGCCGCGCAAGGTGCCGATCGTATTGAGCCCCGACGAGGTAGAACGTTTTCTGGAGGCGGCTCCCGGCCTCAAATACAAGGCGGCGCTGAGCGTCGCCTACGGGGCCGGGCTGCGGGTCTCGGAAGTCGCTGCGCTCAAGGTCTGCGATATCGACAGCAAGCGGATGCTGATCCGCGTCGAGCAGGGCAAGGGGCGCAAAGACCGCAACGCGATGCTCTCGCCGGTGCTGCTCGAACTGTTGCGCGAATGGTGGAAGGTCTGTCGGTCGCGGGGTTGGCTATTCCCGGGCCGCGAGCCTGGGCAGCCGATCACGACGCGTCAGCTCACCCGTGCCTGTCACTTGGCGGCGCAATTGGCCGAGATCAACAAGCGGGTAAGCCCGCACACCTTGCGGCACAGCTTTGCAACCCATCTCCTGGAGCAAAAAGTTGAGATCCGCACCATCCAGGTGCTGCTCGGCCATGCCAAGCTCGACACCACGGCGCTTTACACGCAGGTGGCCACCAACACGCTCCGTGCGGTGGTAAGCCCGCTCGATCATCTCGTTAGAACCTTCAAGGCCGCCACGCCGCCTACTTGATACGCGGCGCGCGTGTCGCGCCCGGCGCTCGAGCTCGCGGATATCTTCCGCGCGCATGGGCCGGCATGGCGTGAGGCCAATGCCGGCCATGTGAGCCTCGAACAACTCAAGGTGATGTCGGCGATCGAGAACTGCCGCACGGCGGCGCTGGGCGGGCATGTCCTGCGCTGCGAGAAGTGCGCGCATATCCAGATCGCCTACAACTCCTGCCGCAACCGGCACTGTCCCAAGTGCCAGGGCGCGGCGGCGCGGGAATGGCTAGCCGAGCGTGAGGCGGAGTTATTGCCGGTGCCGTATTTCCACGTGGTGTTCACGCTGCCGGCCCAGATCGCCGACATCGCCTACCAGAATAAGGCCGTGATCTACGACCTGCTGTTCAAGGCGTCATCGGAAACCATGCTGACAATCGCGGCCGATCCCAAGCACCTTGGCGCCCGCATCGGCATGTTGTCTGTTCTCCATACCTGGGGATCAGCTCTCATCCACCATCCCCACGTGCATATGATCGTGCCCGGCGGCGGATTCTCGCCCGACGGCAAGAGCTGGATCGCGTGCCAGCCGAACTTCCTCCTCGCGGTGCCCGTCCTCTCGCGATTATTCCGGCGGTTGTTCCTGCAGAAGCTCGCCGTCGCTCACAAAGCCGGTCAGCTGGAGTTCTTCGCTAGGCATGCCAAGCTCGCCAACGCGAAAGCCTTCACTGCCTATCTGGCACCACTGCGCAAGTGCGAATGGGTGGTCTACAGCAAGCCCCCATTCGGCGGCCCCGAGGAAGTCCTGCGCTATCTCGCCCGCTATACCCACCGGGTCGCCATCTCCAACCGGCGCTTGATCGCATGCGACGAGAACGGCGTCACCTTCAAGTGGAAGGATTATCGTCTCGAAGGCCCCGAGCGATACAAGCAGATGACGCTCGCGACCGCCGAGTTCATCCGCCGCTTCCTTATCCATGTGCTGCCCGCAGGCTTCCACCGCATTCGTTACTATGGAATGCTCGCCAGCGGCAAGCGTGCCGAGAACGTCGCCCGCGCCCGCGAACTGCTCAAACCATCTGCAATAATTCCAATTGAGGCGATTAAAGCCATCAATTCGGGTCCTGAGACTGAGACGCTGACCGAAAATAACTCGAAGGAAGCGCAAGAGCCAGAGCATCCCTGCCCCTGCTGCGGCGGCCCCATGATCATCATCGAGACCTTCGCACGGGGCACAACACCCCGGCATCAGCCGACACCGCCAGCGATCACAATCCGGATCGACACGTCATGACTACCGTACGCGACGCGCCATGTCGAGTTGCTGATTGTTTGTGCTCGCTCTTGAATGGGCACCCAGCAACTCGCTTATTTGTCCCATTCTCGATGGCAGTGTCGCCGCAATTACCATTGTTCGGCGTAACCCGACGGCCTCAAAGGCAAGACCTCATGCCCGATCTCCCGGCCGACCGTTACGTCGCGCCGGCAGTCGGCGCCTCTGGGGCATCGCTCGCGGTGTCCAAATCCCCATAGTCGTTCGCGGCACGGCCGGGTGCCCCAACTCCCGCGGTTTCGTCCCTTGCAGCTTTTCGGACGCCGGCCCCAGTGCCCGTGGCGCCACCTACATGGGCCGGCGTCCGAAAAGCTTAACACGAGCGGACATTCCAAACAATGGGACGACGCCTGCTTATCAGTCGTAGCCGCGCGCCGGCCCGATCTGGGGCGCGCGCACCGGCTTCGCCATGCCGAAGAAGACCGTCACTCCCTGACCGCCGCAGCGCGTCGAGAGCGCCTCGCTGGCGTTTCTGTAGCAACTGTCGATGTCCTGCCAGTTGTTCGTCACCCACACGTCGCCCGAAGGCGAGATAGCGATGTCCACCTGCATCTGCAGGCCGCCGCCCACGTAGCCGCCGGGTGGGGAGATCTGGTCGCCGGTCTTCATGCCGGGCGGGCAGTTCTCCGTGCGCACGCCGCAGAGCTGCGTGATCGGGCTGTTGGGCATCGCGAAATTGGAAATCCAGACGTTGTCGTTCCCATCGACGACCACGGCCCAGGGCCCGGGGAGGCCATCGCCCGTGAACGGCGAGCCGGGATATTGCGTGCCATCCGGTCGCAGCAGAGTGACGCTACCGTCCCTGCCCTTCTGCTTGGACATGGTCCTTACCATGTAATCCGTAGCCGACTCGATCCCCTCGAGCTTCATGCGCGCCGCCATGTCGACCAGGTGGGCCCAGCCTAGGAGCGAATCGCCGAATCGATTGGTGACCCAGACGTTGCCCTGGCTGTCGATGTTAAGACCGCTGTTGACGATTCCGGTCCTGAAATTTTCGGCTTTGCTCGGATCCGCGGCAGGGAAGCGCGTCACTTTATCGCTGGCGTTCGAGACCCAGATCCGATCCTGCTGATCAATAGCGAGGTGAAATGGCCCGAGGAACGACTTACACGGCTCGGCACTGTCGCCTTCGCAGACGATCCGACCCTTGCTCCAGTCACCTTTGGGGAAGTAGATGAGCTGGCGCTTGGAGACGCCGAGAGCCCACACGTCGCCGCTCGGCGTGGCGATGATACCCTGCATCAGCCCGAGCTGCCCATTGAAGGTGATACCCTCCGGCGGTGTCAGCGGCTTACCGTTCTTATCGAACACCGCAAATCGACTTGCCCCCGTAGCTCGCAAGCCAGGCGTTGTCTTTGGCGTCGAC
>DATFQX010000037.1:0-4887 GCA_035263865.1 Xanthobacteraceae bacterium
CGCCGTACGGCGGGAAATATTTAGCAGGCGTCCAATCTCCCATGCAGATTTGCCTTGTGCGGCCCATTCGAGGCACTCGAGTTCTCGCGGCGACAACGCAACACCATCAATGACGCGATTGATCGATAGCCGTCGGCGTGCGTGAGCATGAAAATACATTGCCATGAGCTGCAATACGTGTCGATTTTGCTCAATGCAGCGCTGGAAAGTCGGGCGGCGTTCGTCTGCGGCGAACGTGACCGCCGCGACTGGACCGCGTGAGTCGTGGACGGGCACCGTGAATCCACAGCGGATCCCGAACACCGCCGCTTCGTCGAGCAGTGCGCATTGTCGCTTCGACAGACTCTTCGCGTCGAATTCGAGGCCCCACTCGAACGGTTCTGTGGTCTTCAGCGCGTCGGCAATGACCGGGTCAACGCGCTCATAGTGTTCCCGCAGGTAATGATCGGTCCAGTCCACCGGGTAGTTCGAGATGAGTTCAGGCGCATCGCCCCTTCTCGCCGGCATGGAAAGATATGCGAAGCAGCTCAGATCGAGCGCAGCGCCCGCATCGGCGAGAACTGTTCGGAGCCGCTCGGCGTCGCCGCCGGCGGCAAGGCCATCGATAAACGCTTGGAACACTCGATGCATGTGGTTACCGCAGATTCACAACACTCATCGCGCGCTCGGTGGCACGAAGCGATAATCCGTGTGGTTGCCTCCATCGAGATCCCGGGCGTTGCCAATTCGCTGTGAGGCTCAGCGATTTACGGAAGCGGCATCCCCACGTGCAGCGCTCTTCGAAGCGGCCCTCCGAACCCGATGCGGGCGCTCGCGGTCCATCCGACGAGCGAGATGCGCGACGACGGTGATGATGTCTGCGGGTTCGAGACGGTTGGTGTAGTCGGTGTTGATATGCGAAAAGACGACTTCTCCTGTCCACTCGACCACGTAGGTCGCCGGCAATGGCAACAGCCAGTTGTCATGCACACCGGGCAGCGGTCGGCGGCCAGCCGCGGTGTAGATCGGCCGCAATTCGTCGGAAACCGCGAACGCGATGCGACAGCGCCGCGCCAGCTTCGCTCCGGCATCAAACAGCAGCGGAAATGGCGGTTCGGGAGCATCGCATCTGATCCGAGATTCAGGTGCTTGCGGGGAGATCCCAATAAGGGTCGCGCCGAGACCCTTCACCTGATCGTGGATAGCGGTCAGCGCTGCGAGCTCCATCGCAGAATAGTCGCACCAGTCGCCCCGGTAGAAGCTCACGACGACCGGACCGCGGAGCAGAAGGCGCGCCAGCGCCACCGCTCGTGCCCGCGTGTCGGGAAGAGTGAACTCCGGCATACGCTCGCCCGCCCTGAGCGCCCTTTCGAGGATGCCGGACTGCCGCAGAGCCATCTCGGCGCGACGGAACGCGCCAACGACGCTGGGCAGCGCCCCGGCTTCGGCGGCGTGTTTGAGTGCCTTCATCTGTGTGTTCAGCGACATGGGTGATCGGAGACCGCGGACCAAATCTGTACTGCGGTATTTTCGCCCATTCCGCTATCATCGAGATAGGCCTCATTTCGCCATAACGTTCATTCTGTCGGAGAATGACCATGAATCGCTTGTCTGCCATGGAGGCGTTCGTCCGCGTCATTGAGACCGGCTCTTTCTCCGGCGCAGCACGGCAGCTTCGCATTGGCCAGCCGGCGGTTTCCAAAGCGGTCGCGCAGATCGAGGAACGCCTCGGTGTTCGGCTGCTGCTACGGACCACGCACGGGCTGAGCCCGACGGAATCAGGGCAAAACTTCTACGAGCATGCCAAACGCGCGATCGAAGAGGCCGAAGAGGCGGACCTCGCTGCGCGAGGCGCCAGGGCCGCCCTGTCTGGCCGATTGCGTATCTGTGCGGCCGTCACGTTCGCGCGCCTCCACGTCGTGCCGCACCTGGCAACCTTTCTCGAGCAGCACCCCGCGCTCGACGTCGACGTCGTCCTCGACGATCGAAACATCGATCTCGTCGAGGCCGGTGTCGACATCGCATTGCGCATGGGCTCACTGACGGATTCGACTCTGACGGCACGCAAAATTGGGCAAAGCCGCAGGCTTGTCCTCGCAACACCATCGTACTTCGCAAAGCGCGGCGAACCCAGATCGCCGACCGACCTCGTCCGCCACCAGGCTGTCATTTATGACCGGCGCGGTGGTGGCGCTTCCTGGACTTTTCGACAAGGCTCGGCCGAGACGGCAATCACCCTGAAGGGGCGAGTACGCGTCACGGCTGCGGAGGGCGTTCGCGAGGCAGTTTTCTCCGATCTCGGTCTCACGGTCTCGTCGGAATGGATGTTCGCGCCAGAGCTGAAATCGGGAGCGGTCACGACAGTGCTGGAGGATTGGTCGCTGCCGCCGATCGACCTATGGGCGGTGTTCCCGACAGGCCGGCGAGCGAGCGCAAAGGCGCGCGCCTTTGCGACCTTCGTCGAACAGCAACTGTTCGACAACGCTTCGGTTCGCGCCAATACCGCCGCGTAAAGCCGCAGAGCGTCAAAGTTCGACGGGTACGTGGACACCGTTACGGAAAAGTGAGTTCGCGCACGCTCCCTCCGAGGAAGCGAGGCAAGTGGCGGCCGTAGCCCCGCCATGTTCGATCCAAGATTAAAGAGCCTCGATCGTGGGATGGCTCTCACGCGCACGGCGTGGTGCGGTTCTCATTCTCGCAGAGCATTATTCTCGCAGAGCATGACATTTATTCCGGACCGGTTGCGTTTGAGTGATCGTCCGGCTTCACAATATCAGGACTGCAATCGGCGCGGCGGCTCTCGGTCCGCCGCGCGCCCAATCCGTGGAGCAGGCATATGGTGAACACTGCAGACAATGGAAACGCTTTGAACGGAACCGGACCGCTGTCGGCCGGCGCCCTTGCCTTCGCGCCAGACGGGACGTTATTCGTCGGCGACAGCAAGGGGGGGTGCCATTTGGGCTTATCCGCCGCGCGCCCGCGGCCGTGTACCGGAGGTGGCACCGTTCCTCTTCGCTAACATCGACGAGCGGATGGCCGAGCTTCTCGGTGTCGAGACGCGCCAGTTGGCCTATAACGGGCTGGCTGTCCACCCGCTGACGCGCGAGCCGCATATCTCGCTTGGGATCAAGGCCGGGGGCAGGATCGAACCGGCCGTGGTACGGGTCTCGCTCGAAGGCACCATCTTGCCGCTCAACCTCAGGGATCGGGCGGCGACCGTCCACACGCTCGCCAATCTGCCCGATCCGGACAAAATCTTTCGCTCGCTCGCTGGCGAATGGCCGGTGCCGTCGGCCGAGTATTACGACGAGAAGGCCCGGACGCCGATGCGCTCCATGGCGATCGTCGACATCAAATTCCACGACGGCGAACTCTTCGTTTCGGGCGTGTCGAATCAGGAGTTCTGCTCCGTTCTACGGCGCGTGCCATATCCGTTCACCGGCAGCAGCATCGAAACGCATCTTGAGATCTACCATGTCGCGCACGGCAACTACGAGACGCGCGCGCCGATCCGCACCATGCAGTTTGCGACGCTCAACGGCGAGGACACCCTGATCGCCGCCTATGCCTGTAGCCCGATCGTCACCATTCCGGTCAGCCAGCTGACGGACGGCGCGACGGTTGTGGGCAAGACCATCGGCGACATGGGCAATGGCCAGCCGATCAGCATGGTGGCTTATCGCGATGAAGGCGAGGATCGCCTATTCATCACCAATGTCGCGCGCGGCCCGGTCGTACTGCCGGTATCCAACCTCGACAAGCCACCAGTTTTCACGGCGGAGAACGCACCGCATCCGAATATGCTGCTCGACACTTCGCCCTACATGCCCGCCGGCCCCGTGGGCAAGCAGGTGATGTTCGTCGGCTCGTCGCTGCGGGCCGATCTCATTAGCGACCGATTCTTCGTATCGCTGACCCGCGAGGCAGATACTGGCGGCCTCACACTCGAGACCCTTCCGGTGGGGCCGCTGCCGATCCGGTTGGAGAAAGTCTGGGTCGAATTCGACTTTCCAGGCGGCCAGTACGTGCCACCGGAAGCACGCTAACGTGAACGGCGATGGCGCGTCTTGCCGCTGATGAGGTGAGGCTTGCCGGGGGTGGGCCGCATGCTGTCGGCATCTGGCCGACAGCTAATCGGCTGCCAGCAAATATCTTGCGCTTCTATGTGCAGTTCTCTGAGCCGGCTGAAGCGGTCTTCGACCGAGCGCAACTCCGCCTGATCACCGCCACAAGCGCGCTTGTACCGGATGCCTTCCTGATGCTGAACGAGGAGCTGTGGTCGCCGGATGGCCGGCGCCTGACCGTTCTCATGGAGCCCGGGCGCATCAAGCGGGGCATGGGTTCCGACCTGACGCACGAGCCGGCGCTCGTTCCGGGCCGGTCCTACCGTCTTGAGGTCGCTACTGGCGGCCAGGTTTTTTTCAAGGTCTTCGGCGTCCTCCCGCCCGCGATGGAGCCGCTACTGGAGAATCAATGGCACGTGAGCCGGCCGCCGGCCGGGTCTCGACAGCCGCTCGAAGTTGCGTTCGATCGAGTGATGGACAATGCGATCATGGCCGACGAGGTCCAAGTCCAGGGTCCCGACGGCGTTCGCCTTGCCGGTAGCCAGGCGATGACCGACGACAGTCGCAGGCTGGTCTTCCGACCGGTCAACCGCTGGGAGGAGGCCGACTACCGCCTGGTCCTCAGCCGCCGCTTCGAGGATGTGTGCGGCAACCGGCTCGGCGAGGCGCTCGATCATCTCCTCGCGGCGCGCCAGCGATCGCGCGGTGGCCTCTTGATCTTTCGTCCCCTCTGGTGATGTCGTCAGACTCATAACCTGATCTTCGGGCGCATAACGTGATCCTGAGTTGGGTGGGTCACTAAGCGCCCCATCTCCCCGCATCAGCGTGCACCCACCTTCCGAGT
>DATFQX010000038.1:0-5935 GCA_035263865.1 Xanthobacteraceae bacterium
GTGTTCACCGTGCGGCTGCCAGGCGGCGCGAACACATAAAGATTACCTGAAGATTACCTGCCGCGCCGACGAGGTGATCGAATGATGTGAAGGGAGGTTCAACGTGAAACTTCCCCGCCGAAATTTTCTGCATCTGGCCGCGGGCGCTGCCGCGCTGCCGGCGGTGTCGCGCATCGCTTTCGCGCAAGCCTACCCGACGCGGCCGGTGCGGATCATTGTCGGCCTTCCCGCTGGGAGCGCAACCGATATCGCCGCGCGCCTGATTGGTCAGTGGCTGTCAGGGCGGCTTGGCCAGCCATTCATCATAGAGAACCGAGTGGGCGCCGGCGGAAATGTCGGCACCGAGATGGCCGTTCGCTCGGCTCCAGATGGCTATACACTGTTGATGGTCATTGGGGCGAACGCAATTAGCGCGACACTCTATGCGAAACTCAATGTCAATTTCATCCGCGACATAGCACCGGTCGCGAGTGTTATGCGTACGTGGTTCGTCATGGAGGTCCATCCATCGGTTCCGGCCAATACAGTTCCTGAGTTCATCGCCCACGCCCAGGCCAATCCTGGCAAGATCGCAATGGCCTCGGCCGGCAACGAAACTATATCCCATGTCGCCGGCGAGCTGTTCAAAATGATGGCCCGCACCGATCTGCTCCATGTGCCGTATCGCGGAGCACCGCCTGCGCTGGCTGACCTGATTGCCGGACAGGTGCAGGTCATGTTCGACCCTTTGCCTTCCTCAATTGGATACATCAGGGACGGCAAGTTACGTGCGTTGGCTGTGACCACCGCGACACGGTCCGAGATGCTGCCACACATACCGACTGTGGGCGAGTTCGTGCCGGGCTACGAGGCGAGCGGCTGGGTCGGCGTCGGCACACCCAAGAACACACCGACCGAAATCGTTGACAAACTCAACAAGGAGATCAACGTGGCTCTCGCGGACCCGAAAATAGGAGCACGTATCGCCGATTTGGGCTCTCCGGTATTCGCCAGTTCGCCCGCCGAGTTCGCAAATTTCATCGGGGCCGAAACCGAGAAGTGGGCCAAGGTGATCCAGTTCGCCGGCATCAAGCCGGAGTGAGTCGGATATTCCATAACCTCCCGTTCCGCGAACTCGACACAGCGCCTTGGGGATAGCTGCTCGATGTTCGTATCACCCGCTGACTGATCCTCGTCAATTCGGTACCCTGCAATCCGGCCCTGGCTGGCAGGGATCGGATGCAATTCGATCCAATATGGTGTTCCATCTTGGCGAGGGAAAACGGATTATGAGGTCCGATTTCCGCGCTCTCCTTCGCCCTCTCATGAAGGTCGGGCTGCTTTTAGCCGTCGCGTTAGGGATTGTCGCGTGCCTGCTGGTTCTTCTGGTTATGGTGCGGGAAAGCGACGCTGCGGAAAGGGAAATGACGCAAGAATACTCGACCTGCCTAGGAAAATCGAATGGGGTTACTATTGAAATGATCAATTGCATGCTTGCTGAAACGAGGCGTCAAGATGCTCGGCTCAATGAAAATTACAAGAGGCTAATCTCTAAGCTCCCCACAGTGAGAAAAACCGCATTGGTTGAAGCGCAGCGTGCTTGGATAAAATTCCGGGATGCCAACTGCGGCTTTTACGCCGATCCGGAAGGCGGCTCCGCCGCAAGAGTGAGCGCTAACGAGTGCTTTCTAAACGCAATAGCCGATCGTGCGAAGGAACTAAGACTGCTGGCCGACGATCCCTAATTTGATGCCGTAGCGTGATCAAGAAGTGATCCGGGCTGCGAATATCAAACCAGACTGACGCAGCGGTCACCATCCGATATTCCGTTCGCAGACCCGCTGACCGACCGTTGCTAATTCGATATCCTGCAATCCGGCCCTGGCTGGTGGGGACCGAAAATTCGCGATGATCACCAAGTTTGACAGCCTCTATGCCGGCCATACCGACCTCGACAACATCGGTTATGGCGGAACGCCCATCAACGAGCGGCGTTACTCGAACACCCACCTCGCAACTGCGCTGAGCAAGGCCGAGTCCATGGCCACGCTCATGGATGGGCTTGGCTACAATTGTTTCTGGATGGCCGAGCACCACTTTCAGCCCGAAGGCACTGAATGCATTCCCAACGCCATCCTTATGGCATTGCACCTCGCGCACCGAACGAAAAACATCAAGATTGGTTGCGGCTTCAATATCACTCCAATGTGGCACCCGCTGCGGCTGGCGGAGGACTTCGCCACCGTTGACATCCTCACCGGCGGCCGCATCATCTTTGGCGTCGGTCGCGGCTACCACTCGCGCGAGGTGGAAACGTTCGGCTCCCCACTGCGCGACCAGGAGGCCAATCGGGCGCTCTTTGAGGAGCAGGTCGATATCATCTTCAATGCATTCAACAACGAGCGCTTCTCGCACAAGGGCAAGTACTACACGCTGCCGCCCAACGTGCCTTATCGCGGATACACCCTCAAAGAGCTCACCCTCGTCCCGCGACCTTTCAAACTGCCGGTCGAGTGCTGGCAACCGATCCAGGGCGGCTCGATGCGCGCGCTCGAGTTCATGGCCAAGCACGGCATCCAGGGCATGGTAGGCGGGGGCTCGGCCGAGGGTGGGGCGATGCATAAAGTCGTGCTCGACTGGCAGACAGTGCATGCCAAGCTCGGAAAGCCGATCGAGCTCGGCGAACGACTATGCTTCGGCTTCCACTTTTACATGGCCGATAGCCGCGAGCAGGGGATGAAGGAAGCGGCGAAGTATTACGAAGAAAACATGAAGATGTTTGGCGAGTTGCGTCTGGTGCGTGCAATCACCGAGGAGCAGGTAGAGATCATGCGCGATCCCAAGCGTGCGCCGAGCGCCAAGCTGCCCCGCATCGAGGATGCGGTCAAGGCCGGCGGCTTCCTGTGCGGTAATGCCGACGACCTGATCGAGCACATCAAGGCGCTCGAGAAGAAATACCCAGGGCTCGACCGCATCTCGGTAAGCCTCTCGGTCGGCGTGCCGGAGAAGGTTGCCTTGGAGCAGCTCGATCGGTTCGCGAACGAGGTGATGCCTGCATTCAAAGGAGCCAAGGCACCCCAGCCTGCCTTGATCAATTGAGCATCAACCAAATCGCTGCCGGTGGCCTGATGAGTTATGGCGCAGACCTTGCCGATGGTTATCGCCACGTCGGCATCTACACCGGACGAATTCTCAGGGGCGAGAAGCCCGCCGACCTGCCGGTGGTGCAGTCGACCAAGCTCGACCTCGTCCTCAGCCTACCGACGGCTCGTGCGCTCAACATCGAGGTGCCGCCAGGCGTGCTCTCCATCGCCGACGAGGTGATCGAATGACGCGGCGCGAATTCATCACGCTGCTCGGCGGCGGTGCAGCCGCTTGGCCGCTCGCGGCGCGCGCGCAGCACTCAAGGCTCCCGAATTGACCTACGACCACTAATCCATGATTATAGTACAATAATCAGACCACGAATGCATGATTACGTTGCCCGCGCTAGCGGCAGAAGCTCTGGGCTCGTTCCTCGCCTCCGATATGAAGGACCGGTTTGGGTCTTCGCATGCGCGTTTGGCGGAACTCATTCCGTTTGCCGCCCGGCTGGCGCTTGAATGCATTGGGAATAGCGATGCCCTCTACCACAACGTCGAGCATACGATGCTCGTCACTCTGGTGGGCCATGACATCTTCAAGGGTCGTGCGCTATCGCAGCGTTTGACACCGACCGATTATTCGAACTTTGTCGTCGCCTGCCTGACGCATGACATTGGGTACGTCCGTGGCGTCGTCAAAGGGGACAAGGATGATGGCTATGTCGTTGATGGGACTGGCCGCAAGATTTCATTGCCGCGCGGATCCTCCGACGCCGCGCTTGCTCCATATCACGTTGAGCGGTCGAAGTTGTTTGTACTGGATCGTTTTGCGGCAGTCGAGGAAGTCGACAGCGCACGGATCGCTGGTGCGATCGAGTTCACGCGGTTCCCATACGTCTCGCCCACCGACGAGACGGAAGACGAGCAGGGAATTGACGAATTAGGGTCACTCTTGCGAGCCGCAGATCTCATCGGTCAGCTTGGCGATCCTCACTATTTGAGAAAGGCCAATGCGCTTTACTACGAATTTGAAGAGATTGGTTTGAACAGGCAGCTCGGCTACGAGTCGCCGGCGGACATCATCGATAAATATCCGCAGTTTTATTGGAACAACATCTCTCCGCACATCCAGGCCGCTATCGATTACCTCAATGTTACCTCGACTGGGCGTTGGTGGATTGCAGGCCTCTACAGCAACGTATTTCGTGCAGAGCGTGAGTTGCGCCTTTCGGGGCCCCAGCGGTAAATCCCGTTATCGGAATCCGCCCACACGGCCTAGCTACATCTGTAGCTATTTCAGCGGCTTGGACTGTTCTTGGCCCTCAAAAAAAGTTGTCGCGCTGCGGGGCTTGCGGCTGCTTCCCCCAGTTAGTCCCCAAACAAATGCCCGCCTAATTTCTCGATTGCGCTTTCACACAAGAGACCGGGACTGCGCTCGCCGTCCTTGGCAAGTTCGACGATTCGTTTGGCGAATGATTCCGTCCGCGAAATTGTCTGCAAGTCCAAGGGCCGTGCCGGTCATTTCATGGTGCGATCGAGCGGGCTTGATCGGCGCGAGGGCTGTGTAGCGGACCGTGGATACGCCGGATCGGTTTAAGGATTTCAATTGAGAAAAACGGCGTGGATCTGATCAGATAAAAGCCCCCACCCACCCGCTCCGTGCTAGGCTGAGGGTGAGGGAAACCGGCTGCACGGGATGGGTAGAGCCCAAGTCAGCCCTGAGACGACGCGAGATTCATCACACTCCTCCGCAGTGCGGTGGCTGCAGCTCGCGACGGCCGGCTTCGACACCCGTGACGCGCCGTGGGCTAGTACGAAAAATGCGTACGAGACTGCTGCAGAATCTGCGAGCTGACGCTCAGCCGGCGCGGCGTTGGACGAGCTCGCTCTGGCTCGCCGTTGTGGTCGGGTGCGTTTACGCCCTGTCGGCAAAGATGAGCCTCGCCCTGCTCACCCCTGAGGGCGTGGCAGAGTTCTGGCCGGCCGCCGGCGTTGCGGCAGGCACGTTGATCGCTTTGGGACGGAATGCACGTTGGGGGGTGACGGCTGGGACTATGGTCGCGACCATCGCGGCCAATCTGATGGGCGATCGAAACCTTTTGAGCTCCGTGGTTTTCGCCGTCTGCAATGCCGGAGAAGCCCTGCTGGCAGCCGGCCTGATCGAGCGCTATTTCGGTTGGCCCTTCAGTCTCGATCGGCTGCGCCACGTGCTCGCCTTTCTAGGGGCAGCGATCGTCGCAACTGCTGTCTCCGGGATCGGCGGGACCCTTGGATTTGTCCTATTCCACGATTCGACGGCACCGTTTCTCATCACCTGGCAGAACTGGTTCGCATCCGACGCGCTGGGCATCGTCACTGTCGCGCCGCTGGTGATCGGGCTCGCTTCGGTCGCACGCGAGCCGCCAGCGCGCGGCGAAACCATTGAAGGTTTTCTCGGGTTGGCATTGCTCATCGTCATGAGCACCATCGTCATTGAACTGCCACAGCAGCCTTGGACAACGATCGTGCCGATCGCTCTGCTGTTTCCGATCCTGTTATGGATCGCCGCACGCTGCCAGCCCGCTTTCGCTGCGGCCGCGGCGTTCATCGTAACGGTTGCAATCGTCATCACAACAACGATTGGAATCGGTCACTTTGGCGATCCCGGTCTTCCAGTGGCTGAGCGCGTGCTTGCCGCTCGCGCCGGCATCCTGGCTGTTGCGCTCTGCGCATATGTTCTCGCTGCACTTTTTGCGGAGAGGCGGCAGCACGAAGCTGCGCTCGCGAACAGCGAAGCCCGAGTGCAGGAGGCGCTCACGGCGGGGGCGGTCACAACGTTCGTATGGGACGTCCTCACGGGTTCGTCGCAGCGCAGCGCCAACGCAGCGCAGATC
>DATFQX010000039.1:0-2401 GCA_035263865.1 Xanthobacteraceae bacterium
CGAAGCGCCTCAGCAGCAAACGCCGGCGCCAGCGCCGGTGGCCGAAGAACGGCAGGTTCCAACGCAGCGGAGCGAAGCGCCTCAGCAGCAAACGCCGGCGCCAGCGCCGGTCGCCGAGGAGCAGCACATCGCAGAGCCGCAGAGCCAAGCCACGGCGCCCCAGCAGGAGACGTCACCGCCGCCGGCGGTCGTGGGGGAAAGACACATCCCGAAGCAGCGGCGCCAAGTCATGGCGCCTCGGCGCGAGCCGCCGCCGGTGGCCGAGGGACGGCGGGCCGCCAAACCCGCGGCCGAGGCGCAGCCCCGCGCCGCCGCCGCGAAGAAACCGGCGTCCGAGGCTCGGGCCGCGAAGCAACGGCCTGCCACCGAGGCGTTGAATGCCTTGCGAAGGTTTCAAGACAATCTGCACGACATTCCCGTGAGCGCCTATGCCGCCGACGGGACGCAGCGGACGATCGTCATACGGCCGACCTCGATCCAGGACGTCTACTACTACTCCGCTCCTCGCTAGAACGTGGACGCGTTGACAGTTAGCCACAGCTCAATGAACGCGAGGGAGTTGCGGCGAGCTATGCGGCTTAGAAGAGCTCGCTCATGCAATGCTGCATTGTCAGCGGATGGGAGAAGTAGATCTCGGCGTGAACAAGCACGAGCATTGCGGCAAACGTGATCAAAAGCGCGGTACCGATCTTGAGAATAAATGCGGTGGCCGTAACGGGTAGCTGCTCAGCCCACATGGTCATGATGCCCTGCTAAATGGATCCGGCGAACAAAAAAGACGCGCCCGACGTCTTCGCCTCAGCAGCTGACTCTGCTGACGGTAATGAGCAGCGGTCACTCACAGTTCGGCCTTGATGTTGGCGGCGCGAATAACTTTGGCCCAGCGTTCGGATTCCGCTTTGATGACGGCAGCGAACTCGTCAGGGGTATTCGCCACTGGCACGAAACCGATGGCATCCAGGCGCTCTTTCACGTCGGGCAATGCCACGATGCGCACGATTTCCCGGTGCAGTAGATCGATGATCTCGCTGGGTGTTCCGGCGGGAACCAGCACGCCGAGCAAGGTGTCGGCCTCCTGGCCGGGAAATCCCGCTTCCGCGATCGTCGGCACATCGGGCAGCGCGGAGGAGCGCTCGGCGCTCAAGACAGCAAGCCCACGCAGGCTTCCTTCCTTGATGTGCGGTACGGCCGGCGCGAGGACGACGAACGCGAACTGAGTGTGGCCACCGAGAGTCGACTGGATCGCCGGCGCTGAACCATTGAACGGCACATGCACGAGATCGGCGCCAAGCGACAGCTTGAACAACTCGCCGGACAAATAGGGCGTGGTTCCCATCCCCGCGGACGCAAAGCTCAGCTTGCCCGGATTAGCCTTCACGAATTCGGCGAGTTGCTCGACGCTCTTGACCGGCAGCGACGGACTCGCGACCAGCACGTTCGGCGCATAGGCCGGAAGAGTTACCGGGACGAAGTCCTTGGCCTGATCGTATGGGACGTGGGGATAAAGGCCCGGATTGACCATGAAGCTCGAAGAGACGAGTGCGAGGGTATAGCCGTCGGGCGCGGCTCGAGCCGCCGCGCGCATGCCGAGATTGCCGCCCGCACCGGCTACGTTCTCGACATAGAACTGCCTGCCCAAATGCTCGCCGAGCTTCTGCGTCAGCAACCGCGCCACGATGTCGGCCGGGCCTCCGGGCGCGAACGGCACGATCACACGCACCGGCCGCGTCGGATAGGTCTGCGCCTCGACGCGCGACACCACCAACAGCGCGGCAGCGCTTCCTGCCAGATGTATGAATCGTCGGCGGGGAATGTTCATGATGACCTCTTGGCTCGTAAGGAGATTAGACCGGGCCGATTCCAGACAAGATGAGCAGCACATTGACCGCGAACTCGACTTCGTAGAACGACCAGGAGGACGTGTGCGTCGTTCTCCGAGGCGCTGCGCCGCGACACGCTTCACCGCTCGTGTAAAACTTCCTGCTGGTAACGCAGCAGCGGCGATAAGAGATAACTCAGGATCGTGCGCGATCCCGTCTTGATTTCCACCGTCACCGCCATGCCAGGTGACAAATTGACCATCCGGCCATCGATCTGCATTTTGTCGCGGTCGAGCGAAATGCGGGCGCTGTAGTTCAGCTCCTGGCCCACCGGCTCGCTCGTGTCGTTCTGCGTTCCCAGCGGCCGCTCATTGGGGCGGTCCTGCTTGCGGTCGCGGACGATGGCGTCCTGCGAGACCGTGAGCACTCGCCCGTGCAGCAGGCCGTAACGGGTGAAATTGAAGGTGTCGATCTTGATCTCGGTTTCTTGTCCGGGCTGCACAAAACCGATGTCGCGGTTCGAGACCATGGCCTCGATTTCCAGCCGGCTGTCGCTAGGCACGACCACCAGCAGGGACTGC
>DATFQX010000040.1:0-2286 GCA_035263865.1 Xanthobacteraceae bacterium
GGCGTCAGCGAGAAATTGATCACCGCCGCGGCGCTGTTCCTGAGCATTTGGCTTAAGCCCGCGTCGCCGCCGAGAAACAGGATCGCCCCGACGATGTTGATCGCCATGAACGCGAAGGCGACCGGCAGGCCGATGAACAGCAGCACCGTGGAGCCGCCGAGAAGCAGCAGCGAGGCAAGCTGCCAGGACATATCGGTTCCCTAGGACGCGGACACCGCATCGTCCCGGGGGCGCCGCTCGGCCAAGGCCAGACGATGCATGCGAAAGAGAAACTCGACGCTGAGCAGCACGAAGCTCAGCGGCATCGGCGCGAGCAGCCACCATTCCGGGATGATCAGCGTTTTGATCGAAAGCGCGCCGCTCTCGAAGCTTGCCACCGCAACGCGCGTTCCGTACCAGACGAAGTAGAGACAGCAAATCAGGCCGAGAACGTCGCTCACCCATTCGAGCAGCCACCCGACGTTGGCGGGCAGCGCGCACAGCACGATGTCGATGCGGATGTGCTGCCCTTGCCGCAACAGGCCGGGAGCGGCAAAGAGCGTCAAGAGATAGATGATGTCCTCGGAGATCTCGTTACTCGGCGCGATCCCGCCCAGCCCGATGTTGCGCAGCAGCACATCGGCGCCGATCAGCAACGTCATGGTTAGGAGCAGAAGGCACGACAGCAGCATCAGCGCTTCGAGCAGGCGACTGTACCACTGCGACAGTCTCGCCATGCGGGGATGGCTCCGTCGATCGTCGCGCTAATTGGCCTTGGCGAAGAACTCCTTCAGTTTTGCGCCGTGTTGCGGGCTCTGGCGGATGACCCCCGCCCAGCCGGCCTCGTAGGCTTTGTCGTGATAGAGCTTTCCGTCGGCGCCCTCGAGCTTGATCGTCTGAATGCCGGCGTCGGCCTGACGTTTGGTGTCCTTGGCGTTCTCTTCAGCGAAAATCGCGACCGCAGCCCCTTCCGCTTGCTCTCCCGCCTTTCGCAGAAGATCGCGCTGGGCATCGGTGAGCCTGTCCCAGGTTGATTTGTTGACCAGGATCGACACTTCGGCAGTGTAGAAGCCGGGATCGACGCGATACTTCGTCTTCTCGTGCCAACCGAGATCGAAGATGCCTGTGATCGGCCACCCATATCCGTCAACCACTCCCCGCTCCAGCGCCGTATAAACCTCGCCCGGCGCGGTCTGGACGACGGTCGCTCCGAGCGCCTGGAAAAAATCGCGGTAGACAGGCGTAATGCGAATCTTGAGGCCGGTGAGATCGGGGCTCGAGATCGGCTTGTTGAGATAGAGGTGAAAGGGATTTCCATCGACGTGCCGCGCGAGGAAGATCGCATTCATCTTCTCGGCATAGAGGTGCGACATGTAGTCGTACCCCCCGTTCTTGCGCAGCTCCGACATCGGCCGTTCGGTCAGCTTCCAGGAGTCGGCCTCGGGCATCACGTTGGTGTAGAAAGCCCCGGTCGAATTCGCGAGATCGACAACGCCGGACTTGAGCGCGTTGCCGACCTCGAATGGCGGCATGGCCTTCGGTCCGCCGATATAGTTGATCTGAAGCACGCCCTTGCCGTCCCGATTCACCCGCTCGACGAAGAGCTCGAAGCCGCGCGAATAGGTGGTCTTTTCGGCGAAGGCGGAAACCGCGCGCAGGGTGACTTCCTGGGCCGATGCCGCCGATGCCGCCGCGATCACGAGGGCGCCGGCGATGAAGGTCGAGCGCATGGTATTTCCCCTCTCCGAGCAGAGAGCCTATTGAGGATACGTTCTTTCAATTATAATCGCGGTGGCGTGGAGTTGAGTCAATTGCGGCCCACATAGAAGGGGTCGCAGCGGAGGACGCCAAGGGACGCGGATGGCAGAACGCTCGTTCAAAAGCGAGGTCGCGAAGCTTCGGCTCGGCGCCGGAGAGGAATTCCGCGGCGAGGGTATTCTCGCCGTCACCAAGGCGCTGCTGCAGTCCGGCGTGTCTTACGTCTCCGGCTACCAGGGCGCGCCGATCTCGCACCTGGTCGACGTGCTCGCTGATGCCGACGACGTGCTGCGCGATCTCGGCATCCGCTTCGAGGCGAGCGCGAACGAAGCCGCCGCCGCTGCCGCGCTCGCGGCGTCGATCAATTACCCGCTGCGCGGCGCCGCGACCTTCAAGTCGACGGTGGGAACCAACGTCGCCTCCGACGCGCTCGCCAACCTCGCCTCGAGCGGCGTCACCGGCGGCGCGCTCATCATCGTCGGCGAGGACTACGGCGAAGGCTCCTCGATCATGCAGGAGCGCAGCCACGCCTTCGCGATGAAGTCGCAG